>NZ_KB898100.1:0-161198 GCF_000377425.1 Thioalkalivibrio sp. ALE28 | reverse complement strand
ACCCGCCTGGAGCGACTACTACCAGCGCTGCCTGGACCGTGGCCTGGCGACGACCCAGGCGCTGAATGCCTTGGCTCGCAAGCTGGCCCGCGTCGCCTTCGCCCTGATGAACAATCAGACCGATTACCAACCTAAGACCCCTTGTGGAGAGACATAGAATCTCCTACAGGCCAAGACAACCCAACCCCTACGAAGATGCTATTCGTCGAATACCGCCTCGATGCGGGCCTGGATGTGCTGGTCGGCGTCCGGGCCATACTGCGTGCTCGCCGGGTCGAAGCGATCACAGAAGGCGTAGGCAAACTTCAGGTCCTTCACGCCCAGGGCGCCGAACAGGCGCGCCTCGAAGGAATGGTCCTCCGGATTCTGGGTCAGCGTGGGCCAGCCATCCGCCCCGGGTGCCAGCGCCGGGCCAAAGAACACGACTCCCGGCAGGTTCTTCAGGCGCAGGGCACAGGTGCCCTCGGTCACCCCGGCCATCGGCAGGAAATCGATGGTGCGCGAAAGGCGCTGCTTGCGGTTGAAGGCGATATCGACCTCGCCGCCGGCCGCGCGGATCGCCGGGGCCTCCGCCTCGAACGCCAGGGTCTCGAGGCCAGCCGCCCGCCAGGCCTCCAGGTCTTGTGCCCCATGGCGGCTGGGCAGGAAAAGGTAGGCGGGCCTGGTGATGGCCCGGATCGCCGCCAGCAGGGGTTCCGAATACGCCGGCGCGTTGACCAGGATCCCGCCCAGTTCGAGGTCGTCGATCAGCCAGACCGCCGGCGAACCATCCCCGATGCGGTAAATGGTCCGGTCACGCAGTTCGACCAGCGGCGCGCTGATCACGGGTTCATTCGCCATGTGCGGGCTCCGATGACGGACGGGCGGGACGCGGCTCGATCCCGGCCATGGTGGTCTCGATCCATTCTTCGGCCTCGGCCAGCACCTCCACCGGCTTGCGCCCGGCGGTCTCGATCGGCGGGCCGATCACCACCTCGATGGTGCCGGGGTAGCGGCGGATGCCCTTCTTCGGCCAGAAGCTGCCACTGTTGAGCGCCACCGGCAGCACCGGGTAGCCGGTACGCGCGGCCAGCATCGCGCCGCCCTGACGGTAGCGCCCGTGTTCGCCCGGGGCCACGCGCGTGCCCTCGGGGAACACGATCACCCAGCGGCCCTCGTCGAGGCGCTGCCGGCCTTCGGTGACCAGATTCTCCAGCGCCTGGCGCCCGCCTTCGCGGTCGATTGGCACCGGATCGATCATCGCCAGCGTCCAGCCGAAGACCGGGATGCGCATCAGCTCGCGCTTGAGCACCCAGGTCTGCATCGGGAAGATCGCGACGAAGGCGACGGTCTCCCAGGCCGACTGATGCTTGGACAGCACCACATGCGGACGCGACGCATCGATGTGTTCGGCGCCGCGCACCCGGTAGTCCACGCCACAGGTCACCCGCAGCCACCAGACATTGAAGCGCCCCCACTGCGTCAGCACCCGGTAGCGGATGCGGCGCGAGAACGGCCAGATCAGCGGTGGCACCAGCACGCCGAAGACCAGCATCGAGCTGATGAACCCGAGCTGGAACAGCAGACCGCGGATCAGGGGCAGCATGCGGCGGCGCTATCCCGTGGCCAGGCGGCCGATGTCGGCCACGGTCTCGAACGCGCGGCGCAGTTCACGCAGCAGGGCCAGACGGTTGCGCCGCTCGGCGGCATCTTCGGCCATCACCATCACCTGGTCGAAAAAGGTATCGACGCGATCGCGCAGGCCCGCCAGCTCGCCCAGGGCGTGCAGGTAGTCACCATCGGCCACCGCCTGCTCGACGCCGGGACGCACCGCCTGCAGGCCCTGGTAAAGCTGACGCTCCTCGTCCAGCGCCAGGGCCTCCGGGTCGAGGTCGGCCTCGGCCTCCTCGCCGGCCTTGCGCAACAGGTTGTGGATGCGCTTGTTCGCCGCAGCCAGGGCCTCGGCCTCCGGGCGCTCGCGGAACAGGCTGACCGCGCGCACGCGGCGGACGAAGTCCAGCGGGGTATCGGGCGCGACCGCGGCCACTGCCTCGATGGTCTCGTGCGCCTGGCCCTGCTCCAGCAGGTAGCCGCGCAGGCGCTCCAGGATGTACTCGCGGACCGGCTCCACCGCCTGGTCGGCCTCCGGCACCCGTTCGCGGATCGGCTCGGCCGCGGCCTGCAGCAGCGGGGTCAGGGCCAGCGGCAGTTCGCGCTCGACCAGGATGCGCACCAGTCCCAGCGCGGCGCGGCGCAGGGCGAACGGGTCCTTGGTACCGGTGGGCTGCTTGCCGATCGCGAAGATCCCGACCAGCGTGTCCAGGCGGTCCGCCAGCGCCAGGGCCTGGGCCAGCGGGACATCCGGCAGCTCGGAGCCGGACTGGCGCGGCCAGTAGTGCTGTTCGATTGCAGCCGCGACAGACTCATCCTCGCGGTCGTGCAGGGCGTAGTAGCGGCCCATCGTGCCCTGCAGTTCGGTGAACTCGAAGACCATCTGGGTCACCAGATCACACTTGGCCAGGCGCGCGGCGCGCGCGGCCAGCCCGGCATCCAGCCCCATCAGGCCGGCCAGGCGCTGCATCAGGGCCTCCAGCCGCACGGACTTGTCGCGCAGCGTGCCCAGGCGCTTCTCGAACACCACGGAGTCCAGCGCATCCAGCCGTTCCTCCAGACGCTTCTTGCGGTCCTGCTGCCAGAAGAACTCGGCATCGGCGAAGCGCGGGCGCAGCACGCGCTCGTTACCGTCGCGCACCGCGTGCGGGTCGCGCGACTCGATATTGCTGATCACGATGAAGTGCGGCTGCATGCGCCCGGCCTCGTCGACCACCGGGAAGTATTTCTGGTTGTCCTGCATGGTGGAGATCAACGCCTCCTGCGGGACATCCAGGAAACGCGGGTCGAAGCCGCCGGTCAGGGCCACCGGCCACTCTACCAGTGCGGTCACCTCGTCCAGCAAGTCGGCATCCACCAGTGCGCGCCCGCCCAGGGCCTTGGCCTGTTCGTGCACCTGGGCCAGGATGTTCTCGCGCCGCGCCTCGAACGACGGCTCGACAAAGCCGGGGCTGCGCAGCCGCTCGGCGTAGTCGTTGCCGCGCTTCAGCTCCAGCGCGCCGGGCTGGTGGAAGCGGTGACCATGCGTGGCCCGCCCGGCGGTCTGTTCCAGCACCGTCATCTCCAGCACCTCGGTCCCGTGCAGGACCACCAGCCAGTGCGCGGGGCGCACGAACTCGGTGCGGCTGCTGCCCCAGCGCATGCGCTTGGGCGTGGGCAGGGCTTCGAGCGCGGCCTCCAGCATCTCCGGCAGCAGCTCGCCGAGGGCGCGCCCCGGCTGCATCTGGCGGAAGACCAGGTACTCGCCCTTGTCGGTGGTCTCGCGCTCCAGGCGCTCGACCTCCACGCCACAGGAGCGGGCAAAGCCCAGCACCGCCTTGGTCGGCTCGCCGGCGTCATCGAAGGCGGCGGCCACAGCCGGGCCGCGACGCTCCTGCAACTGGTCCGGCTGCTGCCCCGGGACGTCCGGGAACAGCACCGCCAGCCGGCGCGGGGTGGCGAAGGTCTCGGGCACGCCCGGCTCCAGCCCGGCCTCGCTCAGCCGGTTGGCCAGACCCTCGGCCAGGGCATCACGCAGGCGCGGCAGGGCGGCGGGGGGCAACTCTTCGGTGCCCAGTTCGATCAGGAGTTCGCGGGCTTCAGCCATGTCGGGTCCGTGTCGGGTCCATCACGACCGCGCGCAAGGGCGCGCGATCCGGGAAATAGGGTTCAGGCGGCGTCGGGCTTGTTGGTGTCGTCATCGGCGCACAGCGGGAAGCCCAGGGCCTCGCGCGACTCGTAATACTTCTGCGCAACGTTTCGCGACAGCTCGCGTACGCGCAGGATGTAGCGCTGGCGCTCGGTGACCGAGATCGCGCCGCGCGCATCCAGCAGGTTGAAGCTGTGCGAGGCGCACAGCATCTGCTCGTAGGCCGGCAGCGGCAGGCCCAGCTCGATCATGCGGTCGCTCTCCGCCGCGTGCTGGTCGAAGGCGGCGAACAGGGCATCGCGGTCGGCATGCTCGAAGTTGTACTTCGACTGCTCCACCTCGTTCTGGTGATAGACGTCGCCGTAGGTGACCGCGCGCCCGTCCGGGCCGATGGTCCACACCAGGTCGTAGACGCTCTCCACCCCCTGCAGGTACATCGCCAGACGCTCCAGCCCGTAGGTGATCTCGCCGGAGACCGGGTGGCAGTCGAGCCCGCCCACCTGCTGGAAATAGGTGAACTGGGTGACCTCCATGCCGTTCAGCCAGACCTCCCAGCCCAGGCCCCAGGCGCCAAGGGTCGGCGACTCCCAGTTGTCCTCGACGAAGCGCACGTCGTGGGTGAGGGTGTCGAAGCCCAGCGCCTCCAGGGAGCCGAGGTAGAGGTCCTGGATGTCCGGCGGCGACGGCTTCAGCAGCACCTGGAACTGGTAGTAGTGCTGCAGGCGGTTGGGGTTGTCGCCATAGCGACCGTCGGTAGGACGGCGGCTGGGCTGCACGTAGGCCGCGCGCCACGGCTCCGGCCCGATGGAGCGCAGGAAGGTCGCCGGATGGAAGGTGCCGGCCCCCATCTCCATGTCGTAGGGCTGCAGGACCACGCAGCCGTGGTCGTTCCAGTAGTCCTGCAAGCGACGGATCAGGTCCTGGAAGGTGGGGCTGCTGCTGGACGGGGTGCGTTCGTGCGCCATGCGGGATCCCGGGTCAGGGCAAAGCGGACAGTATATCGGCCGGGCTCCAGCCTCGGCCACCGTCAGCGTCAGCGCGAAACGCGGAGACGCCCGCGCGAGTCGGCACTTCCCTGTGGCGGCAGTCGGTTTTGCGCCAGCCGGGAAGGCGCCCATACTGGAGGCTTGATCCGGTTCGGGAGAACCGCCCTGAGCGAGCCCCACGCCAATTCGGAACCGACGGTGACCGCGGAGAACGGTCAGCGCTACCGCGACACCCGCCGAGTGACGCTGGTGGGCGCGACCGTGAACAGCTTTCTGGCCGTCGCGCAGCTGCTCAGCGGCTGGCTTCTGAACTCGCAGGCGCTGGTCGCGGACGGCGTGCATACGCTGTCGGACCTCGTCACCGACGGTGTCGTGCTGTTCGCCGCGCGCAAGGCTGCGGCGTCCCCCGACCAGGACCACCCGTACGGCCATGCCCGCATCGAGACCCTCGCAACGGTGATCGTCGGGGTCTTTCTGGCAGCCGCGGGGCTGGGGATCGCCTGGGCAGCCGGCAGCCGGCTGGTCGACCCCGAGGCCATGACCGGTCCCGCCAATATGGCCATCTTCTTTGCCGCGCTGACCCTGGTCGCGAAGGAGGGCCTGTACCAGTACACCCACCGAGTGGCGAAGCGCCTGCGCTCGCGGATGCTCGATGCCAATGCCTGGCACCACCGTACGGATGCAATCTCGTCGCTGTTCGTACTGGTCGGCGTGGGTGCGGCGGTGGCGGGCTTCCCGTGGGCGGACGCCCTGGCGGCGCTGATCGTCGCCCTGTTCATCCTGCATATCGCCGGGCGCCTGATCGTGCGCGCCGCGGCGGAGCTGATCGACACCGCGCTGGAGCCGGAGAAGGTGGATCGCATTCACCGCACCATCCTGGACGTGCCCGGGGTGAAGGATGCGCACATGCTGCGCACCCGCCGCCACGGCAGCGACGTGGTGGCCGATGTGCACATCCAGGTCGCGCCGATGATCTCGGTCTCCGAGGGGCATCGGATCGCCGATGCGGTGTTCCATTCGGTGACCGACGAGCATGAGCGGGTCAACGACATCACGGTGCACGTGGACCCGGAGAATGACGCGGAGCAGGCGCGCAGCTCGACGCTGCCGTTACGGCCGGTGCTGGTAGAGGCCCTGCGCGAGGCCTGGGCCGACACCCCGGAGCTGGACGCGGTGGAGCACCTGTCCCTGCACTACCTGGGCGGCCGGGTGCACATGACGCTGACCCTGCGCCTTGACGGGGCAACCGCGGCCCCGGACCTGGAGGCGCGGGCCCGGGCCCTGGCCGACCGGCTGCACGGCCACCCGCAGGTGGGCGACATGCTGGGCGAGGTCACGCTACTCTATCGTCCGTGCACTCATTAGGTGCGGCACACCCCAGCAAGCACTATCGTTGTGCATATACGGCACCATGATGGTGCATAACGGAGGCGGCGCGGCACCCGGGGTGCCCGTTTTTCGCGCGCCCGGGCCGAATCGGGCCGGATGGCATGATGCCTGCATAATGACCCACGAAGCCGTGCAGGGGCCAACAGGCCGGCCGGCCAAAATCGAAGACTCAAGTGAAGACCAAGGAGACCCCCATGTCCGCAGCCGACGTGCTGAACCAGATCAAGGAAAAGGAAGTGCGCTTTGTCGACTTCCGCTTTACCGACTCCAAGGGCAAGGAACAGCATGTGACCATGCCGGCCCACGACATCGACGAAGAGACCTTCGAGGAAGGCAAGATGTTCGACGGCTCCTCGATCTCCGGTTGGAAGGGGATCAACGAGTCCGACATGATCCTGATGCCGGACGCCGAGTCGGCCGTGATCGACCCGTTCTTCGAAGACATGACCATGAACATCCGCTGCGACGTGGTCGAGCCGGCCACCATGCAGGGCTACGACCGCTGCCCGCGCTCCCTGGCGCGCCGCGCCGAGGCCTACCTGCAGAGCACCGGCATCGCCGACACCGCGCTGTTCGGTCCGGAGAACGAGTTCTTCATCTTTGACGACGTGAAGTGGGGTACCAGCCTGTCCGGTTCCTACTGCCGCGTGGACTCCCAGGAGGCGTCCTGGAACTCCGAGCGCGTCTACGAGGACGGCAACATCGGGCACCGCCCGGGCGTGAAGGGCGGCTACTTCCCGGTCCCGCCGGTCGACAGCCTGCACGACATCCGCTCCACCATGTGCGAAGTGATGACCGAGATGGGTCTGGAGACCGAGGTGCACCACCACGAGGTGGCCACCGCCGGCCAGTGCGAGATCGGCGTGGGCCCGGCGACCCTGACGCAGAAGGCCGACGAGGTGCAGATCCTGAAGTACGTGGTGCAGAACGTGGCCCACATCCACGGCAAGACCGCGACCTTCATGCCCAAACCGATCGTCGGCGACAACGGCTCCGGCATGCACGTGCACCAGTCGCTGTCCAAGGACGGCAAGAACCTGTTCTCCGGTGACCTCTACGGCGGCCTGTCCGAGACCGCGCTGTACTACATCGGCGGCATCATCAAGCACGCCCGTGCGCTGAATGCCTTCACCAACCCGTCCACCAACAGCTACAAGCGTCTGGTGCCGGGCTTCGAGGCGCCGGTGATGCTGGCCTACTCCGCCCGTAACCGCTCGGCCTCGCTGCGCATCCCGTTCGTGATGAACCCGAAGGCGCGCCGGATCGAGCTGCGCTTCCCGGACTCCACCGCCAACCCGTACCTGGCCTTCGCCGCGATGCTGATGGCCGGCCTGGACGGCATCCAGAACAAGATCCACCCCGGCGACGCGATGGACAAGAACCTCTACGACCTGCCGCCGGAAGAGGAAAAGGGCATCCCGCAGGTCTGCCATTCGCTGGACCAGGCGCTGGAAGCCCTGAACCAGGATCGCGAGTTCCTGACCCAGGGTGGCGTGTTCACCGACGACATGATCGATGCCTACATCGACCTGAAGATGGAAGACGTCACGCAGATGCGCATGACCACCCATCCGATCGAGTTCGACATGTACTACAGCCTGTAAGGCGTCCGCTTCCGGCCCCTCGGGGCCGCGAGGCCATCCGCCGCCGCGCCCTCCGGGGCCGGCGGCTTTTTTGTGTCCGGGCTCGGGCTCCACCAGGGAGAAGCCCTGCTCGCCGACACGACCGGCGATGCCGGATCGGGCATCGCAAAAAAGGCCCCGCGGATGGTCGATCCGCGGGGCCTTCTCGTGTGGCACCGGAAGGACTCTCCCGGGCCTCTGACCGTTCATCGGCAATCAGGCGTGCCAGCCGAACTCCTCGGCCTTCTGCTGTGCCAGCGCCGGGATGTCGGTGGCCACGAACTTCTCGTACAGCACCTGCACCCCGATCATGTGGTTGATCACCGCGTCCAGCTGGACCTGGGTCGCGGCCGGGGTGTCCTCGGACTCGTGCAGCTCGAACACCTGGCGCACGCCCTCCGGATCCAGCAGACCGGCCTCCTCGACCTTCTCCGGCGCGAGGTAGCGATCGGCCAGGGCCTTCATCGCGGCCCACTTGACCGGATCGGTATGCGCCGGCGGCGCCATGAAGGCGAACTTCTCGCGCTCGTAGAGCACCTTCGGCAGCAGGCCCTTCATCGATTCGCGCAGCACGTACTTCTCGGTGGGGCCCTTGATGCGCATGGTCGGCGGCAGGTGGGCGGCGAACTCGGCCAGGTGGTGATCGAGGAACGGCGGGCGCGCCTCCATCGAGTTGGCCATGTCCATGCGGTCGCCGCCCCAGGTCAGGATCTGGCCCTCCAGCATGGTCTTGATCCAGACGTACTGGGCCTTGTCCAGCGGGTGCCGGCCTTCCAGCATGTCGTTGTCCAGGGCATCGGCGATCGCCTTGCCCGGCTGGTAGCCCTGCATGCGCTCGCGGCGCTGCGGGTGCAGCAGGCCCGGCACGTGGTCGGACGCGGCCAGCCACGGCTGCAGGCAGGACGGGGTGAATCCCATCATCCGGGTGAACTCGGGGTCATCCACCTCGTCCTCGGCCAGCATCGCGCCGGAGACCAGTTCGTTGGACTCGTTCAGCATCTGCTGCCAGGCCTGACGGTCGGCCTCCGGCAGGGTGTCCAGGCCGTGCAGGAACATGTCGCGGCGGAACGCCGGGTAGCCACCGAACAGCTCGTCCGAGCCCTCGCCGGTGACCACCACCTTGTAGCCGGCCTTGTTCACGTGGCGGCTCATCAGGAGCTTGGCCACGCCGAGGGTGTTGTAGATGGTGCGCTCGGCGTGCCACAGCGCCTCTTCGAAGTTGTCGTAGAGATGGTCGGCATTCAGGGTCATGATGTCCTGGTCGGCGCCAACGCTCTCGGCCATCTCGCGGGCGATCGCGGTCTCGTCGTAGTCGTCGTTGTCGAAGCCGATGGTGAAGGCCTTGACCGGTGACTGCTGGCTGGCCGAGGCCAGCCCCAGGGTGATGCAGGAGTCGATCCCGCCGGAGAGGTAGCAGGCCACCGGCACGTCGGCCTCCAGGCGCAGCTGGACGGCCTCCATCAGCTTTTCGCGCACGCCCTCGATCCAGTAGTTCTCGTCGGTCTCGCTCTCGGGCGGGCGCTCGGAGGCCAGCGGGAAGTCCATGTCCCAGTACTTCTCCTGGCGGATCTTCAGCTTGCCGTGGGCGCGCTCGACGATGACCATGTGGCCCGGCTTCACCTGGTGGATGCCCTCGAAGGCGGTGGTGCCGGGCACCATGGTCTGCATCAGCTGGTGGTACAGGCCATCATCGGAGAACTGGCGCGGCACATCGGGGTTGGCGAACAGCACCTTCAGTTCGGAGCCGAACACGAAACTGCCGTTGGCCTCGGTGAAATACAGCGGCTTGATGCCGAAGCGGTCGCGGATCAGGATCAGCCGGTCGTGCTTGCGGTCATACAGCGAGATCGCGAACTCGCCGCGAAAGTGCTTCACCGCGTCCTCCAGCCCCTCGCGCTGGTACAGGTGCATCACCATCTCGGAATCGCTCTTGGTGCGGAACTTCACCCCGCGCGAGGTGAGATCGGTGCGGATGCGCTTGTAGTCGTACAGCTCGCCGTTGACCGCGGTCATGATCTCGCCGTTGGTCATGCAGAACGGCTGGCGCCCGCGGTTCTCGTCGAGGTCGATGATCGACAACCGCGCGTGGGAGAACCCCACGCCACGGTCGTCCTGCGTCTTGTAGCCAAAGCCGTCAGGACCGCGGTGATACTGGATCGCGGCCATGTTGACCAGGGTCTGCGGGTCGACCTTGCGGTCCAGGTCGGCGTGAAAGATTCCGGCGATGCCACACATGGCATGTCTCCTTGGTTATCCGTTCGGTGCGAGCGGGGCGCGGCCCGGTCCGTTCCGGCGCGCCACGCCACTCGCGGTTCAGTTCAGTGCGAGGTTCAGTCTTCCGGGGTGTCCATGACCGCGCTGATGCGGCGGACCACGCTGGTCAGCAGTGCCATGCGCACGAACACCGCCCCGCGCGCCTGGGCGAAATACCAGTTGTGCGGGGTGTCATCGAGGTCCGTCGACAGCTCCGCACCGCGCGCCAGCGGGTGCATGATGATCGCGCCCTTCTTCAGCGGCGAGTTGCGGTCCAGCTTCAGGCCCTCACCCATGGACTCGAAGGTATCGCCCACCCAGGCGATGGCGTTGATGTACACCACGTCCAGCTCCGGCAGTACCGGATCCAGCTCGTGCACCACGCGCAGGTTCAGGCCGGCCTCCGCCAGTTCCTCGCGCTGGCCGGGATCGAAGTTCTCGTCCTCGCGCGAGATGATCACGACCTCTTCGATCGCCTCGGGGAACAGGCTCAGCAGGCGCAGCAGCGAACGTACCGTACGCATGCGCGAGGGCACCCCGATGATGCCGACCTTGATGCGGTCCTCCGGGACAACCGGGCCGGTGAACAGCTCCGGGCGCCACTTGGCCAGGGTGTAGACGTCCGCGAGCGCCTGGGTCGGGTGCTCGTCGATGCCGTTGCCGGCGTTGACCAGCGGGATGCGCAGGTTCTCCAGCATGTTGTGCGCGGCCTCGCCATCCGAGGAGCGCAGCACCAGCACGTCGCCGTAGTTGTTGAACATCTCGGCGATGTCCGCCAGCGATTCGCCCTTGGCAATCCCGGTGCTCTTGGGGTCGGTGATCGACATCACCGCCCCGCCCAGGCGGTGCCAGGCGCTCTCGAACGACAACCGCGTGCGCGTGGACGGTTCGTAGAACGCGCTGATCAGGATCTTGCCCGCCAGCGGCAGATGCATCAGGGCGGGCGTGGTCTCGTACTGGGCGGCCAGCCGGAACAGCTGCAGCAGTTCCTCGCGGTTGAACTGCTGGCTGGAGACCACGTGTGCGGCGGCCAGCTTCAGCAGCGGATCCGGGTCTTCCTCCACCGCATCCAGCAGCGCGCGCGGCCGGTCGGTACCGGCGGCGCCGTCTTTCGGGTGGAGCACGTGCAGGGGATCTTCGGTGTAGTTCACCAGAGGCGTCCTTTTTTCCAGTCGCGGATAAACAGGGCAATCAGCAGGATCGGGGTCAGCGTCGCCACGCTGGTGGCGATGACCACGATCACGGACAATGCGGTTGTCGAGATGGTCATGCCGGCACCTCGGCGTCGGAACGGGCCAGCCGGCCCCAGTCGAACGGCCGCGGCATCAGCCAGGTGGTCAGCACCATCACCGCCAGCGAGACGGCGGCCCCGACCAGCGCGGCCACGTAGAACCCGATCAGGAAATAGCTGGCCAGCCCGATACCGGACCCCAGTATCATCGACCAGGCGGCACCCTGCGGGTTCGCCTGCTTCCAGTACAGGCCGGCGACGATCGGCCAGATCGCGGAGGCCACGAAGGCCCCGGTGAAGTACAAAAGCTCCGCCAGCGAGCCGACGATCGGGATCTCGCCGCGGTAGCTGGCCGCCAGCCAGGTCAGCAGCCCCAGTAGCACCACGATCACCTTGGTCGCGTGGAACTGGTGCTGCTCGCTGGCCCGCGGACGGATGTGGCCGCGGTAGATGTCGCGGGTCACCAGATCGGACGTGGCCGCCAGCAGCGAGTCGAGGCTGGAGGCCAGCGCGGCGAACACCACGATGAACACCACGATCGCCCCGGTCAGGCCCAGCACCTCGGCGGCCACCAGCGGCCCGACCATGTCTGCCGCCGGGACGTTGATCCCCAGCGCGGGCGTCGCCAGCGCGATGAAGCCGGCGACGATCGGGATCGGCAGCCACAGCAACCCGCCGAAGAGGTAGGCGCGAAAGCCCACGTTGCGGCCGAAGGCAAAGGCGCGCGACCACCAGACGTTGGAGTGGAAGATCTCGCCCACGCCGAACAGCAGGTTGTTGAACAGGAACATGATCGCGGCCGGGAACAGCAGGCTCAGCAGCTCCGGGCGCTCTTCCATCAGATTGAAGTGGATCGCCTCGAAGCCGACCTTGTCGATGGTCAGCCAGGCGATAAAGGCCGCCCCGGCGACAATGATGACCGTCTGGATGAAGTCGGTCCCGATCACCGCGCGCAGACCGCCCAGGAGGGTGTAGATCACACAGACGGTCAGGATCACGGTCATGCCCACGCGATAGTCGATCCCGGCCAGGGCATTGATCAGCACCCCGCCGGCCATCGCCATCGAGACCAGCCAGCCAAAGGCGTAGATCAGCGAGACCACCAGAAACACGCGCCAGGTAAAGGTGCCGTAGCGCAGGCGGATGAAGTCGCCGGAGGTGAAGCCGCGCGGCATCAGCTCGCGGATGCGCCGTGCCAGCGGCGCGAACAGGATCAGGCCCAGCGCGCCCAGCGAGTAACCCAGCATGCCCCAGACACCCAGCTGCAGCGCCAGTTGCGGGGCGGTCATCGTGGTGTTGGCGGTGACCCAGGTGGCCATCGCGGTCGCGGTGGCCAGCGCCAGGCCGACATTGCGGCCCGCCAGCATATGGTCCTCGGCGGTCTTGTTGCGACGCCCCAGCCACCAGCCCAGCACCACCCAGAGGACGCTGAACGCCGCCAGCAGCCCCCAGGCAATGGAGGTCGGGAGGATGGGGTCGTCGAGACCGGTCACGAGGCCTCCTGCACCTTCTTGATCTCGCGGATCGCCTCGTCCGTGGTCATCACCCGGGCGTAGCGGTCCTTGATGGTGGTGATCGTGGCCTTCTGCATCTCCGGCGTCACCGTGGCCGTGGCGTCGTCCATCAGGGTGACATAAAAGCCCAGGTCACAGGCATCCCGCACGGCCGTGGAGACGCACTCGTTGGAGTACACGCCCACGATGAACAAGGCGGAGATGTTCAGGTTGCGCAGGATGTAGTGCAGGTTGGTGGAGTTGAAGACCCCGCTGGCGGTCTTGTCCAGCACGATCTCGTCCCCCACCGGAGCCACCTGCTCGACGAACTCGGCATCCTTGGAGCCGGGAGCCGCGTGCAGGTTCAGGCGCTTGTGGCCCGGGCTGCGGTCGCGGCCGTCGCGGGTCAGCGAGCGGATGCGGGTGTGGATCACCTCCAGCCCCTCCTCGCGGAAGGCGTCCTGCAGGCGGCGCACATTGGGCAGCACGGTCTGCTCGAGGCGGTTGAAGTAGTACTCCTGCGCCTCCAGCGGCACACCGGATTCGGCGGAATCCGCGAACACGCCGTGGCCCCGCGCGGCATCCAGGTACTGGAGGTCGATACACAGCAGCGCGACGTGGTGCTCCCGCAGCTCCTGACGCAGGACCGGCGTGGTGATCAGGCTCTCCTGGTACTGCTCGCGAAGCGGGTCCAGGGAGTCGTAGTCGGTCAGGCGGGAGACGTTGTTGTTGTCGGCCATTCCGGGCGTTTCCTTTCGTCGGGGTTTATTGCCGGGCCGCCAGCGCCAGGGCACTTTGCAGGGCCACGTTGGCGCCGATCTCGATGTCCTCCCAGTTTGTCCATTCCGCGGCGGAATGGCTACGCCCCTGGAGGCTCGGCACGAAGATCATGCCGGTACGGGTGATCCGGCTCATGCTCTGGGTGTCGTGGGCCGCGCCACTGGGCATAGTGATGTACTCCAGACCCATGCGCTCGGCCTGCGCCTCGATGGTCTGCACAATGCCGGGATCGCAGCGCACCGGGTCGATCTCGGAGAGCACGTCGAACTCGAACATCAGATCACGCCGACGGGCCAGGCTCGACAGGGTGCGACGGGCCGCATGCGCCAGCGCGGTCAGTACCTTCTCGTCGGTATCGCGCACCTCGAAGGAGAAGGTCGCCACCCCGGGCACCGTGTTCGGCGCCCCGGGCGAGAGCTCCACGCGCCCGATGGTGGCACGCGAATTCGGGCTGCCGTGCTCCTCCAGCAGGCGATCGATCTCGCCGCCGAACTCGGCCAGGCCCTGGAAGGCATCGATGCGCATGTCCATCGGCGTGGTGCCGGCATGGTTCGGCTGCCCCTTCAGGCGCACCTCCCACTTGAACAACCCGGTAATCGCCTCGACCACGCCCACGCTCAGGCCGCGCCGGTCGAGTACCGGCCCCTGCTCGATATGCGTCTCGATGAAGGCATGCAGGGTGTGCGGGTCGCGCCGTGCGCTCAGGGCGTCGTCGGCATTCAGGCCCCAGTTGGCCATGGCCTCGACCAGGGTCACGCCCTCGAGATCCCGGGCATGGCTGATACTCTCCGGGGTCAGCTTGCCGGCCATCGCCTGGGAGCCGAACATGCCACCGAAACGACCCTCTTCGTCGGTGAAATCGATCACCTCCAGAGGGTACTGCAGATCGACCGCGTTCTCCTTGGCCGTGCGCAGCACCTCCAGCCCGATCAGCACGCCCAGCGCTCCGTCCAGCGGGCCGCCCCCGGGCACCGTGTCCAGGTGCGAGCCCATGGCGACCACCGGGCGCTTGCCGTCATAGTCCAGCCGACCATGCAGGTTGGCGGCACCGTCCTGCCAGACGTCCAGGCCGGCGGCCTCCAGGCGACCGCGAAACCACTCGCGCCCGGCGCGGTCGCCCTCGCTGAAGGCGCGGCGATGCAGGCCGCGGTCGGCATCGCGGCCGATCTGCCCGAGGTCGTTGATGTCCTGCTGCAGGCGCTGCATGTTGATCTTGAGATCCGTCATGGAACCCTCCGGAAACGGGTCCGTCCCTGCTACGCGAGGGCGGGGCCTCGAGCGTATCGGCAGGACGGACCGGGTGAATCAGTCGCGCGGACGCCCGCGCAGGATGGCCCCGATCAGGACCAGGAAGACGATCGCGCCCACCGCGAAGAAGCCGAAGGCGCGGGTCAGGCTGTGATGCTCCACCGTGACGGTGGTCTGGTCGGCCCAGGCATCCGCATCCGCGGCGCGCAGGCGGAACCGGTACTCGCCATCGGGCAGTCCGCTGATGACGGTGCTGGTATCACCGCCCTGGTAGATCACGCGGGCATCCGCGTGATCCGGCCCCGAGGCCTGCTCCAGCACCACCGCCGCATCCGCCTCCCAGGCGAGGGTGAACCCGCCATCGGTGGCGCGCTCCGGCGGGGCGTCGAATGCCGGCTGGGCGCCCGCCGCAAGCGGCAGGAAGAACAGAATCGGCAGGAGGGAACGAAGGATGCGCATCGGAACCTCCGGACGGGCCCGGGCTCAGGCCTTGCCGTCGAACGGTTGCAGCCCGGCCCGAGGCTCGGTGGTGTTCATCGCCTCGACCAGCAGGTCGAGGTTCTGGTCGAGTTCCTCCAGACACCCCTTCGGCAGCGACTGCAGGGCCCGGTTCAGTTCGCCTTGCGGCGCGGCCGGGGCCTGGTCCAGCAGTTCGAGGCCGGCATCGGTGACATAGAGCCGCACGATGCGCTGGTCCTTTTCCGGACGGCGGCGCTCGATCAGCCCGCGGTGCTCCAGCTTGTCCAGCAGGTTGGAGGTCGTGGAGGCATGCACCGAGAGCCGACGCGACAGGTCGCTGACGTTAAGCCCCGGCGTGCGCTGCAGCTCCCACAGGGCCCACAGCTGCGAGGCGCTGATCCCACAGGCCCGCTCGACCGTGCGCGAGTGCCCCTGCAGCGCGCGGATGATCACCCGCAACTGGCGGATCACCGAACGCGCCAGATCCGGCTCGCCACTCGTGCCGGCGGCGGCACCGGATTCGTTGTCGTGTGCCTGGGGCACGGCCTGGGTGGATGTCATCAAAACTTCCCGCAATTGAATCACTCGTTTAGTTATTTTTGTACAAAAATAGTTCCATTGCAACTTACGCACCGGCTGGCGAAATCCCGCCATGGGCTCTAAACAAGTGGATTGGGGAGCCTGCCCCAGCCAGAAGGCCGCCCCGGTAGGCCGGGCGCCGGTCGGCTGAAGGCCCTCGCGCGAGAAAAGGAACACGGGGCGGGTGTCGTGGTCACACCACAGTGCGCCGGGGCTGCGTATCGTGTTTACAACGCATCGGCCCGCGTGGTCCGCAGACCACCGGTTGCAGCCCGGGACACGCCGTGCACTTCGTGTCCGCCCGGTAAGGCCACTGGCGACACCCGAACCGCCTGACCAGAAGAGGAATCGCAATGAAGAAGACGATGAGCTGGACCCTGGCACCCCTGTCCGGTGCCGTTGCCCTGGCCCTGTTCCTGGGCCCGAATGCCGCCGCCGCCGAATACGACAGCATCCAGGTCGGCAACCTGTCGATCGGCGGCGCCCTGCGCGCCAACTACACCGTAGGTGACTACGAAGGCGACCGACGTGACTGGGACAAGGGCGGCGACTTTCTGCTTGATACCGCACGCATCAATCTCGATTACGAGAACGGCCCCTGGCTCGGCAAGTTCGAGTATCGCTGGTATAACGACGCTGCCAGCTCTTACAACATGCTGCACACCGGCTGGGTTGGTTATCGTTTTGAAAACGAAAGCCAGCTAGAGGTAGGTGTAACCCGTGCACCGTTCGGGCCGGGAGCTTACGGGGTCTCGCAAAGCTGGTTCTTCGACCAGCATTACTACGTCGGTCTTTCCGACAATATGAACCTCGGCGTCAAGTACACGATGCCGATGGGCGACTGGACCTGGGACGTTGCCTACTTCTACTCGGATGCCGGCTCCTACTCTGGCAACAACTCCGATGACAGCGCCCGATACTCTTACGATGTGGTCGACGAGACCGGGACAGGCTTCGAGGAACGAAACCAAGTCAATTTCCGCGGGATCTACAGTATTCCCAACACTGATCACGAGGTCGGTTTCTCGGCCCAGTACGGCGAACTGAAGAGCAATGGCCCGCAAAGCGACGGCGACATGTTCGCTGTCTCGGGCCACGCAGTTAACCGCTTTGGCAACTGGACCCTTGCCAGTCAACTGTCTTACTACAAGTACGACGTAGACGAGCATGATCTTCTAGATGTAGGTGGAGACGTCTTCCGAAGTGACAAACTCGTGCAGTTTGGAGCCTACGACTACTGGAATGAAGTTGCGGCGGAAGCCTGGGTTCCGGCGATCTCGGCCAGCTACTACCACGAGACGCCAAACATCCCTTGGCTGGACTACGTGATCCCGTACGCCGAATATAGCTCGGTAGTGAAGCGCGAAAGTGACTTCAACAACAGCGACCTGTTGGTCCTGGGCGCCGCTTGGGCTCGTGGGAACTGGTACATCTACACCGACCTCGCTTACTCCAACGGCAACGGCTTCGTTGGTGGCGATACGCCTTACGGCGAGCAGCTTGGTGCCAACAGGACCGATGACTGGGAAACCCGTATCAACATCAACTTCGGGTATTACTTCTAGGACCCAAGCACACGACGGCCGCCACTCGGCGGCCCGCTGGCATCACTCGAGCCCGCATCCACGGATGCGGGCTTTTTGCTGTCCGGCACCGAGGCGCTCGGCCGGCTATTCGCGGGCGGGGGATTCCGCCACATCCGGGCGGCCGGGCTGGGGCATGTGGTCGGGATTGGCCCAGCGCATCAGGGCGAAGGCGAGCAGGATGGTGGGGATGCCGATCAGGGCGGAGCTGGCGAAGAACCAGACCCAGCCGATGTGCTCGGCGAGTACGCCCGTGAAGCCGGCGAGGAACTGCCCCGGCAGCGTCATGATGGAGCTGAACAGGGCGTACTGGGTGGCGGTGTAGGCGCTGTTGGTGAGGCTGGAGAGGTAGGCGATGAACACCGAGATCGCCATGCCACCGGAGAGATTGTCGGCCATGATCGCGAACACCAGGCCATAGGTCTCCGGCCCCAGGGTCGCCAGCCAGGAGAAGGTCAGGTTGGTCAGCGGGGCCAGGATCGCCGTCGCGATCAGCATGCGCATGATGCCGAAGCGCACCACCAGCAGGCCGCCGAGGGCCGCGCCGGTCAGGGTCATGGCCAGGCCGAAGGCGGCGGCGATGTTGGCGATCTCGTCCTTGGTGAAGCCGATGTCCAGATAGAACGGATTGGCCATCACGCCCATGAAGATATCGCTGATGCGGAACACGGCGATGAAGGCGATCACCACCAGGGCAATCTTCCCGAAGCGCTGCCAGAATTCGACGAACGGGCAGATCACCGCGCCGATGAACCAGGCCTTCAGGTCACGCCACCAGCCCGTATCGGAGGTGTTGTTGAGGTAGTGGACCACGCGGTCCTCGAGTCGGGCCGTGGCGGAGTCGCGCCGGGCCACCTCGGGCTCACGGACGATCAGCGTGCAGACGACGCCCACCAGCATCAGGGCGGCCATCGCGCCGTAGGAGAGGCTCCAGCTGCCGATCGCGGCGATATGCAGCGCCCCGGCTCCAGCGGTCAGCAGGGCCACGCGATAGCCGAACACGTAGGCGGCGGCCATCGCGCCCTGGCGCTCCTGGCTGACGGCCTCGATGCGGTAGGCATCGATGGCGATGTCCTGGGTCGCGGCGCCGAAGGCCGTGAGTACGGCCCAGACGGCCACCAGCCAGAGCTGCTCCGTCGGGTCGGTCAGGGCGATCCCGGCCAGGCCCAGGATGATCACGGCCTGGGCGAACAGCATCCAGGCACGGCGACGCCCGAACACTCGGGTCAGGACCGGCAGGGCGAGGCGGTCGACCACCGGGGCCCAGAACACCTTGATGCTGTAGGCCATGCCGACCCAGGAGAGGAAGCCGATGGAGGCCAGCTCCACACCAAGGTCGCGCAGCCAGGCGGTGAAGGTGCCGCCGGTCAGCAGCAGCGGCAAGCCCGCGGCAAAGCCGAGGAACAGCATGCCGATGACCCGCGGATGGCGGTAGACCGCCAGGGCCGCGCGCCAGTCGCGGCGCGGGGGCCGTTGCGCTTCGGCGGCGTCGGTCATGCGCGGCACAGGCCCCGGTCAGGGCTGGTAGTCATAGTCGATCCAGAACGGCGCGTGGTCGGAGAAGCGGTCGTCGGTGTGGATGTACGGATCGCACGCGGTGGCGGCAATGCCCGGGGTGGCAATCTGGTAGTCGATCCGCCAGCCCACGTTCTTGGCCCAGGCCTGGCCGCGGTTGGACCACCAGGTGTACTGCTCGGGGCGCCCGTCCAGCCGGCGGAACACGTCGACCATGCCGATCTCGTCGAACAGGTGGTCCAGCCAGGCCCGCTCCTCCGGCAGGAAGCCGGAGTTCTTGCGGTTGGACTTGTAGTTGGTGAGGTCGATCTCCTTGTGGGCGATGTTCCAGTCGCCGCAGATGACCCATTCACGCCCGTCCTGCATGCGTTCCGCCAGCCAAGGGCGGAAGAACTCGAGGAAGCGCCACTTGGAGTCCTGGCGATGATCGCCCGAAGACCCCGAGGGCAGGTAGAGCGAGACCACCGACAGGTTACCGAACCGCATCTCGGCATAGCGGCCCTCGTTGTCGGCCTCCTCGAAGCCGATGCGGGTCACGACTTCGTCCGGCTGGCGTCGGCTGTACAGCGCCACGCCGCTGTAGCCGGGCTTCACGGCATCGACATAGACGCTTTGGTAGCCGGGTGGATGGAACGGCTCGCCCTGGATCTGGTGGATCTGGGCCTTGGTCTCCTGGATACAGACCACGTCGGCCTCGGTGGACGGGAGCCAGTCGAAGAAGCCCTTGCGGGCTGCGGCACGGATGCCGTTGGCGTTCATCGAGAGTATGCGCATGGCGGGGAACAATACCCGTGCGCGCGGGCGCGGAAAAGGCCCCGGGACCGCACGGATGCCGGATCCGCAAGCGGGTGTGTCAGAATACGGCGTTTCACGACCGGAGCCGCCCCGATGACCGCCCACGCCTTTCTGGAATACGCCCTGCAACGCGATGTCCTGCGCTTTGGCGAGTTCACACTGAAGTCCGGACGGGTGAGCCCGTACTTCTTCAACGCGGGGCTGTTCAATCGCGGGTCGGACCTGGCGCGGCTGGGCGAGTTCTACGCGCAGGCGATCAGGGATTCCGGTATCGAGTTCGACCTGGTGTTCGGTCCGGCCTACAAGGGCATTCCGCTGGCCGCGGCGGTCACCGAGGCGCTTTATCGCGACCACGGCATGGACCGCCCCTGGGCCTTCAACCGCAAGGAGGCCAAGGACCACGGCGAGGGCGGCAACATCGTCGGCGCCCCGCTGGAGGGTCGGGTGCTGATCGTGGACGACGTGATTACCGCCGGCACCGCGATCCGGGAATCGGTGGACCTGATCCGGGCCGCCGGGGCCACCCCGATCGGCGTGGCGATCGCGCTGGACCGCGAGGAGCGCGGCCGCGGCGAGCGCTCCGCGATCCAGGAGGTCGAGGCCGATCTGGGCCTGCAGGTGGTGCGCGTCGCCCGGCTGGGCGACCTGGTCCGCATGCTCGAGGAGACCGGCCGCGCGCCGGAACACCTGGAGGCCCTGCGCGCCTACCGCGCCGAGTACGGCGTTTAGGGATACGCGCACCACCGCTTCAGCGTCCACCTCCGTCATTGCGAGGAGGTGCAGCCGACGAAGCAATCTCCCAGCGCGGTAGAAAGCCGCCGGCCCGCCCCACCCGTCGGTGGCTCCGGCCGGCGGTTACTCGCTTCGCTCGCCCCGCGGCCGTTCAACGCAGCCTTTCCGCTTCGACGGCGGCGGTCCTCACAAGGACGGGTGCGGATGAGCCCGCAGAACGGGCTACAGAAGCTCGGTGTCGTCGTGCGAGTACGCCGGCGAGCAGCTGCACAGGATATGCAGGGGCTCAGCGCCGGTGTTGCGGATATTATGCGGCGTGCCGGGCGCGATGCAGACCGTGTCACCCACCGTCACCGGGAAGGTCGTGTCACCCAGGCGCATCTCGCCCTGGCCGCGCGTGACGTGATAGAGCTCCTCGGTGCGCGCGTGGCGATGCAGGCGCGTGATCGCCCCTGGCTCGACCACGGCCTCGGCCAGGCTCTGGGCGGCGTTGCCGTGCACATCGGGGTGCATCAGCTCGCGGATCTCGGAGCCGTCCTTGGTGTCATAGGCCGGGATGTCGGCGTAGCGCGTATGCATCATCGGGCTCACGCGGACTCCGGCACTTCCTCGAGCAGCAGGCTCTGGCCACCCATCGCGGCGGGCTTGGGCACCCCCATCAGTTCCAGCACAGTCGGGGCGACATCGGCCAGGCCGCCGCCGGTGCGCAGGCGCCAGCGCTGGGAGTCGGTGATCATGCACATCACCGGGTAGATGGTGTGCTGGGTATGCGGGGCGCCGGTCACCGGGTCGACGTATTCGTCGCAGTTTCCGTGGTCGGCGGTCACGATCGCGGAGTATTCCAGCTCCCGCGCGGCGTCCAGGACCCGACCGACCTCCTGGTCCAGGGTCTGGACCGCCTGGATCAGCGCCTCGCGCTTGGCGGTGTGTCCGACCATGTCGCCGTTGGCGAAGTTGACCAGAATGAACCCGTAGCGCCCGCTCTGCATCGCCTGGATGGTCTCGTCGGCCACCTCCTTGGCGCTCATCTCCGGCTGCTCGTCGTAGGTATCCACGGACGGCGAGGGGACCATCACCCGCTGTTCGCCGGCGTAGGGTTCTTCCTTGCCGCCGTTGAAGAAGAAGGTCACGTGGGCGTACTTCTCGGTCTCGGCGCAATGGAACTGCGGGATACCGGCGGAGGCGATGGTACTGCCCAGGGTGGTCGACGGGCGCTCCGGGGGGAAGGCAATCGGTGACAGGAAGCGCGGGTCGTACTCGGTCAGACAGGTCTCGGACACCGGATGGAAGTCGCCGCGGTCGAAGCCGTCGAAGTCGTCCATGCCCAGGGCAGCCGTGAGTTGGCGCGGGCGGTCGTTGCGGAAGTTGAACAGCACGCAGACCGCATCCTCGCCCAGCGGGGCACCGCCGTTGATGATGCGCGGATTGATGAATTCGTCGTCCTCGCCGGCCGCGTAGGCGGCCTCGATGGCCTCGCGGGCGGACCCGGCGGGCTCGCCCTCGGCATAGGCGATGGCACGGAAGGCCTTCTCGGTGCGCTTCCAGCGCTTGTCGCGGTCCATCGCGTAATAGCGCCCACAGACCGTGGCAATGGCGCCGCCGGCGTTGGCCAGTTCTTCCTCCAGCGGGTCGAGGTAGTTCAGCGCCGAGCGCGGGGCGGTGTCGCGGCCGTCGGTGATCATGTGCACCATCGGCCGCGCGCCCTCGCGCTGGCAGATCTCGACCAGGGCGCGCAGATGGCGGATGTGCGAGTGCACGCCTCCATCGGAGACCAGGCCGATCAGGTGCAGGGGCAGGTCGTTGTTGGCGGCCGCCCGGGCGGCGCTGACCAGGGCGTCGTTCTCGTAGAAGCTGCCGTCGGCGATGGAGTCGTCGATGCGCACCAGGTCCTGGTTGATCACGGTCCCCGCGCCCAGCGTCAGGTGCCCCACCTCGGAGTTGCCCATCTGCCCGTCCGGCAGCCCGACCGCGCGGCCACAGGCATCCAGCGTGGTGTGCGTATGGGTCGAGAGATACTCGTCGAGACGCGGGGTGTCGGCCTCGGCGTAGGCATTGTTCAGCTTGGAGGGGTTCACGCCGACTCCGTCCATGACGATCAGCAGGACGGGGCGGCGGGGGGTGGAACGCGGATCGGCCATCGCGGGATCATTACCTGGGTCAATGGGTTACCCGGGTATTTTAGCAACTTCCGATGCTTGGCGGGGCGCCGGGCCGCACAAATCGCGGGCGCCCCGGCCGGTTCAGCGATCGCGTCCCGTGTCATCCGCCTCGGTTGAGGCGTCCCCGGGGTCCGAATCGGCGCCGGGCGGGGTGTCGTCGCCCGCCGTGCCGGACACCGCCGGTTGCTCTCCAGAGCCGGCGGGCGTGCCCCCGGAATCGCGAGCGGCCCGCTGGCGGCGCAGTTCAGCCTGCTCTTCCTCGATGCGGTCCAGCTCGGCATCCATTTCGTCATCGGTCAGCGGGGTGTACCCGGTGCGCGCGGCCGCCGTGGCACTTTCGCCCGCCCCGGCGGCGGTCCCGGTCGTCCCGGATGCCGTCGCCGCCGAACTCGTCGCGGCCTTCTTGCGCGATCCGCCGCCGCTGCCGCCACCCCGCGGCTTGCCACCACCCGGGCCGTCATCATCCGGGCCGTCGTCGTCGCCCGTGTCCGCGTCACCGCCCGCGCTAGCGCGGCGTTCGGCCTTCTTCCGCTCCATGATCCGCGACAGGATCAGGCCGATCTCGAACAGCAGCCACATCGGCAGCGCCAGCAGGGTCTGCGAGATGATATCCGGCGGGGTGAGCACCATCCCCACCAGGAACACCCCGACGATTACGTAGGGGCGCTTCTGCGCCAGCTTGGCCGGGGTGGTCGCCCCCATGGAGACGAGCAGGATGGTCGCCACCGGCACCTCGAAGGCAATGCCGAAGGCGATGAACAGCATGATGACGAACGACAGGTAGCGCGAGATGTCGGTCATCACCGACACGCCCTCGGGGGCGGTGGCGGTGAAGAACGCGAAGATCAGCGGGAACACCACGAAATAGGCGAATGCCATCCCGAGGTAGAACAGCATGGTGGACGAGGCCACCAGCGGCAGCGCCATGCTCTTTTCGTGGGCGTACAGGCCCGGGGCCACGAAGGACCAGACCTGGTACAGCAGGTACGGGATGCTGAGGACCACGGCCAGCAGCAGGGTCAGCTTGAACGGGATCAGGAACGGCGCGGCCACGTCGATCGCGATCATGCTGGTGCCTTCCGGCAGGTGCTGCATCAGCGGGTCGGCCAGCCAGGTGTAGATCGGGTTGGCGAACGGGAACAGGATCAGGAACACCACCAGGATGGCAATGAACATCCTGAGGATGCGGTCCCGCAGCTCGATCAGATGCGTGAGCAGGGTCTCGGTGGCTTCCGGACTCGGCTCGACCCCCGGTTTGGTCTTGCTCATGAGTGCTTGTCAGGGGTCTGGTCGTCGTGAGTGGTGTCGGTCGTCGAGTCCCGTGCCGGGCGCGAGCCCTCGTCCGCGGGATCCGGGGTCCGGCGTTCGCGCACCGCCGGCTTCTTGCGCTCCGGACGCGGCCCGTCGGCCGCCCGTGCCTTCTGCTCGGCGGCCAGCGCCGGGTCGTCGGTCATCAGATTGCCGTCCAGATCGCCCTGCGTGGGCACCCGGCGCACCTCGGTCGGTTCGTCGGCTTCGGCGTCGGTATCCGGCGTTTCAGCGTCGCCACCGCGCACAGCCGCGTCGGGGCTGCGCATCGAGGGCTTGTCGCGCACCGCCGGCTTGGCCGGCTTCTTCTCGGCCAGCGCCTTCTGCTCGGAGTCCGAGAGGTGCTTGCCGGTCTTCGGCTGACCCTCGATGTCCTCCCGCAGACCGCGCTCGGTGTCCTCGAACTCCTCGCGCAGGCTGGTCTCGGTCTCGTCCATCATGTTCTTGAGCTGGCGGATCTCGCGATCCTGGCTCTTCAGCATCTTGCGCAGCTCGTCGGTCTGCAGCTCCTGCTCGAAATCCGAGCGCACGCTGTGGACGAAACGCCGGGTCTTGCCCACCCAGCGCCCGATCTCGCGCGCAAGCCCGGGCAGCCGCTCCGGCCCGACGACCAGCAGCGCCACCAGCACGATGATGATGATTTCCCAGAAGCCGATATCGAACATGGACTACCGCCGTTCGAGCCGGGCCACCGCGCCGGGCGCGAGGCTCAGGACTTCTTGTCCGATTGCGAGGCGTCGGAATCCTTTTCGCTGCTCTTTTTGACCTCGGCGTCGACCACGCGACCCTTGTCGTCGGTCTGGTCCTCGACCTCGCGCGTCTCGCCGTCTTCGCCTTCCTTCTTCTCTTCGGCGTCGGGGTCCTTGACCGCCTGGCGGAAGTTCTTCATCGCCGAACCGATATCCCCCCCCATGTTGCGCAGCTTCTTGGTGCCGAACAGCAACACGACGATGAGCAGGATAATGAGGAGCTGCCAAATACTGATACCACCGATACCCATGGATTCTGTCTCCGGTAAAACAACTTTTGGGTAGCCTGAACGGCGCCAGGCCCATAATCAACTGTGCGGCACGCCGGGTCATGTACATGCTCGCGCCCGGATTGCTCTGGCACACGGACCCGACACGGTGACCGCAGTGTAGCCGGGCAACATGAACGAACGCTTTACCGGAGCCAGTCAAAGGCCGCCGGGAGATCATCAGTGATCGGAGCGACGTCCACTCGTTTCGCGCGCGGCCTTCTCCGCGACACCCGACAGGCCGAAACGTCGCGCCAGTTCGTCGAGGACATCGTCCGGGTGCCGGCCGCGCGCCGCGAGCACCACCAGAGCATGAAACCACAGGTCGGCCATTTCCGACACCAGGGCGTCGGTATCATCGTTCTTCGCGGCGATCAGGGTCTCCGCCGATTCCTCGCCCAGTTTCTTCAGCATCTCGTCCAGGCCGCGCGCGTGGAGCTTCGCCACATAGGACTGCTCCGGGTCGGCCTGACGGCGCTGCTCGATGACCTCGGCCAGTGCGGCGAGCACCTCGGCGCCGGCGGGATGGTTGGGCGCGGACTCGGTCATTGCGTGGCCACCTCGGCATCGTTCGGTCGCACCGGCACACCGGCCGCCGCCATCGCGTCCTTGGCCTCGCCCACGGTGTGCTGGCCGAAATGAAAGATACTGGCCGCCAGCACCGCGTCGGCATGGCCCTCGGTCACGCCCTCCACCAGGTGCTGGAGCTCACCGACGCCGCCGGAGGCGATGACCGGGATACCCACCGCGTCGCTGACCGCGCGGGTCAGGGCCAGATCGAAGCCGATGCGGGTACCGTCGCGGTCCATGCTGGTCAGCAGGATCTCGCCGGCCCCCAGGGCCTCCATGCGCTGCGCCCACTCGACTACGTCCAGCCCGGTCTCGCGGCGCCCTCCGTGGGTAAAGACCTCCCAGCGCGGTGGCTCATTCCCCGTGCTGACCTGCTTGGCGTCGATCGCGACCACGATGCACTGGCTGCCGACCCAGTCGGCGGCCTCGCGCACCAGCTCCGGGCGGTGCACCGCGGCGGTATTGATGGAGACCTTGTCGGCCCCGGCGTTCAGCAGGCGGCGGATGTCCTCGACCGCGCGCACGCCGCCCCCGACCGTCAGCGGGATGAAGACCTCGCGCGCGACCGCCTCGACCACGTGCAGGATGGTCTCGCGGTCGTCGCTGGAGGCGGTGATGTCGAGAAAGGTGATCTCGTCCGCGCCCTGCGCGTTGTAACGCCGGGCAATCTCCACCGGGTCCCCGGCATCGCGGATGCCGACGAAGTTGACGCCCTTGACCACGCGGCCGGCGTCGACATCCAGGCAGGGGATGATGCGCTTGGCGAGCATCTCAGCTCCCGGCGGCCGCGCGGGCCTCCTCCAGAGTGAAGGCGCCCTCGTACAGGGCCCGGCCGACGATCGCGCCGGTAATACCGTCTTCCTCGCGCGCCGCCAGGTTGCGGATGTCGTCCAGTGAACTGATACCGCCGGAGGCGATCACCGGCACGCGCACGTTGCTCGCCAGGCGTGCGGTGGCCTCCACGTTGGGACCCTTCATCATCCCGTCGCGGGCGATGTCGGTGTAGACGAAGGCCACCACGCCGTCGGCCTCGAAGTGCTGGGCCAGGTCGATCACATCGTGGTGCGAGAGCTTGGACCAGCCATCCACCGCGAGCTTGCCGTCCTTGGCGTCCAGCCCGACGATGATGCGGCCGGGAAACTCCAGGCACAGGTCGTTCACGAAGTGCGGGGCGCTGACCGCGCGGGTGCCGATGATCACGAACTCGACCCCGGCATCGAGATAGGCCTGTACCGTGTCCTCGTCGCGTACGCCACCGCCGATCTGGATCGGCAGGTCGGGGAAGGCCTTCGCGATGGCGTGCACCGCCTGGGCATTGCGCGGCTGGCCGGCGAAGGCGCCGTCCAGGTCCACGATGTGCAGGCGTTCGGCCCCGGCGTCCACCCAGCGCTTCGCCATCTCCACCGGGTCCTCGCCGAACACGGTGGAATCGTCCATGTTCCCCTGGCGCAGGCGAACGCACTTGCCTTCCTTCAGATCGATTGCGGGGATGACCAGCATCTTCGACTCCTCACGACGCGCCGGGACCGTCTCCGTCCCAGCGCAGAAAATTGTGCAGCAGGCGCAGCCCGCAGGCAGCGCTCTTCTCCGGGTGGCACTGCATGGTGAACAACGAGCCCCGTGCCAGTGCCGAGGCAAAGGTCTCGCCATAATCGGTGCGCCCGGCCACATCCGCCTCGCGCTCGGGCTGCACCCGGTAGCTGTGGACAAAGTAGAACCAGGGGGTCTCGGGCAGACCGTGCCACAGGGGGTGCTCGCGCGCCGGCAGCACGCGGTTCCACCCCATGTGGGGGATCTTCAGGCGGCGGCCATCCGCACCCTCCATCGCAGGGAAGCGCGCCACCCGGCCCGGAAGGATGCCCAGCAGGTCGACCCCGCCGCTCTCCTCGCTGGTGTCCATCAGGATCTGCTGGCCCAGGCACAGGCCGAGGAAGGGCCGGTCCGCCGCCAGTTCCGGCAGCAGCCGGTCCAGGCCGCGCCCGGCCAGCGCCTGCATGGCATCCCCCGCCGCACCCTGGCCGGGGAACACCAGGCGGTCCGCCTCGCGCAGGGTCTCGGGCTCGTCCGTGAGCAGCACACGCTGATCGGCCGCGGCCTCGTGCTCCAGCGCACGCACGACCGAGTGCAGATTGCCCATGCCGTAATCGATGACGGCAACAGTTTCCATGGCCGGGTCTCGTCCTCTGGTTCTTTACAGAGTGCCCTTGGTGGACGGCATCATGCCCGCCGAGCGCGGATCCATCTCCGCCGCCACGCGCAGGGCACGTCCGAAGGCCTTGAAGATGGTCTCGGCGACATGGTGGGCATTGTCACCACGCAGACAGTCGATGTGCAGGGTCATCCAGCCGTGGTTGACCAGGCCCTGGAAGAACTCGTGGAACAGGTCGACATCGAATTCGCCGATGTGCGAGCGACGGAAGTCGGCGTGCATCTCCAGCCCCGGGCGCCCGGAGAAGTCGATCACCACGCGCGACAGGGCCTCGTCCAGCGGGACGTAGGCATGGCCGTAGCGGCGGATGCCCTTCTTGTCGCCCAGCGCCTGCGCCAGCGCCTGGCCCAGGGTGATGCCGATGTCCTCCACCGTGTGGTGGGCGTCGATATGCAGATCGCCCTCGGCGCGCACGTCGAGATCGACCAGGCCGTGGCGGGCAACCTGATCCAGCATGTGATCGAGGAACGGGATGCCTGTCTCGAGGTGGCTCTGCCCGGTGCCGTCGAGGTTCAGCTCGATGGCGATACGGGTCTCCAGGGTGTCGCGGCGGACGGATGCGGTGCGTTCAGTCATGTTCCGGTTCAGGCACGGTAAAACGCCAGTGTAGCAAGGCTGGCCCGCGCCCGGTATGACCGCGGGTCTTATCCGCGCGACCCCAGCTTCGGGCCGACCAGCAAGGCCTCGGGGACGGCCTCCTGGATGGCGCAGGGCAGTTCGCTGCAGATCCCCGGCCGCGCGCTCAGCGAGACCCACAGCGTGTTCAGCTTCAGGTTCAGCTCGACGAACGCGATATCGGCCCCGTAGCCATGGAGGACCCGCTCGATGGCCAGCGCCCGGGCGTGGATCTCGGCGCGCGGGCGCTGGCGCAGACCGGGGATCAGCATCATGAAGTCCGCCAGCCGACGGCCTTCGGCGTCGCGCCGCGGCAGGCGCTGCCACAGGGGCTGGTGGGGTTCGAGGAGCAGGGCCGGGCGCAGCGCGGGTTCAGCATCCGGGTTTCGCGGCGGGGAATGGGGTGGCATGGCTCGTCGCTCGGCATGGGCCTGTCTGGAGTGTAGGCCAGAAAGGCCGGGGTGCGACGAACCCAACCCGGACACAAAAAAAGCCGGGGCAAGCCCCGGCTTTGATTCAAGAGCATGAATGCTCCTGATTACCGCACTTCGACCTCGGTCGAGTCGGATTCACCCTGGTTGTCCGTCCAGGAGATGGACACAGTGTCGCCAGAGGCGCCGTCGATCTCGGTCTGCAGGAACGGGTTGCGGGAGACGGTGTAGTTCCAGTTGGCGGTGACGACGGTGGTGCCGTTACGCGCAATTTCCACAGTCTCGATGAAGTGCGGGCCACCGTCATCGTCGGGGACCAGCATGTCGTGGCTCATCAGCGCACGGATATTGATAACGCCGTTGCTTTCCTGGGCGCGAACTCGAATAGACATATCTTAAACCTCCAGTAGTGTTCGGATCAGCGGTTCGGGGTCGGCGTTAGCCGCCGCAGCCACCAACCGTGACCTTCACTTCTTGAACCGTCTTGTACCAGGTGTCGCCGGACTTCACGGCGGCGATCACGTTGGAGGACTCGCCCATGCGGATACGGCCGGAGACGTTCGCATGCGCGCCATCACCCAGGACGTAGTGGGCGGTCAGCGGCTGGTTGTTCAGCTCGACGAACACGGCCATTTCGGTCACGTTGTCCAGGCTGGACTCGACGGACACCGGGACCACGGCGCCGTTCTCGGCGATTTCCGGGGCGCTCAGGGTCACGTCACCATCAGCCACGTCGCTGGAACCGGTGACGGCTTCCATGGCGGCTTCCAGACCTTCGGCGGCGAAGGCCTCGGACGGCCAGGCGGCAAGCAGCTTGCTCGGGGCGAGCAGACCGGCCCCGACGGCGACACCGACAGTACCGGCGGCGAGAGTGCCTTTCAGGAAGACACGGCGCTTGGTGCTAATCATGGATGATCTCCTCTCATCTTGTGGGTCAGTTCCGGATAATCCGGGACGTCCTGGCGGTGAGCCGCCTCGACGCCTGTTGCTTTGGACGGCGACCTGCAGGGGTCTATTCCCTGCGGACCGGGATCCGCCCCCTGACCAGCTTCAGTGGTCTTTTTGCTGGTCTCGCAGATGCATCGTCCCAAACCTCGCTGAATCATTGATGAACGAATCATCGCGATCCGCAATCGGGTGAATTTCATCGGGATGCAACGGCCTGTCAGGGGCCCTGGCACCTGAAGCCAGCGGCGTATCAATGGCACACTATCGCCTTTCCATGCAACGTAGACCCCGGACCCGACCATGTTTTCCTGCAAGGCCCAATGGCTGTTGATCGCCGTGATCGTCGTACTCGGCACGATGCAGATGCTCGCCTCCTGCGGCCAGAAGGGCGATCTCTACCTGCCCGATGACGAGGAAGCCGAGGAGCACAACCCGCAATGATCCCGCTGAAGGACCACTAGATGGACTATTTCGACTACCACGGCGACACGCTGTTCTGTGAGGGTGTGGCCCTGGACGGCCTGGCCGAACTGGTCGGCACCCCGGCCTACGTGTATTCCCGTGCCACGCTGGAGCGCCACTATCGCGCGTTCAGCGAGGCGCTGATCGGGACCCCGCACCAGGTCTGCTTCGCGGTGAAGGCGAACTCCGCGCTGGGGGTGCTGAACGTGCTCGCGCGCCTGGGCGCCGGCTTCGACATCGTCTCCGGCGGCGAACTGGAACGCGTGCTGCGCGCCGGCGGCGACCCGGCGAAGATCGTGTTCTCCGGCGTCGGCAAGACCGCCGCCGAGATGCGCCGCGCGCTGGAGGTCGGCATCCACTGTTTCAACGTCGAGTCCGCGCCGGAGCTGGAGCGGCTGGAGACGGTCGCGGCAGAGCTCGGCATTCAGGCCCCGGTGTCGATCCGGGTGAACCCGGACGTCGATGCCGAGACCCACCCCTACATCGCCACCGGGCTGCGCGAGAACAAGTTCGGTGTGGCGATCGAGGAGGCGCCGGCGCTGTATGCCCGGGTGCGTGACAGCCAGCACCTGGCGGCCACCGGCGTCGACTTCCACATCGGCTCGCAGCTGACCCGCATTGATCCGTTCACCGATGCCCTCAAGCGTGTGCTGGCGCTGGTGGATCAGCTGGCCGAGGACGGCATCACACTCGAACACATCGATGTCGGCGGTGGCCTGGGCGTGCGCTACCGCGACGAGACGCCGCCGGAGCCCGATGTCTGGGCCAGCGCCCTGCGCGAGGTGCTGGGCGAACGAAGCCTGAAGGTGCTGCTGGAGCCGGGCCGCGCCATCGCGGCGAACGCCGGCGTGTTCCTGACCCGGGTGGAATACCTGAAGCACACCGAGGCCCACGACTTCGCGATCGTCGACGGCGCGATGAACGACCTGCTGCGCCCGGCGCTGTACGGCGCCTGGCAGGAGATCGTGCCGGTGGTACAGCGCGACGACACGGCGACGCGGACCTACGACATCGTCGGCCCGGTCTGCGAGACCGGCGACTTCCTCGGCCGCGAGCGCGAACTGGCGCTGGCCGCCGGTGACCTGCTCGCGGTGCGCTCTGCCGGGGCCTACGGCTATGTGATGGCCGGCAATTACAACTCGCGGCCGCGCCCGCCGGAGGTGATGGTCGACGGCGACCACTTCCAGATCATCAACCGCCGCGAGCAGGTGGATCACCTGATGATGCGCGAGAGCATGCTGCCCCAGGATTCTGAAGACGTGGACCCGGATGACACGGACCCGCCCGGGAGCGTGGCCCCGTGATCCCGCGCCAGCCCGAACCGGAGCTGATGCTGGAGCCTGCGCAGGCACGCGCCTACGCCGAGGCCGACTTCGCCGCCCCGCACGAGGGCTTCGTGGATGCCTTCGCCGAGGTCTTCCCGGGCCCGGTGACCGGGCCGGTGCTGGATCTCGGCTGTGGCCCGGGTGACGTCTCGCTGCGCTTCGCCGCGCGCTACCCCGACTGCGAGGTGGACGGCCTCGACGGCGCGCCCGCGATGCTGGCCGCCGGCGACGCCCTGATGGCCGGTCACCCGGCCGCGCGGCGGGTTCATCTGGCCGAGGGCTGCCTGCCCGAGGCCCGCGGCACGCGCGCCCCGTATGCCACGATCATCAGCAACTCCCTGCTGCATCACCTGCACGACCCCGCGGTGCTGTGGCAGGCGATCCGCCGCGACGGGGCACCGGGGGCAGCGGTATTCGTGATGGACCTGCGCCGCCCGGACTCGACCGAGTCCGTCCAGGCCCTGGTCGCGCAGTACGCAGCCGATGACCCGGACGTCCTGCGGCGCGACTTCGAGCACTCCCTGCACGCCGCCTTCACGCCCGAGGAGGTGCGCGCGCAGCTGGCCGCCGCCGGCCTCGACGGTTTTACCGTCCACGTCACGTCGGACCGCCACATGATCATTTTCGGTCACCTGCCGGGGCACCGCTGATGCGTCTCGAATTCACCAAGATGCACGGGCTGGGCAACGATTTCGTGGTGATCGATGGCATCCGCCAGTCGGTCCGGCTGGACGCATCGACGCTGCGCCATCTCGCGGATCGCCACTTCGGCATCGGCTGCGACCAGGTGCTGCTGGTGGAGGCGCCGAGCGATCCGGCGCAGGCACTGTTCCGCTACCGCATCTTCAATGCCGACGGCTCCGAGGTGGAGCAGTGCGGCAACGGGGCGCGCTGCTTCGCCCGCTTCGTGCGCGAGCAGGGCCTGACCGAGGCCCGCGAGATCCCGGTCGAGACCCTGGGCGGGCGCATCGTGCTGCATGTCGAGGACGACGAGCGGGTGCGCGTGGACATGGGCCGACCCGAGTTCGCGCCGGCGCGCATCCCGCTGGTCGCCGAGGCCGAGGCCGACGCCTACACCCTGGACGTACAGGGCCACTCGATCACCCTCGGCGCGGTGTCCATGGGCAACCCCCATGCGGTGATCCTGGTCGACGACGTCGCGCGCGCCCCGGTGGCCGAGATCGGCCCGATCATCGAACGCCACGAGAGCTTCCCGCGGCGCGTCAACGTCGGCTTCGCCGCGCTGCGCGACCGCGGCCATGTCGACCTGCGGGTATTCGAGCGCGGGGTCGGCGAGACGCTGGCCTGTGGCAGTGGCGCGGCTGCCGCGATGGCCGTGCTGCGCCGTCGCGGACTGGTCGACGATGACGTCGAGGTGGCCCTGCCGGGCGGGACCCTTGTGCTAAGCTGGGACGGACAGGCCGAGGCACCGGTTTGGCTGACCGGGCCGGCCACCACGGTATTCAACGGCTGGATCGATCTATGACTGGGCAATCCTCCAACGCCTCTGCTGCAGAGACCGCGAAGACCCGCTCGCCGAAAAAGAACCCGCAAGCCCCGATCGGCGCCGCCGACGTCGAGGCCTACCTGCGCGAGCACCCGGATTTCTTCCAGGACCACCTGCCACTGCTGGACATCCTGCGCATCCCCCACCCATCCGGCGGGGCCGTCTCGCTGCTGGAGCGCCAGGTCGCGCTGCTGCGCGAGAAGCACCGCGCGATGGAGCAGCATATGGGCGAGCTGGTCGAGCGCGCCCGCGACAACGAACGCATGGGCCAGCACCTGCACGAACTGGCCAAGACCCTGATGCGCGCCGAAAACCTGGACGCCGTGCTGGCCCTGACCCAGGACGCCCTGCGCAACGAGCTGGGCGCGGAGCGCGTCAGCATCCGCCTGGCGCATCGCAAGGTCGACGACCTGCATGCGCTGGACAAGGGTGAGCTGGGCACCTTCGACCCGCTGTTCAGCCGCGGCAAGGCCCAGTGTGGCCGGGTCCCCGCCGAGATGCTGGATGTACTGTTCGACGATGCCGAGGAGATCGGATCCGCGATCCTGATGCCCCTGGGCGATGATGCCGACCGGATCGGCGTGCTCGGCCTGGCGAGCGAATCCGCGGACCGCTTCCAGCCCGACATGGGCACCTATTTCGTGACCCACATCGGCGACCTGCTGGCCGAGTCGATCCGCTGCCATGTCGAGCGGACCCACGCCGCGGCCTGACCCGGCGACCGGGGACGCGCCCGCGCAGGATGCGGATATCACGGCGTTTCTGGGCCACCTGAGCGACGTTCGCGGCCATTCGCCGCATACCGTCAAGGCCTATCGACGCGACCTGACGCGCCTGCGCGGCCTGCATCACGGCCCCTGGGAGGCGCTCAGGCCGGCCGACATGCGCCGCATCGCCGGGCAACTGGCGCGCCAGGGCCACCACCCGCGCTCCATTCAGCGCTTCCTGTCCGCCGCGCGCGGCTTCTTTGCCTACCAGGTGGAACAGCGGCGCATGCCCGCCAACCCGGCGTCCGGCATGCGCGGCCCCCGGGCCGGGCGCGCCCTGCCGCGCGATCTCGATGTCGACCAGACACAGCAGGCCCTGGCTCCGGCCGAGGGCCCGGACCCGACGCTGGCCGCCCGCGACCAGGCGATGCTGGAGCTGCTGTATTCCTCCGGGCTGCGCCTGTCGGAACTGACCGGGCTGGATCTGACCGATCTCGACCTGGACGCGGGACTGGTGCGGGTGCTCGGCAAGGGCCGGCGCGAGCGCAGCGTGCCGGTGGGGCGCAAGGCGCGGGAGGCCCTGCGCACCTGGTTGCGGCACCGGGGGGACTGGGCAGCGCCGGACGAGCGGGCGGTCTTCGTCAGCCGTCGCGGCCCGCGCCTCGGCAACCGCGCGGTGCAGCGCCGCGTCGCCGAGGCGGGACGCCGCGCCGGGCTGGATGTGCGCCTGCACCCGCACCGGCTGCGCCATGCGTTTGCCAGCCATCTGCTGGAATCCAGCGGCGACCTGCGGGCCATCCAGGAACTTCTGGGCCACGCCAACCTTGAAACCACCCAGATCTATACCCATCTCGACTATCAGCATCTGGCACAGGTGTATGATGCCGCCCATCCGCGGGCCCGCCGGAGAGATTGATCCGGCCGCGATCGCACCCGCCGGGTGAACGATCCCGGGTCGCCGCGACCCAACACCGTGCCCCCGATACACAGCCGGACAGGAGAACCCCGTGGAACAGTTTCGCGGCACCACCATCGTTTGCGTCCGCAAGGACGGCGCCGTCACCCTCGGGGGCGACGGCCAGGTATCCCTTGGCAACACCGTGATGAAGGGCAACGCGCGCAAGGTGCGCCGGGTCTATCACGACCGCATCCTGGCCGGGTTTGCCGGCGGCACCGCCGATGCCTTCACCCTGTTCGAGCGCTTCGAGGGCATGCTGGAGAAGCACTCCGGCAATATCACCCGGGCTGCGGTGGAGCTGGCCAAGGACTGGCGCACCGACCGCGCCCTGCGCAAGCTGGAGGCCCTGCTGGCCGTGTCCGACCGCGAGAACTCGTTCGTGATCTCGGGGAACGGCGACGTGATCGAGCCGGAGAACGCACTTATCGCGATCGGTTCCGGCGGGCCCTACGCCCAGGCCTCCGCCCAGGCCCTGCTGCAGAACACCGACCTGTCGGCGCGCGAGATCGTGGAGAAGTCCCTGAACATCGCCGCCGACATCTGCGTGTATACCAATCACAACATCACCCTGGAGAGCCTGGACGCGGAGTAACGCGCCAGGCCCCGGACGACCCGATCCGACCAAGGCCCCTTTTGCCATGACCGACATGACCCCCCGCGAGATCGTCCAGGAACTGGACCGCTACATCATCGGCCAGGACGAGGCCAAGCGCTCCGTCGCCATCGCCCTGCGCAACCGCTGGCGCCGGCGCCAGCTGCCGCCGGAGCTGCAGCCCGAGGTCACGCCGAAGAACATCCTGATGATCGGCCCGACCGGTGTCGGCAAGACCGAGATCGCCCGGCGTCTGGCCAAGCTCGCCCGCGCGCCGTTCATCAAGATCGAGGCGACCAAGTTCACCGAGGTCGGCTATGTCGGCCGCGATGTCGAATCGATCATCCGCGACCTGGCCGAGGCCGCGGTCAAGCAGCTGCGCGACGAGGCCATCAAGGAAAACCGCGTCAAGGCCGAGGACGCCGCCGAGGAACGCATCCTCGACGCCCTGCTGCCGCGCCCGCGCAATGCCGGCTTTACCGAGTCCGAGCCGGAAGACGCCGGCAGCGAGACCCGACAGAAGCTGCGCAAGCGCCTGCGCGAAGGCGACATGGACGAGCGCGAGATCGACATCGAGGTCTCGCAGAACCCGCAGGGTGTGGAGATCATGACACCGCCGGGCATGGAGGAGATGGCCAGTCAGCTGCAGTCGATGTTCCAGAACCTCGGCGGTCAGAAGACCCGCTCGCGGCGGCTCAAGATCGCCGAGGCCCGCAAGCTGCTCATCGAGGAGGAGGCCGCGCGCCTGATCAACGAGGAAGACCTGAAGGAGCGCGCCATCGAGCGGGTGGAGCAAAGCGGCATCGTGTTCCTCGACGAGATCGACAAGGTCGCCAAGGGCAGCGAGAAATCGAGCGGCGGCGAGGTCTCGCGCGAGGGCGTGCAGCGCGACCTGCTGCCGCTGATCGAGGGCACCACCGTGTCCACCAAGCTGGGCATGGTGCGCACCGACCACATCCTGTTCATTGCCTCCGGCGCCTTCCACCTGTCGAAGCCCTCCGACCTGGTGCCGGAGCTGCAGGGGCGGCTGCCCATTCGGGTGGAGCTGGATGCGCTGTCGGCGGACGCCTTCGTGCGCATCCTGACCGAACCCACCGCCTCGCTGACCGAGCAGTACACCGAGCTGATGAAGACCGAAGGCGTGGAGCTGCGCTTCGAGGCGGATGGCGTGCGCCGCCTGGCCGAGATCGCCCATGACGTGAACGCGCGCACCGAGAACATCGGCGCCCGCCGCCTGCACACCGTACTCGAACGCCTGCTGCAGGACGTCGCCTACCGCGCCCCGGACGTGGACGGTGCCGTGATCGTGGACCGCGAATTCGTCGACCAGCGCCTGGGGGATCTGGTCGAGGACGAGGACCTGTCCCGCTACATCCTCTGACGCCGCGCCGCGCCGTTACTCGGGCGCCCCCGGGCGGTAGGGATCGGGCCAGCCCTCGGGCGGCGGGTGGAAGCGCTTGTAGGCCCAGTTGTACTGCTCGGGGCGGCGCCGCACCAGCGTCTCCACATGGGCATTGATCGCCGCGGCTGCGCGGGTGAAGTCGCGGTCGGCCACCTCCGGCCCGGCCTCGACCTCGTGATAGCGAAAGCCCCGGCCCCCGGGCAGGCGCTCGGCAAACAGGAAGACCACGTGATCCCCGCGCCCGCGCAGCAGGCGCGGGAGCAGGGTCATGGTCAGGGCCGGGCGGCCGAAGAACGGGGCGTGCTGCCCCGAGGCGCCCTTGGGACTCTGGTCCGGCAGAATGCCGATAATCGCGCCGCGATCGCGGGCCTGCTGGAGGATACGCAGGCCGCTGCGATCGGCCGGGGCCAGCTCGGCGCCGGTGGAGGCCCGGGCCTCGCGCACCCAGCGATCGATCTCCGGCGTCTTGAACGGGCTGTACAGGGTGGCCATGGGCCCGTGGCGGGCGGCGTGCAGACCGGCGAACTCCCAGGATCCGAGATGCGGGGCGCACAGGAACAGGGCCCGCCCGGCGGGCCGGTCGCGCAGGCGCGCGTAGTGCGGCGGCTGGACCGCCAGCGCCTCCAGCGTCTCCGGGCGCGCCTGCCACAGCCAGGGGGACTCGGTCAGGGCGCGGCCCATGCCCATCAGGGAACGCCGTCCGACGCGCCGGCGCCAGGCCGGGTCCTTGTCCGGAAAGCACAGCGCCAGGTTGATTCGGGTGATGCGCGCCGAGCGGGTCGGCAGGTACCAGACCAGCGCCCCCACCAGGCCGCCCAGGGCGTGGTTGACCCGCAGCGGGAGGCGCGCGAGCAGGCGCAGGCCACCCCCGATCAGGCGATCACGCAGATGCCGACGTCGGGCCATGTTCGGGGGCTTCGGGTTCGATGGTCGCGGATGGCGGCTCGCGTGGGGGGATGCCACCCTCGGTCATCAGCGGCTTGAGGGTCGTGCGCAGGTTGCGGAACAGGCGCGGATGCTGCGCCTCCTCCTGCGCCAGGAGCTGTTTCATGTGCTCGCGCTGGGTGGGCATCGCGAAGCAGGCGGGGCAGTTGTCGAGGATCACCGGCAGCCCGGCGGCCTCGGCAAAGTCCCGCGTCTGGCGCTCGCGTACGTAGACCAGCGGGCGGATCACCCGCAGGTCGCCCGCGTCGATCGCGTAGTGGGCCTTCATGGTGCGCAACTGGCCGCCGTGGAACGCGCTCATCATGAAGCTCTCGGCGAGATCGTCCAGATGCTGGCCCAGCGCCAGCACGTTGTAGCCGTGTTCCCGCGCGGTGCGATACATCAGGCCGCGCTTCATGCGCGAGCAGAAAGAACAGAACGAGTCGTTGTCCATGTGCGCGCCGGCCAGCTCGGCGATCGGCTCGGACACGAAGTGATAGGGAATGCCGTAGGCGGCGAGATAGTCCATCAGGCGCTGCGGCTCGAAGCCTTCGATCTCCGGATTGATGGTGACCGCGCCAACCTCGAAGTGCACCGGGGCCCGGCGTGCGAGGTTGTGCAGCAGCCACAGCAGGGTCAGGGAATCCTTGCCGCCGGACAGGCCGACGAGGATGCGATCGCCCTCGCGCACCATGTCGAAGTCGGCGATGGCGCGGCCGGCGAGGCGGCGAATCGAGGCGGGAACGGCGGGTGTCTCCATGGGGCCGCAACATAGGCCGCCGCCGCCCGGCACGCAAGCACCGGCATGCCAATCCGGGGAGAGAGCACGCCAGGCTTTGGGGCGCAGCGGGCCGCGCATGCACCGTGGTCGGGCAAGCGTTGCGCCGCCAGGGTGCGGGATCGCGGTGCGGGATCGCGGCGACCGGGGCGCACGCTGGGCCTGCGCGGCGGGTCCCGCCGTGGCATTGGGTTTGCATGAGCTCGGGAACACCCATGTCCACCGGGGACCCCCATGCACGACCGCAAGAGCCTCAGCCTGGCCGCCGAACTGCGGCGGAACATGCGGGCCGAATTCCCCGCAGTGGCCCGGCTGTCGGTCAGTGACCCGGACTTCATGGAGACCATTCTGGATTATGCGGCGCGCTCGCAGTCGAGCCTGGTGCAGGCCGCGGCGCTGACCCTGCGCAGCCAGCTCGAAGGGTCGGGGTATCTGCACGCGCCGCGGCGTGAGCCGCCCGCCGGGACCGACGCGGCGCCATCCGCAGGGGGCCGGCCCACCCACAAACGCCGGGTCTACCGCGGGCGGGTGATCGACGACCCGGAGTAGTCTTTCGCCCGCGGGACTTTTTGGCGACACTCGGGGTTTTGGCCGGAGACCCCTGATGGACGCACTGTACCCCGAGATCGAACCCCACGGGATGGGCCGCCTGGCGGTCGGCGACGGCCACGAACTCTACTTCGAGGAGTGCGGCAATCCCGACGGGATCCCGGTGGTATTCCTGCATGGCGGACCGGGGTCGGGCTGCGAGAGCTGGCACCGTCGCTTCTACGACCCGGAACGCTACCGGATCGTGCTGTTCGACCAGCGGGGCTGCGGGCGCTCGACCCCGCATGCCGGTCTGGAGGCGAACACCACCTGGCACGTGGTCGCGGACATCGAACGCCTGCGCGAACACCTGGGGATCGAGCGCTGGGTGGTATTCGGGGGGTCCTGGGGCTCCACCCTCGGCCTGGCCTATGCCGAGACGCATCCGGAGCGGGTGCTGGGTCTGGTGCTGCGCGGGATCTTCCTGTGCCGGCCGCAGGATATCCAGTGGTTCTACCAGTCCGGGGCCGACCGTCTGTTCCCCGAGGCCTGGGCCGAGTACGAGGCGCAGATCCCCGAGACCGAGCGCGACGATATGGTGGGCGCCTACTACCGGCGGCTTACCTCGCCGGAACGCCCGGTGCGCGAGGCCGCGGCCCGGGCCTGGTCGGGCTGGGAGGGGCGTACATCCTGTCTGGTGCCGAACCCCGATGTCATCGCCCACTTCGAGGACCCGGACGTCGCGGTCAGCCTCGCGCGGCTGGAGTGCCACTATTTCATGCACGACACCTTCCTCGAGCCGGACCAGCTGCTGCGCGACGCCGGGCGGCTGACGGGGATCCCCGGGACGCTGGTGCACGGGCGCTATGACGTGGTTTGTCCGGTCAACCAGGCGGTGGCGCTGCACCGGGCCTGGCCACAGGCGCAGCTCGAGATCGTGCCGGATGCGGGCCATTCGGCCGCCGAGCCCGGGATCCTGCGCCGCCTGGTGGCCGCGACCGACCGGCTGGCCGCCGACCTGGCGGGGCAGGTGGAGCCCGGGACCGGGGGAGCGCGCGCGTGATCGCGGTGATCCAGCGCGTCACCGAGGGCCGGGTCGCGATCGACGGGGAGGCGGTCGGGACCATCGGGCCGGGGTTGCTCGCGCTGGTCGCGGTGGAGCCGAATGACACCGAGGCGGGCGCAGAGCGCATGCTGGACCGGTTGCTGGGCTACCGGGTCTTCGCCGACGCCGAGGGGCGGATGAACCGGAGCCTGACCGAGACCGGGGGCGGGCTGCTGCTGGTGCCGCAGTTCACCCTCGCGGCCGACACCCGCAAGGGGATGCGCCCGAGCTTCTCGGGATCCGCCACCCCGGAACACGGGGCGGCACTGTTCGACTATCTGGTGCGGCGGGCCGGGGAACGCCACGCACCGGTGGCCAGTGGTCGCTTCGGCGCGGACATGCAGGTGAGCCTGACCAACGACGGGCCGGTCACCTTCTGGCTGGAGGCCCGTGGCCAGTAACCCGCGACGCGACGGGCGACGGAACCAGAGGGCAAGGGCGGGTTGCACCACGAAGTGCACGAAGGCACGAAGAAGGGCGATAGCACCACAGAGGGCCCAGAGGACACAGAGAAGGTCCCGGCTCGCGTGCTGCGGATGCCGTGGCCGCGCCGGCGGCCCGACGAAGGGATTCGCTCCAAGCCCCTCCCGTACGTTCTCCGTGTCCTGTGTGTGCTCTGTGGTGACCAAAATGGTTTGCGGGGCCGGAAACGAAGAGACCCGGCACAGGGCCGGGTCTCCAGGGACAGCGCGGGGTTCGCTGCGGGCGCGGATCAGGCCGCGCGGCGCAGGAACGGACGCTGGCCGGACTGGACCGCGCGACGGATGAAGTCGGCACGGCCGGCCTCGCGCTGGTTCAGGTTGTCGGCACACTGCGAAGGCTCGTAGGCGGCAGCGGAGAGCATCACTTCCAGCTCGCACAGGTCGACCTTCGGCTGGGTCAGTTCGTCCGGGGTGGTGTTCAGCTTGCGGCCCACTTCCCAGAACATGCGCGGGTTCCAGAGCTTGGTCTGGATGCGCGGGGACTGGAACAGGGTGACGCAGCGGTTGTTGAGCTCTTGCTGATCCATGAGGGACTCCTGTGACAGATTGTTCAAGCGCGCCCGAATCTAGCCGACCCGGGGCGCGAATACAAGCGTTTCCTGATGGAACGAGCGGTTTGGCGCGGCGCGTTATTCGACGGTGACCGACTTGGCGAGGTTGCGCGGCTGGTCCACGTCAGTGCCCTTCAGCACGGCCGTGTGATAGGCGAGCAACTGCAGCGGGATGGTGAACAGGACCGGCGCCAGCCAGGGGCTGAGGGCCTCGTTCTGCGGGAGGCCGATCCAGGTGTCTTCCGGGGCCAGCGCCCGTGCGGCGCTGGATTCGCCGATCACGATCAGCTGCCCGCCCCGTGCCCGGACCTCCTGCAGGTTGCTGGAGAGCTTTTCCAGCTGGGCGTCGTCCGGGGCGACCGCGATCACCGGCATCTCCGTATCGACCAGGGCCAGCGGGCCGTGTTTCAGCTCGCCCGAGGGATAGGCCTCGGCGTGGATGTAGGAGATCTCCTTCAGCTTGAGGGCACCCTCCAGGGCGATCGGGAAATACGCGCCCCGGCCCAGGAACAGCGCGTGCTGGCGTTCCAGCAGCTCCTCGGCAATCCGCGCGATGGGGGTGTCGAGGGCGAGGATCCGCGCGACCTGATCCGGCAGACCGCGCAGGGCCGCGACAGCGGCGGCGCGGTCGCTGGCCGGCATCCGGGCGGCCGTCGCGACCTGACCCAGCAGCAGGACCAGGATCCCCAGGGCGGCGAGCTGGGTGGTGAAGGCCTTGGTGGAGGCGACACCGATCTCCGGGCCGGCGTGCGTCATCAGGATCAGGTCGGCCGCGCGCGCCATGGTGCTCTCGGGGACATTGCAGATGGCCAGGCGGGCGAGGAACGGCTCCTCCTGGGACTGGCGCAGCACCGCGAGGGTGTCGGCCGTCTCACCGGACTGGGAGATCACCACAAGCAGCGTGCCGGGGGCGAGGACATGGCGGCGGTAGCGGTACTCGCTGGCGACCTCCACCCGCGCCGGCAGGCCCAGGTGCTCCTCGATCCAGTGGGCCGCGACCATGCCGGCGTGATAGCTGGTGCCGCAGGCCACGATCTGGACGGCGGCGACGTCGGCGAGCCGTTCGTCACTGCCCGGGCCGAGGATGTTTTCGAGGATGGCCGCTTCGCCGAGGCGACCGGACAACGTCTCCTCGAGGGCGTGGGGCTGCTCGTAGATCTCCTTGAGCATGAAATGCCGGTATTCGCCACGATCCGCGACGTTCACCTGGCAACGACTCTCGCGGATGCCGCGCTCGACCGGAGCCCCGCGCGCATCCTCGACCTCGACGCCGGCGCGCGTCAGACGGGCGATGTCGCCGTCCTCGAGGTCGACAAAGCGCTGGGTCACCGGGAGCAGGGCCTGCACGTCGGAGGCGGCAAAGTTCTCGCCAATCCCCAGGCCGAGCAGCACCGGGCTCCCGGAGCGGGCGACGATCAGCTCGTCGGGGAAGTCCGCGAACACCGCGGCGATGGCGTAGGCCCCCTGGAGCTCGGCGCAGGTGCTGCGCATCGCCTCTCGCGGGGTGGCACCGGCCTCCAGCGCCTGTTCCAGCCGGTGGGCGATGACCTCGCTGTCGGTCGCCGACACGCAGGGCCAGCCCGCAGCGTCCAGACGCGAGCGCAGGTCCGCATGGTTCTCGATGATGCCGTTGTGCACGATCGCCACGCGGCCATCCCGCGAACGATGGGGGTGGGCATTTTCCTCGCTCGGGGCGCCGTGGGTGGCCCAGCGGGTGTGGGCGATGCCCACGCGCCCCTGCAGGCCGGCGGCGTCGATGCGCTGCTCCAGCGCCGCCACCTTGCCGATGGCGCGGATGTCCGCAACCGCCCCGTCGTTCACCACCGCCACGCCGGCGGAGTCATAGCCCCGGTACTCCAGGCGGTGAAGCCCTTCCACCAGGACGGGGACCAGGTTGCGCTCGCCGATGCCTGCCACCAGACCGCACATGGGTTAGCTCTCCTTGTTCTTGCTGGTCTTCTTCGGACGCGGCCAGTCGCGGATGGTGCGGGGCCGGGCGCGCGTGAGCGCCAGGGCACCCGGCTCGACGTCGTCGGACAGGGTGGACCCGGCACCCACAGTGGCATCGTCGCCGATGCGGATGGGCGCCACGAGCGCGGTGTTCGAGCCGATAAAGGCCCGTTCGCCGATCTCGGTGTGGTGCTTGTTGGCCCCGTCATAATTGCATGTGATGGTGCCGGCGCCCAGGTTCGCGCCCGCCCCTACCCGGGCATCACCGACATACGTCAGGTGATTCGCCTTCGCTCCCGGACCGAGGGTGGCGTTCTTCATCTCCACAAAGTTGCCGACCCGCGCGCCCGTGCCGAGAACCGTGCCCGGCCGGAGGCGCGCAAACGGCCCGATCCGAGCATCCGCGTCCACCCGCACCCCCTCGAGGATGCTGTGCGCCGCGATCTGCGTGCCCGACCCGATCTGGGAGTCGCGCAGCACGCAGCCGGGGCCAATGTAGACATCATCCGCCAGCGTGACCGTGCCCTCGATCACGACGTTCACGTCCAGGGTGCAGTCCTGCCCGAAGGTGAGAACGCCTCGGACATCGACACGGTCGGGATCGGCCAGTGCCAGGCCGTCGCGCATCATGTCGGCGGCCTGCGCCTGCTGGTAGAGCCGTTCCTGGACGGCCAGCTGGGCGCGATCGTTCACACCGAGCACCGCGGCGGGATCCCGACTCTCGGCGACCGTGACCGCGGATCCGTCGGCGCGGGCCGCGGCCACCACGTCGGTCAGGTACCACTCCCGAGCGCTTCCGGGCGCCGGCTCGCAGGCGGCCAGCCAGCGGCGCAGCTCGCGCGCGGGCGCGGCCAGGACCCCGGTATTGATCAGATCCACGGCCCGCTCGTCGAGCGAGGCTTCCTTGTCCTCGACAATCCCCTCGAGTGCTCCGTCCGACCCCAGGATCAAGCGGCCGTATCCCGCGGGGTCGCCCACACGCGCGGCGAGCACCGTCACGCCATCGCCCGCCGCGCAGGCCTCGAGGTCGGCGACCGGGATCCGCGGGACATCGCCGTAGGTCACCAGCACGCGCGCTGCATCGGGGACATGTTCCAGCGCGCGAAACACCGCGTGTCCCGTTCCGCGGGGCTCACCCTGATCGATCCAGTCGAGGGGCAGCGTCGATTCCGCGAACGCGGCGCGCACGCGTTCCTGCTGGTGGCTCACCACGAGGTGACAGGCGGCGGCGTCCAGCGCGGCTGCGCGATCGAGTACATGGGCAAGGAGGGGCCGGCCGGCCAGGGGCTGCAGGACCTTCGGCTTGCGCGAACGCATGCGCGTGCCCTTGCCGGCGGCCAGTACCACGAGATGGAGGGGTGTCATTTCAGGCATGGCTGCAATGATAAAGGGCCAACCGAGATGGTTGGCCCTTGGGGTAGGTCATCCGTCGCAATTCGCCGGATTATTTCCGGCGCAGCTTCTGGATCATCTGCAGGCGGGCGGCCGCCTCGACCAGTTCCGCCTGGGCCTTCGCGTAGTCGAAGTCGGCCTTGGAATTCTCCAGGGCCTCCTCCGCGCGCTTCTTGGCCTCCAGGGCCTCGGCCTCGTCGAGGTCCTTGGCCCGCACTGCGGTGTCCGCGAGGACGGTTACGTGGTAGGGCTGGACCTCGAGGATGCCGCCGGAGACGAACACCGGCTGCGGCTCGGCGCCTTCCTTTTCCTGGATGCGCAGTTCGCCCGGATTGAGCCGGGCGAGCATCTGGGTATGCCCGGCATATACGCCGACCTCGCCACCTTCGGCGGGCGCGGCGATCATCAGGGCCGTACCGGAGTAGATGGACTCCTCCGCACTGACCACATCCACATGCATATTCATGGGCATAACGCCTTGCTCCTTAGCCGAGCTTCTCGGCCTTCTCGACGGCTTCCTCGATGGTGCCGACCATGTAGAAGGCCTGCTCCGGCAGGTGGTCGTATTCACCGTCGACGATCGCCTTGAACGCACGGATGGTGTCCTTCAGGGACACGTACTTGCCGGGCGCCCCGGTGAAGACCTCGGCCACGAAGAACGGCTGCGACAGGTAGCGCTGGATCTTGCGCGCGCGGGCCACGACCAGCTTGTCGTCTTCCGACAGCTCGTCCATCCCGAGGATCGCGATGATGTCCTTCAGCTCCTTGTAGCGCTGCAGGGTACCCTGCACCGCACGGGCGGTGTCGTAGTGCTCCTGGCCAATGATCTGCGGGTCCAGCTGGCGCGAGGTGGAATCCAGCGGATCCACCGCCGGGTAGATCCCCAGCTCGGCGATCTGGCGCGACAGCACGACGGTCGCATCCAGGTGCGCAAAGGTCGTGGCCGGGGACGGGTCGGTCAAGTCATCCGCCGGCACGTAGACGGCCTGGATGGAAGTGATCGAACCCTTCTTGGTCGAGGTGATGCGCTCCTGCAGCACACCCATCTCTTCCGCCAGGGTCGGCTGGTAACCCACCGCGGACGGCATACGACCCAGCAGCGCGGAGACCTCGGTCCCGGCCAGGGTGTAGCGGTAGATGTTGTCGATGAACATCAGCACGTCGCGGCCTTCGTCACGGAAGAACTCGGCCATGGTCAGACCGGTCAGCGCGACGCGCAGACGGTTGCCCGGCGGCTCGTTCATCTGGCCGTAGACCAGGGCCACCTTGTCGAGGACGTTGGAGTCCTTCATCTCGTGATAGAAGTCGTTCCCTTCACGAGTACGCTCGCCCACGCCGGCAAACACGGAATAACCGGAGTGCTCGATCGCGATGTTGCGGATCAGCTCCATCATGTTGACGGTCTTGCCCACGCCGGCGCCGCCGAACAGGCCGACCTTGCCGCCCTTCGCGAAGGGGCACAGCAGATCGATGACCTTGATGCCGGTTTCCAGCAGCTCGGTGGAGCCCGCCTGCTCGTCGAAGGTCGGGGCGGCGCGGTGGATCGACCAGGTCTCCTGGGCCTCCACGTCGCCGGCGTTGTCCACCGGACGACCGAGGACGTCCATCACGCGGCCCAGGGTCCCCTTGCCGACCGGCACGGAGATCGGCTTGCCGGTCGCGGTAACCGGGGTCTGACGCTTCACACCCTCGGTGGTACCCATGGCGATCGTGCGCACGACGCCGTCACCCAGCTGCTGCTGGACTTCCAGGGTCAGGCCGTTTTCCAGGGTCAGGGCGTCGTAGACCTTGGGCACTTCGCCGTGGGGGAACTCCACATCCACGACGGCGCCGATGATTTCGACAATCTTTCCAGAACTCATTTGTTCATCCTCGTAAGTCGTAATTCGTGCCGAGTCGACCGATACGTGACGGCGGGCGCTAGACCGCGGCCGCGCCGCTGACGATCTCGGAGATCTCCTGGGTGATCGCGGCCTGGCGCGCCTTGTTGTAGACGAGCTGCAGGTCCTTGATCATCGTGCCGGCGTTGTCGGAGGCGGACTTCATCGCCACCATGCGCGCGGCCATTTCGCAGGCCACGTTCTCGACCACCGCCTGGTAGATCAGGGACTCGACATAGCGCTCGAGCAGCGTATCCATCACCGGATGCGTGTCGGGCTCGTAGATGTAATCCCAGTGGTGCTTGAGCGATTCGTCCCGGCTCGGCGCCGTCGGCAGCAGCTGGGTCACCTCGGGCTGCTGCGTCATCGTGTTGACGAACTTGTTCTCCAGCAGCACGACGCGGTCCACCTTGCCGTCGCGGAAGTTGTCCAGCACCACCTTGATCGACCCGATCAGGTCGTTGATGTGCGGACGGTCACCGAGATCTTTGGCTTCGGCCACGATGTTGCCGCCAAGGCGCTTGAAGAACTGCAGCGCCTTGTTGCCCACCACGCAGAGATCGACCTCGACACCCTCGTCGCGGTACCGGCGCATCTCGCCGACAGCCTTCTTGAACAGGTTGGTATTCAACCCGCCGCAGAGGCCGCGATCGGTCGACACGATGATCAGCGCCACGCGCTTCACTTCGCGCTCAACCATGAACGGATGCTTGTACTCGGCATTCGCCATGGCGACGTGACCGATCACGTCGTGGATCTTCTGCGCGTAGGGCCGGGACTCTTCCATACGGTCCTGGGCCTTGCGCATCTTGGACGCGGCGACCATCTCCATCGCCTTGGTGATCTTCTGAGTATTCTGGATACTCTTGATCTGCGTCCGAATCTCCTTAGTGCCCGCCATTGCGTGCTCCCGTTACCAGCTGTGCTTGGCCTTGAACTCTTCCAGGGCCTTCTTCAGCTTTTCCTGGATGGAGTCGTTGTAGTCGCCAGTGCTGTTGATTTCGTCCAGGAGCTCCTTCTGCGAGGAACGCGCATAGGCGATCAGTTCCTTTTCGAAGCTCACGACCTTTTCCGCCTCGACGTCGTCGAGGTAGCCCTCGTTCGCGGCATACAGGGAGAAGGCCATCTCGCCAATGGACATCGGCTGGTACTGACCCTGCTTCATCAGCTCGGTCACGCGCTTGCCGCGATCCAGCTGCTTGCGGGTCAGTTCGTCCAGATCGGAGGCAAACTGCGAGAATGCCGCCAGCTCGCGATACTGGGCCAGCGCCAGACGCACGCCACCACCGAGCTTCTTGATGATCTTGGTCTGCGCCGAACCACCCACGCGGGAGACCGACAGACCGGCGTTGATCGCCGGACGGATACCCGAGTTGAACAGGTCGGTCTCGAGGAAGATCTGGCCGTCGGTGATCGAGATCACGTTGGTCGGCACGAACGCGGACACGTCGCCGGCCTGGGTCTCGATGATCGGCAGCGCGGTCAGCGAACCGGTCTGGCCCTTCACCTCGCCGTTGGTCTTTTCTTCCACGTACTCGGCGTTCACGCGGGAGGCCCGCTCCAGCAGACGCGAATGCAGGTAGAAGACGTCGCCCGGATAGGCTTCGCGGCCCGGCGGGCGGCGCAGCAGCAGGGAGACCTGACGGTAGGCCCAGGCCTGCTTGGTCAGGTCGTCGTAGACGATCAGGGCGTCTTCGCCACGGTCGCGGAAGTATTCGCCCATCGCGCAGCCGGCATACGGGGCAATGAACTGCATCGCGGCCGACTCGGAGGCGTTGGCGGCGACGATGATGGTGTTCTCCATCGCGCCGGCCTCTTCCAGCTTGGCCACCACGGACGCAACCGACGAGGCCTTCTGGCCCACGGCGACGTAGATGCACTTAACGCCGGAGTCCTTCTGGTTGATGATCGCGTCGATCGCCACGGCGGTCTTGCCGGTCTGACGGTCGCCGATGATCAGCTCGCGCTGGCCGCGGCCGACCGGAACCATGGCGTCGATCGCCTTGATGCCGGACTGCAGCGGCTGGTCGACGGACTGGCGTTCGATAACGCCCGGGGCGATCTTTTCGATCGGGCTGGTCACGTCGGTGTTCACCGGGCCCTTGCCGTCGATCGGGCGACCCAGGGAGTCCACCACGCGACCGAGCAGGGCCTCGCCCACCGGGACCTCGAGGATGCGGCCGGTGCACTTGACCGTGTCGCCTTCCTTGATGTGCTTGTAGTCACCCAGGATCACGACGCCGACGGAGTCGCGCTCGAGGTTGAGCGCCATGCCGAAGGTGTCCTCGGGGAACTCGAGCATCTCGCCCTGCATGACGTCACCCAGGCCGTGCACACGCGCGATACCGTCGGTCAGGCTGACCACGGTGCCCTCGTTGGAGGCCTCGGAGGAGGCATCGAATTTCTCGATGCGCTGTTTGATCAGATCACTGATCTCGGAGGGATTCAGTTGCATGTTAAATATCCTCTTAGCGACTCAAATTGGCAGCCAGGCGGTTCAGCTGGCCTCGCACGGAGCCGTCGATTACCAGGTCGCCGGCGCGGATGATGGCGCCCCCCAGCAGGGAGCTGTCGACTGAGCATTCGAGATCGACTTCGCAGCCCAGGCCCTTGACCAGGGCGTCGTGGATCTCTTTCTCCTGCGCCTGCGTGAGCTTGCGGAAGGCGGTGACATCGGCGTGCACGCGCTGTTCCGCGGCGGCCTTGAGTTCCTCGAAGGCGTCACGGACGGCGGGAAGGGCCGGCAGGCGGCCGTTCTCCGCCAGCAGGCGCACCAGATTGCCGGCCTCGGCACCGACCTTGTCACCGGCCACGTCCAGCACCAGCTGGGCGCGATCGGCACGCGGGAGCCGCGGGTTGGAGAGGAGACTGTGCATCTGCGAGTCGCTGGCGATCGCCGCCAGCAACTCGAGCTGCTCGGCCCAGCCGGCGAGATCCTTGGCCTCGCGGGCCCGCTCGAATGCCGCGCGGGCGTAGGGTCGGGCGACCGAAATCAGGTCTGACATAACGTCTCCTTAGAGCTTGGCCGCGAGCTTCTTGAGCAGATCGCCGTGGGCCTTGGCGTCAATCTCCTTGGCCAGGATCTGCTCGGCGCCGGCAACCGCCAGTTCGGAGACCTGCTTGCGCAGCTCTTCCTTCGCGCGATTGAGCTCCTGCTCGATTTCGGATTGCGCCGCTTCCTTGATGCGGTCGCCTTCCTCGCGGGCCGTGGTCTTGCTCTCCTCGACCAGATCGTTGGCACGCTTCTGGGCGGAGGCGACGATCTCGTTGGCCTGCTGCTTGGCTTCCTTGATCACCTCGGTCGCACGCTCCTGGGCGAGCTCCTGCTCTTTCTCGCCGCGCTCCGCTGCGGCGAGACCGTCGGCAATCTTCTTGCGACGCTCTTCCAGGGCGTTGGACATGGGCGGCCAGACGTAGCGCATCGTGAACCACACGAAGACGCTGAACGCGAGCAGCTGGCCGATGATGGTCAGATTGATATTCATCCTGCTACCTCGGGTTGACGAGTGTGAGGGATCCTCGGGACTCGGTCAGCCTCTTAGCCCAGGGCGAACAGAACGTACAGGCCGATACCCACACCGATCATCGGCACGGCGTCGGTCAGACCCATGACGATGAAGAACTGGGTACGCAGCATCGGGATCAGTTCCGGCTGACGCGCGGCGCCTTCCAGGAAGCGACCACCCAGGGTGCCCACGCCGATCGCGGCGCCGACAGCGGCCAGACCCAGGAGCAGAGAGCCAGCCAGAACGATCAGAGCGTTTGCCATTTCCATTTTTGTATCTCCAGTCGAGTGTTGAAACAGTCAGTTGAGTAGGAAGATCGGAATCAGTGGTCTTCGCTGTACGCCATGTCCAGATAGACGACGGTCAGCACCATGAAGATGAAGGCCTGCAGCGGCACCACGAGGATGTGGAAGATCGCCCAGCCGACATGCAGCACGCCGCCGGCCAGACCCAGGATCAGGCCCGCGGAGTACATCACGCCGATCAGGATGAAGATCATCTCCGCTGCGTAGAGGTTGCCGAACAGTCGCAGGGCGAGCGAGGCCGGCTTGGCCAGCAGGTTGATGAACTCCAGGACGAAGTTGATCGTCCAGAAGATCGGCTTCAGGAACACGATGTTGGTCTGGAACGGGATACCCGTGAGTTCCTTGATGAAGCCGACCGGGCCCTTGATCTTCAGCGAGTAGTAGATGATCAGGATAAACACGCCCAGCGCGAGGCCGGCGGTCACGTTGATATCCGTGGTGGGCACGATCTTGAAGTACGGGATGCCCAGCAGATAGGCGATGTGCGGCAGCAGATCCACCGGCACCAGGTCCATCAGGTTGAGCAGGAAGATCCAGACAAAGATGGTCAGCGCGAGCGGCGCGACCATGTCGTTCTTGTGCTTGAAGGAACCACGGACGTTGTCGTTGACGAAGTCCATGGTCATTTCGACGAAGTTCTGCCAGCCGCCCGGGACGCCGGCGGTGACCTTCTTGGCCGCGGCGCGGAACGTCAGGATAAACAGCAGACCCAGACCGATCGACCAGAGCATGGAGTCGACATGGATCGCCCAGAAGCCCATCTCGGCGGCTTCGGTGCTGGTCGAGGCGAAGCTCAGTCCGTTCTCGGGGTGGAGCCCGAAGGTGAGGTTCGTGAGATGGTGAGCAATGTGCTCTTCCATCGTGGGCAGTTCGCTTTCTGAAGCCATGCAGTTATCTCGTCATTGCTTGATCAGAAACCCGATGCAGCCACCACAGGGGGGCCAGGTGCACCAGGAGGAAGATGCCGAACAGGGCCGGAAGGTCCGGCTCGTCCAGGTAAGCGAACGCCACCCCGAATGCCACCGCGATGATTGCCAGTCGTCCCAGCTGTGCGCCCATCATGCGGGCGGTCAGCGAGCCCACCTGATCGGCTCTATAGGGCCGAAACACGACGACCGCGGCCACGGCGTTGCCGAGGGTCGCGGTCATGCCGCCCACCGCGGCCGAGATCGCCACGATCGGGGGGAACAGGGCCAGAAGCAGGCCCGACAGAATCAGCGTTAAGGCGAGCTGCAGACCCAGCGATTGTAAGGCGTGTCTGAAGCGTCGCGGTGTCATTCAGCGGATGGGCACACCCACCCCTCTCCCAAAAAGTGCGCGTAGTATAAGAGCGCCCTTCTATTAGGTCAAACCGTTATGGGGCTGTAAGCAGGGGTTTGGGCCCGGTGCGGGCGGGGCGCGCGGACGGCGTTGCCGGGAGGATTGGCGCGGGGAGTCCGCGGCCTCTACTGGATGTGTTCGAGGATCCCGTCGAGCTCGTCGAGGCTGTTGTACTCGATGACCAGGCGACCCTTGCCCTGGCGGTTGTACCGCACCTGCACCGGGGCGCCGAGCTGGTCGGACAGGCGGCTTTCCAGTTGCCGGACTTCGGGCGAGGGTCCGGTGTCCTTCTTCGGCTCCGGGGTGGCGGCCAGGACCTTCTTCACCAGTTGTTCGGTCGCGCGCACGGAGAGCCCGCGCTTGACCACGGTGGCGGCCACCCCCGGCTGATCGTCGAGGGGAACAGCGAGCAGGCAGCGCGCATGGCCCATTTCCAGGCGGCCCTCGTTGACGTGTTCCTTCACGCTGTCGTGGAGTTCCAGCAGGCGCAGCAGGTTGGTCACCGAGGTGCGCGAGCGGCCCACGGCATCGGCCGCGGCCTGGTGGGTCATCTCGAACTCCCCGATCAGGCGGCGGATCGCCTGGGCCTCCTCCAGCGGGTTCAGGTCCTCGCGCTGGATGTTCTCGATCAGGGCCATCGCGGCGGCGGCCTGGTCGGGGATGTCGCGCACCACCGCCGGAACGGTCTCCAGCCCCGCGATCTGGGCCGCGCGCCAGCGGCGTTCGCCGGCGATCAGTTCGTAGCCATCCTCCAGCCGCCGGACGACGACTGGCTGCACGATCCCCTGGGCACGAATGGAGTCCGCGAGTTCCGCCAGGGCGGCCTCGGCCATATGCACGCGCGGCTGGTATTTGCCACGCCGGATCTGCTCGATCGGGAGCTGATCCAGGCTGTCGGCTTCGTCGCCGCCGGCCTGGGCGCCGGAAAGGAGGGCATCGAGGCCGCGGCCCAGTCCACGTTTCGCCATGGTCGATCGTTCCTGCAGACAGTCGGTTGGGGGCGGGCGGCGTCAGCGCCGCAACATCTCGCCGGCCAGGGCCAGGTAGGCCACCGCGCCACGCGAGGAGGCATCATACAACAAGGCCGGCTGGCCAAAACTGGGGGCCTCGGCCAGGCGGATGTTGCGCGGGATCACGGTGCGGAACACACGGTCGCCGAAATGGCCGGTCAATTGTTCGGAGACGTCGCCGGACAGGCGGTTGCGCGGGTCGAACATGGTGCGCAGCAGCCCGGAGATGCGCAGCTTCGGGTTGGGCCCGCGCTGGATGCTCTCGATGGTGCGCATCAGGGCGGTCAGGCCCTCGAGGGCGTAATACTCGCACTGCATCGGGATCACGACGCCGTCGGCGGCGACCAGGCCATTGACGGTAAGCAGGTTCAGCGACGGCGGGCAATCCACCAGGATGTGGTCGTAGTTCGCGGCGGCCGCGCCTAGCGCATCCTGCAGGCGGTATTCGCGGCGATCGGCCTCCATCAGCCGGACCTCGGCCACGGTCAGGTCGCCGTTCGACGGGACCAGGTCGTAGCCGGCCTCGACCCGGTGGGCAGCCTCGGCGACCGTGGCCTGGCCCAGCAGCACCTCGCAGGAGGTGGGGTCGTCGGCATGCTTGTCCACGCCGGAGCCGGTGGTGGCATTGCCCTGGGGATCCATGTCCACCACGAGTACGCGCTTGCCCAGGCGCGCCAGCGATGCGGCCAGGTTAACGCAGGTGGTGGTCTTGCCGACCCCGCCCTTCTGATTGGTGATCGCCAGTGTATCGGTCACGGCTCAGGCTCTCTCGATAATGGCAACGTGGCGCTCGGCCACCTCGCCGGGAATGGTAACCGGATCCACCCGGCGGTACGCCCAGGGCGCCGGCAGGGGGTCATCGACCACCCGCCGCTGTCCGAGCATGGCCAGCACCCGGCCCCCGGGCGCCACGGTGTGTGCGACCCGCGCGAGCATCTCGGCCGGGGCCTTGAACGCCCGCGACAGCACGGTGGTATACGGCGCCTCGGGGTGGAAGTCCTCGATGCGCGCGTGGATCGCCTCGGCGTTCGCCAGTCCGGTCAGGCCGATCACGTTACGCAGGAAGCGGATGCGTTTGGCCGCGCTGTCCAGCAGACAGAAGTCGCGCTCACGTTCGGTCGCGGCCAGGATAAACCCCGGGAGCCCGGCCCCGGTGCCCACGTCGAGCACGCGCTCGCCCTGAAGATACGGGCGCAGGGTCAGGCTGTCGAGTACGTGACGTGGAATCAGCAAGGCGGGATCGCGCACCGCGGTGAGGTTGTGCACCCGGTTCCAGCGCTGGAGCTCGGCGAGGTACGTCGCCAGCACCTCGCGGGCGCGGGCATCCAGGTCCCAGGCATCGGCACAGGACGCGAGCCGCGCCCCCCAGTCCTCACTCGCCACTGGCGCGCTGCTCCAAGGACACACTGATCCATGTACACCCTCGCGCTCGAGTCGCTTTTGCGTGCCAACAAGGCGCGGTGACCGCCGTGCAGTCATTCTGCACAAGGGAGCCGCAACGCCGTGCGCGCGCCCGTTTCTGATACCAACGGGCGGCCGAGCCCCTTCGGGGTTGGCACCCCAGGTTTTCGGATCCTGCGTTGCACCCCGAATCCATCAGAAACGGGCGGGTAGAACCACTACCCGCTGCGCGCCGCGCCTGGTCTCGGAAAACCTGGGGTACCAACGCGAGGGTGTACATGGATCAGTGTGTCCTTAGGTGTACGGCCAGGGCCGACAGCGCGGCCGGGGTCACGCCGGGAATGCGCTGGGCCTGGGCCAGGGTATGCGGACGGAATTCGGCCAGCTTCTGGCGGATCTCGTTGGACAGGCCGTGGACCCGGTCGTAGTCGAGACCGTCCGGCAGGGCCGTCTGCTCGGCGCTGGCCTGGCGCTCGATCTCGGCCTGCTGGCGCTCGATGTACCCGGCGTATTTGGCCTGGATCTCGGCCTGCTCGCGCACGTCCGGGGCGCAACCCGCATCCAGTTCCGGGAGGGCCTGCATCAGGGCGTCATAGTCGGCCTCCGGCCGGCGCAGCAGGTCGAGCAGCGTGGCATCCGGGTCCGGGGCCTTGCCGAGGAGCTCGACCAGGGCCGGGCGGCTGCGCTGATCGCGGTCCGGTCGCGTCTGGGCCAGCCGGCTCATCTCCGACTCGATCGCCGCCGCGCGGCGCTCGAACCGTGCCCAGCGGGCATCGTCGACCAGACCGTACTCGCGTCCGATCGGCGTCAGGCGCAGATCCGCGTTGTCCTCGCGCAGCAGCAGCCGGTACTCGGCGCGCGAGGTGAACATGCGGTAGGGCTCCTGCGTGCCGCGGGTGACCAGGTCGTCGATCAGCACGCCGATGTAGGCCTCGGAACGCTGCGGGATCCAGGGTTCGGCGTCCCGGGTCAGGCGGGCGGCATTGAGCCCGGCGACCAGGCCTTGCGCCGCGGCCTCTTCGTATCCTGTGGTGCCGTTGATCTGCCCGGCAAAGAACAGATTGGCCACCTCGCGCGTGGCCAGCGACGGGCGCAGGCCGCGCGGGTCGAAGTAGTCGTACTCGATCGCGTAGCCCGGACGGGTAATACGCGCGTGCTCGAATCCCTCGATGCTCTGCACCAGCGGCACCTGGATCGCATACGGCAGGGAGGTGGAGATCCCGTTCGGGTAGAGCTCGTGCGTGGTCAGCCCTTCCGGCTCGACGAAGACCTGGTGGCTGGTCTTGTCGGCAAAGCGCACGACCTTGTCCTCGATCGAGGGGCAGTAGCGCGGTCCGGTGCTGTCGATCTGGCCGGAATACATCGGGGCCTGATCGAGGTTGGCGCGGATCAGGTCGTGGGTCTTCTCGCTGGTGCGCGCGATATGACAGGGGCGCTGGGCCGGGTGGTCGTCGGCCGAGCCGGTGAACGAGAACACCGGGCGCGGGTCATCGCCCGGCTGCACCTCGAGGCGCGCGAAGTCGACGCTGCGCCCGTCGATGCGCGGCGGGGTGCCGGTCTTCAGGCGCCCGACCGCAAAGGCCATCTCGCGCAGGCGCGCGGCCAGGCGCACGCTCGGCGGATCGCCCGCGCGACCGCCCGGCTGCCGGGTCAGCCCGGTGTGCATCTGGCCGTTGAGGAACGTCCCCACCGTCAGCACGACGGCACGGGCCTGGAACGCAGTCCCCGCCTCGGTGACCACGCCGGTCGCACGATCGCCCTCCATGGTGATGTCGGCCACCGGCTGCTGGAAGATCTCCAGATTCGGCTCGGCCTCCACGAAGTGGCGAATGGCCTGGCGGTAGAGCTGCCGGTCGGACTGGGCGCGGGTCGCGCGCACCGCCGGGCCCTTGCGCCGGTTGAGGATGCGGAAGTGGATGCCGGCGGCATCCGCCGCACGTGCCATCACGCCCCCCAGGGCATCGATCTCCTTCACCAGGTGGCCCTTGCCGATGCCGCCGATCGCCGGATTGCAGCTCATCTGGCCGATGGTCTCGATGTTGTGGGTCAGCAGCAGCGTGCGCGCACCCGCGCGCGCCGCGGCCAGTGCGGCCTCGGTGCCGGCGTGTCCGCCGCCAATCACGATGACATCGAATGTTTCTGCCATGACCTCTGCAAGCCCGGCCGGTGGTCGGCCCGAAAACGTAAAATCAGCAGTTTAGCAGGAGTGGCGGCGGCGTCGAAGCGGCCGCATGGGGATCCATGTTTCCCTGCACCATCACTTGCCGATGCAAAACCCGGCGAAGATCTCGCCGAGCAGGGCCTCGTGGTCCTGGCGACCCAGCAGGGCATCCAGCGCGGCCTCGGCCAGGCGCAGCTCTTCGGCAATCACATCCGGCGGGGCCTGCGCGTCGATCGCGGCCAGGTGGTGGTCGGCCGAACGCAGACCATCGAGGTGGCGCGCCCGCACGCTGAATCGCTGCTGACCGCCCTCGCCGGCACCCAGGCGCTCGACGATCGCCTGCTTCAGTGCTTCGATGCCCGCACCCGTGCGCGCGGAGATGGCGATCCCCTCGCCTGGAAGGGAATCCTTTGCAACGCAGTCCTGCTTGTTCCAGACCGTAAGACGCGGGATCTCGGGCGCGGCCTCCAGATCGGGGACGGCCTCCGGCCGGGTCAGGTCCCGCAGCTCCACGATCAGATCGGCCCCGGTCGCGGCCTCGCGGGCGCGCTCCATGCCGATCCGCTCCACCGGGTCGTCGCTGGCATGCAGTCCGGCGGTGTCGATCAACTCGACCGGGATGCCGTGGATGGCGATCGGCGAGCGCAGCACATCGCGCGTAGTCCCGGGGCGATCGGTGACGATCGCCACCTCACTCTCGGCCAGGCGGTTCATCAGGCTGGACTTGCCGACATTCGGGGCCCCCACCAGGGCCAGACGCAGGCCCTGGGCGAAGTACCGGGCCGGGCGCAGGCGCTCCAGCAACGCGACGATGGTGGCGTGCAGTTCCTCCGCCCGCCGGGCGATGTCCGGGGCCGCCTCGGATTCAAGATCGGTCTCGCCGAAGTCGATCTCGGCCTCGATGACCACGCGCATGTCGCGAATCGCGCGGGAGACCGGCTCCAGCTCCGCGGCCAGCGCACCATCGAGGCTGGAGCGGGCCAGGCGCGCGGCCTCGGCCGTCTGGGCATGGATCAGGTCGGCGACGGCCTCCGCCTGCGCGAGGTCGAGGCGGCCGTTCAGAAAGGCCTGTTCGGTGAATTCGCCCGGCCGCGCGCGGCGGGCCCCGAGATCGACCGACGCCGCGACCAGCGCCTCCAGCAGCACCGGGCTGCCGTGCCCCTGCAGCTCGACCACGTCCTCGCCGGTGAAGGAATGGGGGGCGGGGAAATAGAGGATCAGGCCATCGTCGATGGCCTCGCCACTGGCCGGATTGATGAGGCGGCCGTAGTGGGCATGGCGCGGTCGCAGGCTGTCGCGCCCGGTCAGGCGCCGTGCGATCTCCAGCGCCTCGGCGCCCGACAGGCGCACGACGCCTATTCCGCCGACCCCCGGCGGGGTGGCGACCGCGACGATAGTGTCCGTCACGGTCACGGCCCGGTCAGCTCTTCTGCTTGTCCGGGTCCTCGCCGCCCTCGATCTTGCGCGTGATGTACCACTGCTGGGCGATGGAGAACAGGTTGTTGGTGAACCAGTACAGGACCAGACCTGCCGGGAAGAAGGCGAAGAACACGGTGAACACGAACGGCAGCGCCATGAAGATCTTCTGCTGCACCGGATCCATCGGCGGCGGGTTCAGCTTGTACTGCACGAACATGGACACGCCCATCAGGATCGGCAGGATGAAGTACGGATCGCGTGAGGACAGATCCTGGATCCACAGCCACCACGGGGCCTGACGCAGTTCCACACTCTCCAGCAGCACCCAGTACAGGGCGATGAATACCGGGATCTGCACCAGGATCGGGAGACAGCCACCCAGCGGGTTGATCTTCTCCTTCTTGTACAGGTCCATCAGCGCCTGGTTCATGCGCTGCTTGTCGTCCTTGTAGCGCTCCTTCAGGGCCTGCAGCTTGGGCGCGACCTTGCGCATGCGCGCCATCGAGCGGTAGCTGGTCGCGGACAGCTTGAAGAACGCCAGCTTGATCAGGATCGTCAGGATGACGATCGCCCAGCCCCAGTTGCCGACCACCGCATGGATCTTGTCCAGCAGCCAGAAAAGGGGCTTGGACAGGAAGGTGAAGATGCCGTAGTCGACGGTCAGCTCCAGACCCTGTGCGATCTGGGATAGCTCGTCCTGCAGCTTCGGGCCCACCCACAGGCGCGTGGAAAATGCGCCGCTGGAGCCGGCCGGGATCTGGATCGATTCGGAGTGGAGGCCGATCAGGTACTCGTCACCCACCTCGCCCGGCACCGCGCGGGCATAGAGCGCATTGACCTCGTCCTCGCCCGGGACCCAGGCGGACACAAAGTAGTGCTGGATCATCGCGACCCAGCCACCCTGGATGCGCGCCTGGATGGGGTCGTCGCGCAGCGACTCGAAGCGTTCGCGCTCGTAGCTCCCATCGAAATAGGCGGCACCGGTGAAGGTGTAAAGCCACCAGGACTCGCGGTCGGGCGTGGGGCCGTGACGCAGCTGACGGTACTGGCGACCGCTCCAGGTGGAATCCGAGCGGTTGTGGACCTCGTAGTCCACCTCGATCAGATGCGAGCCGCGGGTGAAGGTATAGGTCTTGATGACCTCGATCTCGCCATCCTCGGAGGTCCAGCGCAGCGGGACCTCGAGGGTGTCCTGACCCTCGGCCAGTTCGAAGCGGTCCTGGTCGACCTCGAAATTGGCGTGATGCGACGGGGCGCGACCCTCCATGGAACGGTCGTTGACCCGGTCATGGGTCAGGCCGCTCTGGGCAACATAGCCCCGGACCCGATGGTCGAACAGGCGCACAGGGACCAGCGGATCGTCCTGCAGGTCCCGCGGGTACTGCAGCAGGTCCGCCCGCAGGAGCGTACCGCCACGGGTATCGATCAGGATCTCGTGGGTGTCGGTGCGCACCGTGATCTGGCGGCGGTCCGGCTCCTGCAGCGTACTGACCTGTGGCGCATCGTCCGCGCGCGGCTGGTCCTCCGACTCGAACTGCGGCGCATCCGGCACATCCTCCGGCCGCGCGTCCGGATCCTCCTCGGCCTGCTCGGCGGTACGATCCGGCTGGGAGGGAGTGCCGTAATCCTGATTCCAGGCCTGCCACATCAGGAACAGGACAAAGGCCAGGGTTAGCCACAGGAGGGGACGAAGGTTATCCATGAGCGCGACTACTTTGAGGATCGAGTGCTGGGAGAATCGGAACGCGGTGCCGGAACCGGATCATAACCGCCCGGGGACCAGGGGTGGCAGCGCAGGATGCGCCGCAGACCCAGCCAGAAGCCCCGCAGGACCCCGTGGGTCTCGACCGCCTCGACGGTATACGCCGAGCAGGTCGGATAGTGACGGCAATGCGGGGCCATGAACGGCGAGATCCCGTACTGGTAGGCCCGCACGGGCAGCAGGGCAATCTTGCGGGGCAGGCTCATTGCAGACGTTCCAGCAGGCTGTCGATTTCGGCGCGCAATGCGCGTCGCTCGGCGCTCGCCGCGCCACCCCGCGCCAGCACGATCATGTCGAGCGGCGGCAGCTGGGCGCGGCGCACGCGGAACGCCTCGCGCACGATGCGCTTGATCCGGTTGCGGTCCGTGGCATGGCGCACATGCCGCTTGCCGATAGCCAGGCCCAGACGCGCCTCGCCGGTCTCCGAACGCCGATAGAGCAAGGTCAGGTCGCGACCGCGCTGACGCCGGGCATCCTCGAATACACGCTGGTAATCCGCGCCCGTCAGCAAACGGACGCGGCGCGGAAAGGTCTGGATGGCTGGCGCCGCGGTCACGGGAGCCGGCGCGCCGCCCGGTTTACGGGCAGAGGCGCTTGCGGCCCTTGGCGCGACGGGCGTTCAGGACCTTGCGGCCACCACGGGTGGCCATGCGGGCCCGGAAGCCGTGCGTGCGGGCGCGGACGAGCCGGCTGGGTTGGAAAGTGCGCTTCATGTCGGTTCCCGGTGACGCTTGGTTAAAGGGCGGTGAAAACTATCGCCATCCGGGGACAAAGTCAATCTCGGGGTCGGCAAGCCGCTGGCACCGCGGGGGCCCATCGGCGTAGACTCGGGGACTTCCATTCCCCGCCGCCCCGGAGACAAACGCGTGTCAGCCAATGCCCTGTGGACAGCCTGTCTGGACCGCCTGCAGGGGAAGGTCAGCGAGCAACAACTCAACACCTGGCTAAGGCCACTGCATGCCGAAGAATCGGAGGGCTCGCTGCGCCTGCTGGCGCCGAACCAGTTCGTATTCGAGCACGTGCGCGACCACCTCCTGGCGTCGATCGAGGAAACAGTGGGCGAGCTGCAGCCCGCGAACGACCATTCGGGTCGGCGTGTGCGGCTTGGCATCGGCGGTGCGGAGCTGCCGACGGCCCCGGTCCCCGATCCCCACGAGTCCCAGCGCGAGCGCGCCGCGGCGGAAAAGGCGAGCCCGCCACCCCGTCCCCAGGGCCCGGTCAGCAACCTGAACCCCGCGTTCACGTTCGACACCTTTGTCGAGGGGAAGTCCAATCAACTGGCGCGGGCCGCGAGTCTGCAGGTCGCAGAGAATCCCGGGGTGGCCTACAACCCGCTGTTCATCTATGGCGGGGTGGGGCTCGGCAAGACCCATCTGATGCACGCGATCGGGCACAGCATCCTGGCGCGGCATCCGGAGGGGCGGATCATCTACCTGCACTCCGAACGTTTTGTGGCGGACATGATCAAGGCGCTGCAGCACAACGCGATCGACGAGTTCAAGCAGCACTACCGCTCCGCGGACGCACTGCTGATCGATGACATCCAGTTCTTCGCCGGCAAGGAGCGTTCGCAGGAAGAGTTCTTCCACACCTTCAACGCCCTTCTGGAAGGCCAGCAGCAGATCATCCTGACGTCGGATCGGTATCCGAAGGAGGTCGAGGGGCTCGAGGAGCGCCTGAAGTCGCGCTTTGGCTGGGGCCTGACGATTGCGATCGAACCGCCCGAACTGGAGACGCGCGTCGCGATCCTGCAGCGCAAGGCCGAACAGGCCGGGATCGAGCTTCCCACCGAGGTGGCCTTCTTCATGGGCAAGCGCATCCGGTCCAACATCCGCGAACTGGAAGGCTCCCTGCGTCGGGTGATCGCCAACGCCCATTTCACTGGCAAGCCGATCACGCTGGATTTCGCGAAGGATGCGCTGCGCGATCTGCTGGCGGTCCAGAACAAGTTGATTACGCTGGAGAATATCCAGAAGACCGTGGCGGATTACTATCGCGTGAAGGTCGCGGATCTGCTCTCCACCCGACGCAGCCGTTCCATCGCCCGGCCGCGTCAGATCGCGATGGCACTGGCCAAGGAACTGACCCAGCACAGCCTCCCGGAGATCGGCCAGGCCTTCGGCGGGCGTGACCACACCACCGTGATCCATGCCTGCCGGAAGGTGGCGGAATTGCGCGAGGCGGATGCGAGCCTGGACGAGGACTACTCCAACCTGTTGCGGACATTGAGCAGTTGAACGCGGGGCATTCCGGTGGGCCGAAACCTGTGGATAAGCTGGGTGCAACACCGGTATGGATGCGGGGAAAAATCGAGGGGGCAAACTGTCCACAGGTTGGCAACAGGCTTCACAGAGGTAGCATAACCCCAAGGGACAGAATTAAGTTTCTGATAAAAAAGAAGATATAGGGTTTTCTTCACAGGAAAGTCGGCCTCTTATTATCACTAGATGAATATCTAAACAGACTAGATACAGGACATCGCCATGGAACTGTCTTTCAATCGCGAGACGATGACCGAAGCGCTGCAACGGATTGTGGGCGCGGCCGAGAAACGATTGACGATGCCCATCCTGGGGAACGTGCGACTGCGCCCGGACGACAACGGCTCGATCCGGATGGACACGACCGATCTGGAGCTGGCCTGGCAGGCCGGCGCCGAGGGTTCGATTCCCGGGGAATGCGATGTGACCGTCTCGGTCCGCAAGCTGCTCGACGTGGTCAAGGCGGCGCCGGCGGACAGCGAGATTCGCGCGAAAGTCGAGGGCGAGCGGATGACGGTCGGGTTCGGTGGCTCGCGCTTCAGTCTGGCGACGCTCCCGGGGGCGGATTTCCCGGACTGGGAGGCGCGAGGGGCCGAGGTCGTGCTGGATGTGCCGCAGAACCGACTGCGTCGGTTGCTGGAGGCTACGATGTTCTCCATGGCCCAGCAGGACGTGCGCTACTACCTGCAGGGGCTCCTGCTGGTGGCCAGTGGCAACAGCCTGCGTGCGGTAGCCACGGATGGTCATCGGCTGGCGCTGGCCGAGGTGGAGCTGGAGCAGCCGGTGGAGGAGCGAATCGAACGTATCGTGCCGCGCAAGGCCGTCGCCGAGCTGCGGCGCAACCTGGCCGATGACGACACGTCGGTGCGCATCGGCTTCGGGGAAGACCAGGTGGTGTTCGAGCTCGGCAGCGCGGTGTTGCGCAGCAAGGTGATCGAAGGACGGTTCCCGGACTACGAACGGGTGATCCCGGCGGACCTTCCGGCCACCCTGCGGGTGGACCGCGAGATCCTGAAGCAGGCACTGGGGCGCGTCGCGATCGTCGCGAGCGACAAGTATCGGGGTGTGCGGATGGTGCTGGGCGAGAGCGGGTGTCAGGTCATGACCCATAACGCCGATCGTGAAGAGGCCCAGGAGTCGGTGGAGGCGGAATACGACGGGGGCCCGATGGAGATCGGGTTCAACCTGGGCTACCTCGCGGATGTGCTGAATGTGCTGGAGACCGACCAGGTGCGGATCGGGCTGCGCGATGGCAACTCGTCCATCCTGATCCAGGCGGAACCGCCAGGCGGGGCACGCTACGTCGTCATGCCGATGCGGCTCTAGGGAAACACCGATCCATGTATACGCTCGCGTTGGTATCCCGGGTTTTCCGAGACCGGACGCGTCGTGCATCGGCTAGTTCTACCCGCCCGTTTCTGATGGATTCGGGGCGCAACGCAGGATCGGGGAACAGGGGGCGCCAACCTCGCAACCGAATCAACGAAGGGGCTCGGCCGCTCGTTTTTAATGACAACGGGCGCGCGCACGGCGTTGCGGCTCACCTGTAGCAGAATGACTGCACGGCCGTCGCAGCGCATTAAACGCACGCAAAAGCGACTCGAGCGCGAGCGTGTCGATGAATTCGTGTTTCCGTAGGCTGGAGGTTGTGTGCTGGAGTCGCTCTGGTGGCAGGGGGTGCGGAATCTCGGGGAGCAGACGCTGGCACTGGGGCCGGGGATCAATCGCCTGATTGGCCCGAATGGCGCGGGAAAGACTTCGGTGCTTGAGGCCGTCCACATCCTCGCGGCGGGGCGTTCGTTCCGGACGCAGCAATTACGGCGGGTATTGCGTACGGGCGGCGAGTCGCTTTGGGTTGGCGGAGAGGTCCGGGACGGGCGTGGCGGTGCGCATCGCCTGGGCGTCGTCTGGGATGGGACGCGGCGATCCCGCCTGGATGGTCGCTGGATGGAGGGCCATGCGACGGTGGCCGAATGGCTGCCGGTGCGCACCCTGCATGCCGGTTCGTTCGAATTGCTGACCGGGGGTCCGGAGGAGCGGCGTCGTCTGCTGGACTGGGGCTGTTTTCATTCAATCCCGGGATACCGTGAGAACTGGCAACGCTGGAAACGCGCCCACGATCAGCGCAATGCGGCCCTCCGCACCGGCGACCGGGCTGCCGCCCGGGAGTTTGAACGCCCGTGGGTGGAATTCGGGGTGGCGATCAGCGAGGCGCGGGCGCGGTACGTCGAGGCTTGGGAAGGGGGCACCGCAGAGGCAGCGGAACGATTCGGGTTTGGCGACCGGCTGGGCGACCTGGGCTTGCGGGTTCGCATGGGGTGGGATCGGGACCGCAGTCTTGGGGAGGCCCTGGAGCGTAGCCGGGGCAGCGACGAGGAGCGCGGGTTCGCGCAGGTCGGGCCACAACGGGCGGATATCGACCTCCGGTTGGCGGGGCGGGCGGCAGCCGAGGCCTCCCGGGGGGAGCAAAAGCGGGTCGTGACAGCGCTGGTTGGGGGGCAGGCCCGAATGCTGGAACGCGAGTGCGGTCGGGCACCCGTGGTGCTGCTGGACGATGTCGTCTCGGAACTGGACCGGGAGGCGGTGGAGGGGCTGATGGCCGGACTGAGGGAGTCCGGTTGGCAGATCCTGGTGACGGCCGTGGAGGATGCGGTGCCGGGGCTGGTCGGAGCGGACGCGGGCGAATTGTTCCACGTGAAACATGGCCGCGTCACACCGGCCAACCCCGCCTGATCGCTCTTTACTTTCCCGAATCCCGCCTGCCCCGAGGCTCCTGTAGCCTCTCGAAGCCCGCCCACCGGTTGCCCCCGTCTTTGCGCTATACTGGCGTGTCTGCAACTCGCCGGATGACCACCTGCATGTCCGATATCGAATCCCAAGATCCCGCCGCCTACGATTCTTCCCAGATCCGTGTCCTCAAGGGTCTCGATGCCGTGCGCAAGCGACCCGGGATGTACATCGGCGATACCGATGACGGGACGGGCCTGCACCACATGGTCTTCGAGGTCGTCGATAACTCCATCGACGAGGCCCTGGCCGGTTACTGCGACAGCATCGAGGTCACGATCCACGAGGACAACGCGGTCTCCGTCAGCGACAACGGTCGCGGTATACCGGTGGATATCCACGAAGAAGAAGGCAAGTCCGCGGCCGAGGTCATCCTCACCGTCCTGCACGCCGGCGGGAAGTTCGACAACAACTCGTACAAGGTCTCCGGCGGGCTTCACGGTGTGGGTGTCTCGGTCGTGAACGCCCTTTCGGAAGAGCTGCGCCTCGAGATCCATCGCGACGGCAAGCGCCACGAACAGACCTACCACCTCGGGGTCCCCGCGGCGCCGCTGGCCGAGGCCGGCACGACCGACCGCCACGGCACCCGCGTATGGTTCCGGCCCAGCCCCGAGATCTTTACCGACATCAACTTTCACTACGAGGTGCTGGCCAAGCGTCTGCGCGAACTGTCGTTCCTGAACTCGGGGGTCCGCATCACCTTGCGCGATCATCGCGACAACCGCGAGGAGACGTTCGTCTTCGAGGGCGGGATTCGGGCCTTCGTCGAGCATCTCAACCAGAAGAAGACCGCGTTGCATCCCACCGTGGTCTATGCCGACCAGATGCGAGATGACTATGCGGTCGAGGTGGCGCTGCAGTGGAATGACTCCTACCAGGAGAATATCTTCTGCTACACCAACAACATCCCGCAGCGCGATGGTGGCTCCCACATGGCGGGCTTCCGCGCGGCGCTGACGCGGACCATCAACCAGTACCTGGAGACCGAAGGCCTGATCAAGAAGGCCAAGGTGGCCACGGCGGGCGACGACATGCGCGAGGGCCTGACGGCCGTACTGTCGGTGAAGGTGCCCGATCCGAAGTTCTCCTCCCAGACCAAGGACAAGCTGGTCTCCTCGGAGGTCAAGCCGATTGTGGAGAGTGTGCTGTCGGACGCCCTCAACAACTTCCTGCTGGAGAATCCGCAGGAGGCCAAGGCGATTACGGAGAAGGTCCTGGACGCCGCGCGTGCTCGCGAGGCCGCCCGCAAGGCCCGCGAGGTGACCCGCCGCAAGGGGGCCCTGGATATCGCCGGGCTCCCCGGCAAGCTGGCCGACTGCCAGGAGAAGGATCCGGCCCAGTCCGAGCTCTACCTGGTGGAGGGGGACTCCGCGGGCGGATCGGCCAAGCAGGGGCGGGACCGTCATTTCCAGGCCATTCTGCCGCTGAAGGGCAAGATCCTGAATGTCGAACGGGCGCGCTTTGACCGCATGCTCGGCTCGGCTGAGGTCGGGACCCTGATTACCGCCCTGGGCTGCGGTATCGGCAAGGAAGAGTACGACCCGGACAAGCTGCGCTACCACCGCATCATCATCATGACGGATGCCGACGTGGACGGCTCCCATATCCGAACCCTTCTGCTCACGTTCTTCTTCCGCCAGATGCCGGAGCTGATCGAGCGCGGCCATGTCTATATCGCCCAACCGCCGCTGTACAAGATCAAGCGTGGCAAGCGCGAACAATACGTGCGCGACGAGGCCGAGATGGGCGAGATCGTGATCTCTCTGGCCCTGGATGGTGCCGCGCTTTATCCCAGCCCGGATGCCCCGCCCATTACCGGCGAGGCCTTCGAGGATCTGGTGAAGGGCTACCAGAAGGCCGCCCGCGCGGTCGAGCGCCTGGGCCGCATGTACGACCCGCGCATCCTCTGGGCGATGCTCGAGGCCGACGCCATACCGGAGCCGCGTAGCGTCACCAATCCGGAGGTGCAGGCCTGGTTCGGCCGCATCCTCGAGGGGCTCTCCAGCGACAAGGCCGGCGCGACGCGCTACAGCCTGGGGGCGGTGACCGACCGCGACGGCCATGCCCAGCTGAGCCTGGACCGGATCGAGCACGGCGCGGCCCTGTCCCAGTACATCAACGACGATACGCTGGCCTCGCGTGATTTCCAGGCTGTGCTGGACCTCTCCGCCCGACTCAATGCGTTGCTGGACGAAGGCGCCTACATGAAGCGCGGCGAACGGATCCACCTGATCGAGGGATTCTCGGAAGCCATGGAATGGCTCCTGCACGAAGGCCGCCGCGGCCTGGCCACCCAGCGTTACAAGGGTCTGGGCGAAATGAACCCGGACCAGCTGTGGGAAACCACCATGAATCCCGAATCCCGCCGCCTCCTGCAGGTGCGTGTCGAGGACGCGATCCGGGCCGACGAGATCTTCACCACCCTGATGGGGGACCAGGTCGAACCCCGACGCGACTTCATCGAGACACGGGCGCTGAGCGCGGAGAACGTCGATATCTGACGGGCCCCGCCTCGCCCCGAATGTAGCCCCTGCGCATGGAGGTCCTGGCTGTCATCCTCACGCTGGTGGTCCTGAGCCTCGTCGGCTTCCGGGTGCACACCCACCTGGCAATCCACGAACGCCGGGTCGTATCCGCCTGGAATCGCCTGGACACACTGCTTACGCAACGCAACGGCCTCCTGCACATGATGGGATTGGCCGACCCCGATCCGCTCGTCGACGTCCAGACCGCCCTGCGTGCGCAGGAGGCTGCCCGACGCCGCGGCGATCTCCCCGCGCTGGCCCGAACCGAGCGCAGCATTCGAGCCACCTGGGACACCTATCTTTATGAATTATCGGAAGAAAAAGAATCTGCACCGGTCCTTGCCGGGCGTACCCCGGAACGGGTCGCAGCCCTGGATCAGGCCATTACCGACGCACTCGCGCGATACAACGCCGCAGTAGCCGACTTTTCCGCCCTGCGCAGGCACTGGGCCCTGGGTCCCCTGGCGCGTCTCGCGGGCTATCAAACCTTCGATCCCATCGGACCCCCACCGGACACCTCGGCCTGAACCGGCTTGCATCCCCAGGGGGAACACCCTCCCGGGGATGCGGTCCGAATGGCATAATCCGCAGGCAGTCGCGCCCGTATGTTCTGACCGGTTCGCGCGACCCTGGCTCACCCGACCCTTGGAGAGACCGTGTCCAATCCCCTGCTGCAGACCGACCGGCTGCCCGCCTTCCGCTCCATTGAACCCGAACACGTGCTGCCGGCGGTGGAAACCGTGCTGGTCGAGAATCGAACCGAGATCGACCGTCTCGTGGAGGCGGCCGGAGACCAGCCGAGCTGGGATTCGCTGATCCGACCACTGCAGGAACTGGATGCCCGTCTGGATGCCGTCTGGTCCCCGGTCGGCCACCTGAACGCCGTGATGAACGGCCCCGCGATCCGCGAGGCCTACAACGCCAGCCTGCCCCTGCTTTCCGACTATGGCAGCTGGGTTTCGCAGCATCAGGGACTGTACCGCGCCGTCCGTGCCCTGGCCGACAGCGACGAATATGGAGATCTCCCGGCCCCCCGGCGCAAGGTCCTGGACGACATGCTGCGCGATTTTCATCTCAGCGGCGTGGACCTTCCCGAGCCCCAGCGCGACCGGCTGCGCGCGATCAACGCACGGTTGTCCGAGCTCACTGCTCGTTTCGAGGAGAATGTGCTCGATGCCACCCAGGCGTGGACCTGGCAGACCGATGATCCCGCGGCCCTGGCGGGCATCCCCGAGTCGGATCGCGCCATGCTGGCCCAGAACGCCCGCGACCATGATCAGTCGGGCTTCGTCGTCACCCTCGACATCCCGAGTTACCTCGCGGTGATGACCCATGCCGAGGATCGCGAGCTGCGTTACCGGGTTTATGAGGCCTTCACCACGCGAGCCTCCGATCGCGGGCCGGGGGCCGGCAACCATGACAACTCCGAGATCATGGTCGAGATCCTGCAGCTGCGCGCGGAAAAGGCAGATCTGACGGGCTTCGCCCACTATGCCGAGCGTTCGCTGGCGACCAAGATGGCCACCAGCGCCGAACAGGTCGAAGGGTTCCTGCTGGATCTTGCCCACCGCGCACGCCCCCGGGCGGAACGCGACCTCGCTGAATTGCAGAGCTTTGCGCGGGACGAGCTCCATCTGGAGACGCTGGAGGCCTGGGACATGGCCTTCGCCGCGGAGAAGATGCGCGAACGGCGCCTGGGCCTGAGCCAGGAGATGCTGAAGCCCTATTTCCCCGCCGACCAGGCCGTGAACGGCCTGTTCGGCCTGGTCCAGCGCCTGTTCCAGGTCCGCTTCGAGCCTGACGACAGCGTCGAGACCTGGCATGATGATGTCCGCTTCTACCGTATTTTTGACGCGAAAGGCGCGGAACGCGCCGGCTTCTACTTCGATCTCTACGCCCGCAAGAACAAGCGCGGGGGCGCCTGGATGGATGTCTGCCGCAACCGCTTTGTCTCGGGTGATCGCGCCCAACTGCCGGTCGCGTACATGACCTGCAACTCCACTCCCCCGGTGGACGGCACGGCCGCCCTGTTCACCCATGACGAGGTGATCACCCTGTTCCACGAATTCGGGCATGGACTCCACCACATGCTGACCCGCGTCGACGAACCGGACATCGCCGGCATCAACGGGGTCGAGTGGGATGCGGTGGAACTCCCCAGCCAGTTCATGGAGAACTGGTGCTGGGAGCGCGAGGCCCTGGACCTGTTTGCCCGTCACCACGAGACCGGGGAGGCGATGCCCGAGGACCTCTACCAGCGTCTTCTGGGCACGCGTCACTTCCATGCCGCCCTGCAGCTGCTGCGCCAGGTCGAGTTTTCCCTGTTCGATATGCGCCTGCACGCCGGTCCGCCCCCGGGCGACGCGGCCGCCATTCAGCGCCTGCTGGAGGCGGTTCGGGAAGAGATCGCGGTGGTGCATCCGCCGGAATTCAACCGCTTCGCCCACGGCTTTGGCCACATCTTCGCCGGCGGCTATGCCGCCGGCTATTACAGCTACAAGTGGGCCGAGGTCCTGTCCGCGGATGCCTTTGGCCGCTTCGAGGAAGAGGGCCTGTTCTCCCCGGAAGTCGGCGCCGCCTACCTGCACGAGATCCTCGAGGCGGGAGCCTCGCGGCCCGCCGCTGATTCCTTCCGGGCGTTCCGGGGTCGTGATCCCCAGATCGATGCCCTGTTGCGCCACAGCGGCCTGGAGGACGCCGCGTGAAGATCGCCAGCTGGAACGTCAATTCGCTGAAGGTTCGCCTGCCGCAGGTGCTCGAGTGGCTCTCGAGCTCGCGCACCGACATCCTGGCGCTGCAGGAAACCAAGCTGACCGACGAGAACTTCCCCGTGTCCGCCATTCAGGACGCCGGCTACCAGGTGGTGTACTCGGGCCAGAAGACCTACAACGGCGTGGCGATCCTGTCGCGCACCGAGGCGACCGAGGTCGTCACCGATCCGCCCGGGCTCGAGGATGCCCAGCGCCGTATCCTGGCCGCCACCATCGGCGACATCCGCGTGGTCAACCTGTACGTGGTCAATGGCGAGAACGTCGGCACCGAGAAATACGCCTACAAGCTCGACTGGCTGGCACGCATGCGCGACTGGCTGGCCGACGAGATCGCCCGGCATCCGAATCTGGTGGTTCTGGGCGACTTCAACATTGCCCCCGACGATCGTGATGTCCACGACCCCGAGGCCTGGCACGAACGCATCCTCTGCTCCACGCCCGAACGTGAGGCCCTGGCAGCCCTCACCGGTCTGGGCCTGGTCGATACCTTCCGCGCCTTCGACCAGCCGGAGGCGGAGTTCTCCTGGTTCGACTATCGCGCCGCGTCGTTCCGCCGCAACCGCGGCCTGCGCATCGACCTGGTCCTGGCCAGCGCGCCACTGCAGGCGCGCCTGCAGGCCGCCGGCATCGATCGCGAACCGCGCTCCTGGGAGCGTCCTTCCGACCATGCCCCGGTCTGGGCGGAATTCTCCGACTAGCCGAGACCCCTCACCGGCCCGCCTGACCACTGGGAGCGACCCGTGAAGTACAAGGACCTGCGTGATTTCATCGACGGCCTCGAACAGCGCGGCGAGCTGCGTCGCATCACCCGCGAGGTGGACCCGAACCTCGAGATGACCGAGATCGCCGACCGCGTCTTGCGCGCTGGCGGCCCGGCGCTGTTGTTCGAGAACCCCACCGGATCCGACATCCCGGTACTGGCCAATCTCTTCGGTACTCCCGAGCGGGTGGCCATGGGTATGGGCGAGGACTCGGTCGAGGCCCTGCGTGAGGTGGGACGTCTGCTCGCCTTCCTCAAACAGCCGGATCCGCCCAAGGGGTTGAAGGCCGCCTGGGAGCAGTTGCCGGTCTTCCGCAAGGTCCTGGACATGGCCCCGAAGAAGACCCGCGGGGCCGCCTGCCAGCGCCATGTGATCGAAGGCGACGCGGTCGACCTGTCGACCCTCCCGGTGCAGACCTGCTGGCCCGGGGACGCCGGGCCCCTGATCACCTGGGGCCTGGTGGTTACGCGCGGCCCCGAGAAGTCACGCCAGAACCTGGGCATCTATCGCCAGCAGGTCATCGGTCGCAACCGGGTGATCATGCGCTGGCTGTCGCATCGTGGCGGCGCGCTGGATTTCCAGGAGTGGACCCGCGCCCATCCCGGCGAGCCGTTCCCGATTGCCGTAGCCCTGGGCGCCGACCCCGCCACCATCCTCGGCGCGGTCACCCCGGTGCCCGACACCCTGTCGGAATATGCCTTTGCCGGCCTGCTGCGTGGCAGCCGTACGGAGGTTACCCGTTGCATGGGTTCCGACCTCGAGGTGCCGGCGTCGGCCGAGTTCGTGCTGGAGGGCCATATCCACCCGGGCGACACCGCGCCCGAAGGCCCGTTCGGCGACCATACCGGCTACTACAACGAGGTCGACGAGTTCCCGGTGTTCACCATTGACCGGATTACCCACCGCGACGACCCGATCTATCACTCCACCTACACCGGCCGCCCCCCGGATGAACCCGCCGTCCTCGGCGTGGCCCTGAACGAGGTCTTTATCCCGATCCTGCAGAAGCAGTTCCCGGAGATCGTGGACTTCTACCTGCCCCCCGAGGGTTGCTCCTACCGCCTTGCCGTAGTCTCCATGCGCAAGCAGTACCCGGGCCATGCCAAGCGCGTGATGATGGGCGTGTGGTCGTTCCTGCGTCAGTTCATGTACACCAAGTTCGTGATCGTGGTCGATGACGATGTGAACACCCGCGAATGGAATGACGTGATCTGGGCCATCACCACGCGCATGGACCCGGCGCGGGATACCACGCTGGTGGAAAACACCCCGATCGACTACCTGGACTTCGCCTCCCCGGTGTCCGGGCTCGGATCGAAGATGGGCATGGACGCCACCTCCAAGTGGCCGGGCGAGACGGATCGCGAATGGGGGCGGCCAATCGCCATGGACGAGGCGGTGAAACGCCGGGTTGACGAGATCTGGGATGACCTGGGGTTATGACGCGTGAGCCGCCGCGCTGTCCGGGCCGGTGGCTGGCTGCTGCCGGGCGTGCTGCTGGCCCTGGCCGGCTGTGCCGCCGTCCCGGAGCGTGACTCGATGCGCGCGGACTCAACCCCTGCAGAGCAAACCTCCACCGCGACCGCGATTGCGCCCGACCGCATCCGCCACTGGCCGGCCGATGCCCCGGCCGCGGTGGTGATCGCCCTGCACAGCTTCCGCGACCATGCCGGGGCGTATGCCTCCCTCGGTCCATGGCTGGCCGAGCGCGGCTACAGCGTTCACGCCCTGGATCAGCGCGGGCATGGCGCCAGCGAGCCGCATGGGCGCTGGCCCGGGATGCAGCCCGTGATCGAGGATGTGGTTGCGATGGTCCATGCCGCCCGCGCGGAGGATCCGGACCGGCCCGTCTTCCTGTTGGGGGAGAGCATGGGGGGCTCGGCCGCACTGGCGAGCCTCGCCACGCATCCCGAACTCGATGTCGCCGGCGTGATTGCGGTGGCCCCGGGCCTGCGTGGCGGCATACCCGCGCGCGGGTTCTGGGACGCCGCGGTGCGCACCGGCGAGACCCTGGCCGGGGGCCTGACGCTCACCATCGACCCCGACTACGCCGACAGCCTGGACCCCGCCGCGGTGGACCGATTCGCCAACGACCCGCGGGTCATCCGCCGAGTTCGGTTGGATACCTATGCCGGCGTGGTCTGGCTCGCGCAGTACGCCACCGATCACATCCACCATGTGACGGTACCGGTGGTCTATTTGTGGGGCGAGCAGGACGGGACGATCCTGAAACCCTCGGTATGCGCCGCCGCCCGCGCGCACCCCGGGCAGCGGGCGGAGGTCTGGACCGAACCGCACTGGCCGCACCTGCTCCTGCACGCCCCGGACTGGCCGACCACCGCCACCCGTCTGGTCGACTGGATGCAGCGGGTGACGGACGACGCACCGGGCCCGCGGGTTGCGCGGGCTCCCGCCGCCTGCGACTAGTCGCCCAGGTGGGCGCCATCCTCCGGCGCCGCCGACCAGGTCGCAATATCGCGGCCCATCGCCTGCACCGTGCGGCCGAGCACCGAGCACGACCCCTTGAAGCCTCCAAACGCACCGCCACCGGAGAAGCGCCGCGAGGTAAAGCTGGCCTCTTCCTCACCATCGCTATAGAGCGTGCCGGCGGCCTCGGTGACCTTGCGATGGCCGATCCAGGCATTGCCGCCACTGACCGCGTCGGTCAGTTCCACCACCAGTACCTGACCCCCGGCGGAGGGGTCGACGCTCGCCTCGCGTTCGAAGCGCAGGCCCTGGTCGGCGCCATAGTGGGCGATGAACTCGGAGAACTGTTCCTCCAGGTTGCACTCCTGACGGATATTGCTGGCGATGGTGGCATCGGCACTGTAGGGCACCGAATGGGCGACCCGGATCACCGGTGCGTCCGCCGGGACATCCGCGGTCGCGGCCGGGGCGTCGGCCTCGGCCTCCGCCGCGCGGTCGCTGGAATCGGTGGAACGGGTCTCGTTGGAGGCACAGCCTGTCGCGAGCAGCAGGCCGGCCCCGGCCGCAATCAGCAAATGACGCATGGCATTCCCTTGTCGTTTTTGTGGAACGCATCCGATTCTGCCCAACCCGCTCGCGGGGCGAAACCCCCAGGGCTGGTTTCCGCGAGATCTCCAACCGGGCCACCCGGCGGGATTGCGGTTGCTTGCGTTCCGCTTGCTACTGGCGAGAATGATCGGCTTTCCGCGACCGGGGGTTTCCATGGCGTTCGATGTCACCATTCAGCCCAGTGGCCACGTGTTCGAGGTCGAGGACGACGAGACCGTCCTCGAGGCCGCCCTGCGCCAGGGCTATGCGTTTCCCTACGGCTGCCGCAATGGCGCCTGCGGCTCCTGCAAGGGGCGGGTCCTGCAGGGCGAAGTCGATCACGGACCGACCCGGCCGCAGGGCATCACCGACGCCGAACTGGCCGACGGCATGGCCCTGTTCTGCCAGGCCGTGCCGGTCGACGATCTGGAGATCGAGGTGCGCGAGATCGGCGCCGCCCGGGATATCGTCGTCAAGACCCTGCCATGCCGTGTGGCGGAGCTGAATCGCCTCGCGGACGATGTGATGGAGCTGCGCCTGCAGCTACCGGCCACCGAACGCCTGCAGTTCCTGGCCGGGCAGTACCTGGACGTGCTGCTGAAGGGCGGCGACCGCCGCAGCTACTCGCTCGCCAACGCCCCGCATGACGATGCCCAGCTGGTTCTACACGTGCGGCAGATGCCGGGCGGGCGTTTCTCCACCATGGTGTTCGAGGAGCTCAAGCCCAAGGCCCTGCTGCGCATCGAGGGCCCGCTCGGCAGTTTCTTCGTCGACGAGGAATCGCCGCGGCCGCGCCTGTTCGTCGGCGGCGGCACCGGTTTCGGACCGCTGAAGGGTATGTTGGATCACCTGGCCGCGGAGGGGCTGGATCGGCCGCACCACCTGTTCTGGGGCGCGCGCGGGGCGGAAGGCATCTATGCCCCGGACTGGCTCACCCGAATGACGGACGAGCACGCCGAGTATTTCCGCTTCACGCCGGTCCTGTCCGATACCCCGGCCGAGACGGCCGCCGGTTTTGCCGCGGTCAGCGGCTGGCCGCACGACGCGGTGCTCGCCGAATATCCGGACCTGTCCGGCTTCGACGTCTACATGGCCGGGCCTCCGGCCATGATCCACGCCGCCCGCGAGGCCTTCCGCGCCGCGGGCCTGCCGCCGGAGCAGCTCTACTACGACAGCTTCGAACCGGCCACCCCGGCCGAGTAAACCCGCCGGCGTTCGCAGGGCTTGTTCACCACGAAGCGCACGAAGGCACGAAGAAATTCAAGGGCGAAAAGCCTGAACAGGAAGACGCGAAGACAGGAAGATTTCTTGGGGGCATCAGAGAGTTCCCTGACGCTTGCAAGGCGTTGATCGTTTGGTCAACGCCCAAGCTGTAGAACCTTCCGATCTTCCAGTCTTCCTGTGAAAGGCTCTTGTCGTGGTGGATGATCAGGTGCGGTCCGTGCGTAGTTGGTCTGCCAGGCGGTGGACGGCGGCCAGCATGGCGGTGTCGGTGGGGTCCTCGGCGGTTTCCACCGCGGCCTTGAAGCCGAGTTCCCGCGCGATCTCGGCGATGCGCTCGCTGCCGACCACCAGCGGGGTCTTGCGCAGCCACATGCGGCCCAGCTTGCCGACCATCTCGTAGAGGTTGCGCAGGCCCTCGCCACTGGTGATGGTGATGATGTCGATTTGCCCGCGCGAGAAGGAATACATCAGTTCGCCGGTATCGCCCTCGGGGCGTCCGCGGCGGTAGGCCTCGGCAAAGGTCACCTCGGCGCCGCGTTCCTTCAGCGTGTCGCCCAGCAGCTCGCGCCCGCCGTCCCCGCGGAAGATCACCACGCGCTTGCCGGCCACGTCCTGCATGGCCTCCTGCGCCAACAGCGCCTCGCTGTCGAAACGCCGCGGGGGCAGGATATCCGCCGGGCGACCGAAGCCCTTCAGCTCCTGCGCGGTGCGGTTGCCGATGGCGGCGATCTGCGTGGTCGCGGGCCAGTCGCGTTCCGCCAGTGCCAGGTTGAGTACGCGCTGCACCGCGTTCGGGCTGATGAACACCGCGATGTCGAAGCGGTCCAGCCGCTCCAGGATCTCGCGCAGGTTGGTGGGGTCGCTGGGGGCCAGGATCTCCAGCACGGGGAAACGGATCACCGTTGCGGCCTCCGCCGCCAGCGCCTCGCAAAAGGGCTCGGCCTGGGCGGCCGGGCGGGTCACCAGGATGCCGAGGCCGGCCAGCGGACCCTGACCCTCGGTGGCCACGGCGTTCTCGTCTGCGGATGCGGTCATGCGTCTACCCCTTCGTGTCCTGGCCGTGTTCGCGGTGGGCGGCCGCGAGCAGTTCACCCGCCCCCAGTTCCAGCAGCATGTCCGCGAGGCGAATCCCCAGGGCTTCGGCCTCGCCGCGCGGCCCGTTTACCTGGCGGCGCAGCAGGCGGCTGCCATCCACCGCGCCCACCAGTCCGTCCAGGTGCAGCTGGTCACCGTCCAGCGTGGCATGGGCCGCCAGCGGCACCTGGCAGCCGCCCTCCAGACGGCGGTTGAAGGCGCGTTCGGCACGCACGCGGTCGGCGGTGTCGGGGTCGTTGAGAGGCGCAATCAGGTCGCCGATCGCGCGGTCGCCCGCGCGGCATTCGATGGCGATGGCCCCCTGGCCGACCGCCGGGAGGCTGACGTCCGGCTCCAGGCAGGAGCGGATGCGTTCGTCGAACCCGAGGCGCTTGAGCCCGGCCGCGGCCAGCAGGATCGCGTCGTACTCGCCGGCATCCAGCTTGCCCAGGCGCGTGTTCACGTTGCCGCGCAGGTCGCGTACCTCCAGGTCCGGCCGCCGGGCCCGCAGCTGGCACTGGCGGCGCAGGCTGGAGGAGCCCACCCGCGCACCTTGCGGCAGCTCGTCGACATGGGCGTAGCGGTTGGACACGAACGCATCATGCGGGTCTTCGCGGTCCAGGATCACGGGGAGTTCCAGCTGCTCCGGGAGCTCCATCGGCACGTCCTTCACCGAGTGCACCGCGATGTCGGCGCGGTCCTCCAACAGCGCGATCTCCAGCTCCTTCACGAACAGCCCCTTGCCGCCGATCCGGGCCAGCGGCGAGTCCAGCACGCGGTCGCCCTGGGTGGTCATGCCGACCAGTTCGACCGGGCGCTCGGGTTCGCGGGCGCGCAGGCGGGCGGCGACATGTTCCGCCTGCCACATGGCAAGCGGGCTCTTTCGGGTGGCGATGCGTACAGGCTTCATGGGTTGTCCGGGCGAGCCACGGCGCGGGCGGCCGGGCGTTCAAAACGCACTAGTATAACGATCATGGCGGTCGGCCCCGAATCCCGCGCGTTTCCCTGGCCTTGATCCGCCGGACGTCCGGGGCGGGCCAGGTAGTCAGGTGCCGTTGCGCAGGTACTCGCGCACCCGTGGGAGCTGGCGGCGGCTGATCGGCATCGGGTCCAGGTCGTCGTGGAACAACAGGCGGTTGTCGGTAGGTCCGAGGGTTTCGATCCCCTTGATCGACGCCTTCACCGCCAGGCAGCCGCGGTGCACCCGCAACAGCGCCGGGCCGTAGAGACTCTCCAGATCCCGCAGGCGGCCATCCACAAAACCCGCCAGGCGCGCGGAACGCGCCATCACGTAGCCGCCCTCGGCGATGAAGATATCGACCCGCTCCAGCGGGACGCGCTCCTCGCGCCGACCCACCGTGATATGCACCTCGTTGGGAAAGGTTTCGACCCGCCCCTGCTTCTGTTGCACCGCGCGCTGCAGCGCCTGTTCCAGCCGTTCGCGGCGTACCGGCTTCAGCACATAGTCGCGCACCCCCGCCTCGAAGGCCTCCAGCGGGAAGCGATCATGGGCGGTGACCAGGATCACGGTCAGCCCCGGGTCGGCGGCATGCAGGCGCCGCGCGAGCTCCAGCCCGGTTTCGCCGGGCATATCGATATCGAGCAGCAGGGCATCCGGCGTGTGCTCTCGCAGGCGCGTCTCGACCTCACCGGCGTGCGCGGCCTCTGCCACCACCCGATGCCCCAGCTCCCGGGCCAGGGCGCTCAGGCGCTGGCGGGCGATGGGTTCATCGTCGGCGACCAGCAAGTCCAGTGGGCGGTCGTTCATGGGGTTCCCTCCCGGGTCGCGAGGGGCAGCCGGATGCGGACCTCGAACGCCCCGTCGCCCCCGTCGGTTTCGAAGTGTACCCGTTCACCGAAGGCATGCTGCAGTCGCAGCCGCACGGCCTCGGTGCCGGTCCCGGTACCCTCGCCGCGGGCCTGCGCGTCCACGCTGTTGCCGAGGATCAGCGTCACCCGGCCCGAGTCCATGCGGCAGCGTACCCAGATGCGGCCCGCTCCGCGCGCTGGGGCGATCCCGTGCTGGATTGCGTTCTCCGCGAGCGGCTGCAGGAACAGCGTGGGCACCGGCACGTCCAGTCCGGCATGGTCGGGACAGTCCCAGTCCAGTTCCAGGCGCTCGCCGAAGCGGGTCTGCTCGATCCCGAGGAAGGCGCGGACCAGCTCCAGCTCCTCGCGCAGCGAGTGGCGGTCCCCGGTGGCGAAGGTGGCGCGGAACAGGTCCGCCAGATCCAGGGTGATCTGCTCCGCCCGTTCCGGGTCACTGCGGCACAGGCCGGCGATGGTGTTCATGCTGTTGTAGAGAAAGTGCGGGCGCAGGCGGGCGCGCATCGCCTGTTCGCGGGCCGCGGCTACGGCCCGGGTCTCGCGCTGCCAGGCCGCCTGCAGGTAGAGGTAGTGCATCGCCACCAGGCTGAGGATGGTCGCCACACCGATCACCGGCCAGCGCAGGGCCGGGTCGGCCAGCACCAGCTCCTCCGCCAGACGATAGACAATGGCCGTGTTGGCGATGGGCACCAGCGGCGGCAGCACGATCTGGGCGATCAGGGGGAGCCGGTGCAGCGGGCGCTTCAGGGCGCACAGGATCAGAAGGCTGGTCAGCGCCACCCAGAAGATGAACAGGGCGTGCAGCGCCAGGGCCGACAGCCAGTCCTGGCCGCCACCGCGCAGCAGGGCGATCGCCAGCGCCAGCAGCACGGCGACCATCAGCACCCGCAGCAGGGTCTCCGCGCTGCAGAAGTCCGGCAGCGGCGACAGCTCCCCGTTGGTCTGCCTGGCGGAGTCCCCCTGGGCCATGCGTCAGTTGCTCCCCTGGTACCGGGCCTCGTTCCGGGGACGTGGTCGTGCCATGTTCACCCCCCCTTTGTGCCCGTATACTTCCGTGTCTTTCCAAGTCCCTTCAGGAAGCACCATGACGCAGGATTCCCCGCACGACAAGCCAGCCGCCACACCCGCCGCCTCCGGCGAGGCCAAGCTGTGGGGCGGACGCTTCTCCGAGCCGACCGATGCCTTCGTCGAGCGCTTCACCGCCTCGGTGGCGTTCGACCGCCGTCTGTATCGCGAGGACATCCAGGGCTCCCAGGCCCATGCACGCATGCTGGCGAAGGTCGGGGTGCTGACCGACGACGAGGCCGCGCAGATCCTCGAAGGGCTGGACGCGATCCGCGACGAGATCGCCGCCGGTGCGTTCGACTGGCAGGTCGGGCGCGAGGACGTGCACATGAACATCGAGGCACGGCTGATCGAGCGCATCGGTGACGTCGGCAAGAAGCTGCACACCGGGCGCTCGCGCAATGACCAGATCGCCACCGACATCCGGCTGTGGCTGCGTGCGAGCATCGACGACATCCTGCGCCTGATCCGCGGCTACCAGGACGGTCTGGTCGCCCTGGCCGAACGCGAGGCGGAGACGGTGATGCCGGGCTTCACCCACCTGCAGACCGCGCAGCCGGTCACCTTCGGCCACCACATGCTGGCCTGGTACGAGATGCTGGAGCGCGATGCCGAGCGCCTGCGTGACGCGCGTCGTCGGGTGAACATCCTGCCGCTGGGCGCGGCCGCGCTGGCCGGTACGCCGTATCCGCTGGATCGCGAATACACGGCCGACTTGCTGGGCTTTGATGGCGTGACCCGCAACTCCCTGGACGCCGTCTCCGATCGTGATTTCGCCATCGAATTCACCGCGGCCGCGGCGACCCTGATGATGCACCTGTCGCGCCAGGCCGAGGAGCTGGTGCTGTGGACCAGCGCCCAGTTCGCCTTCATCGAGCTACCGGACCGCTACTGCACCGGTTCCTCGATCATGCCGCAGAAGAAGAACCCGGACGTGCCCGAGCTGGTGCGCGGAAAGACTGGCCGCGTCTATGGCCACCTGATGTCCCTGCTGACCCTGATGAAGAGCCAGCCGCTGGCCTACAACAAGGACAACCAGGAGGACAAGGAGCCTTTGTTCGACACCGTCGACACCCTGCTCGGGTCGCTGCGCGCCTTCGGCGACATGGTGCCGAACCTCGAGGTGCGGCGGGAGAATACCCTGGCCGCGACCCGCAAGGGCTTTGCCACCGCGACCGACCTGGCGGATTACCTGGTTGGTCGCGGCGTGGCCTTCCGCGACGCCCACGAGGTGGTCGGCCGGGCGGTGCGCATCGCCCAGGAACGCGGGGTGGATCTGGCGGAGCTGCCGCTGGCAGAGCTGCAGGCGATCAGCCCGGCGGTGGGCGAGGATGTCTTCGCGGTGCTGACGCCGGAGGGCTCGGCGGCGGCGCGCAACCTCACTGGGGGGACCGCCCCGGACCAGGTCCGCCGCCAAGCCGCAGCGGCGCGCGAACACCTGGCCGCGCTGGCCCGCGCGGATACCTGACGCAGAGGGCCTTGCCGGACGGACACGGGGAGAGCGCGACCCCGTTCGCCGCGAGCCTTACCTGCGATCCAGCGTGGACTCCAGCACTTCCCAGTGCACGTTGCCGTGGACGACCTCGTAGGCCAGCAGCAACTGGCCATGCGCGGAGTCACCCTCGAAGTTCGCCAGCACCCACTGGTGGTTGAGTATGTGGATGCCGTCGCGGCGGAAGGCGTATTCCTCGCCCGCCGGGGCCTCGTGGGGGATCAGGTCGGTCTGCGGCATCAGGTCGTCGGCCAGGCGCTCATTCGGGCGCACCATGCCGCGGCGTTGCAGGTCCTGGATGTGGGCGTTGGTCAGACCCAGTTCCACCGGGCGCGGCACTTCGTGGCGGGTGTACTGCTGCAGTTGCATCTGCGCCTGCAGCAGGTCGCGGTTGGCCTCCGACAGATCCTGTTCCAGGCCGTTGCCGCGGGCGATGTAGATCGCCAGCACGACCACGAAAAACAGCATGAAGCCGAGCCACACCAGGCGTTCGCTGGTCTTCAGGTTCTGCGGCTTGGGGTTGTCTTGTTCGGACACGGGGCTTGCCTCCGGGATGCATGCGGACGGCCGGTGGCCACGGGCCCCGGCCGGGGAATGAACGTGCGACCGCCGTGGGTTCCTGAACCGGGGTCGTTGCGACGCGCATGATAACCCCTGACACCGCAACCTGCCGAGCTGCCCCATGTCGGTCCACGACCCTGCACAATCTGACCTCCCCGAAACGGAACTGGAGTGGATCAACCGCTTCGCCCGGTTGCCGGAGGCCTTTTATGACCGGCCCGCCCCGGCCCCGTTTCCCGGCGCCAACTGCCTGGCCGCAAGTCCCGACATGTGCGATCGCCTGGACCTGGACCCGGCCGCGTTGGAGCGCGATCCGTGGTTGGGGGCCTGTACCCGGGGGAGCGAGCTGCCGGGCGCCGAACCCCTGGCATCGGTGTATGCCGGTCATCAGTTCGGAGTATTCGTGCCACAGTTGGGGGATGGTCGCGCCAAGCTGCTCGGCGAGATCCGCACGTCCCGGGGCGAGACCTGGGAACTGCAGGTCAAGGGGGCTGGACCAACCCGGTACTCGCGAGGGGCGGACGGTCGTGCGGTTGTCAGGTCCTCGGTGCGCGAGTACCTGGTCTCCGAGGCGATGGCGGCGCTGGGTGTGCCTACCACGCGGGCCGTGGCGCTGTTTGGTTCCAGTCTGCGGGTCTATCGCGAGCGTATCGAACCGGGGGCCATCGTGCTGCGGGCGGCGCCGTCTTTCATCCGCTTCGGCCATTTCGAGTACTTCCACTACAACGGCTACAGCGCGCGCCTGCAGGAGCTGATCGACTATGCCCTGGCGCACGACTATCCGGAGCTGGTGGATGCCGAAGATCCGGTGGCTGCGATGCTGGAGGCGGTGATTGGACGCACCGCGGAGATGATCGCGGACTGGCAGGCCATCGGGTTTTGTCACGGGGTGATGAACACCGACAACATGAGTCTGGCCGGGCTGACCATCGACTATGGTCCGTTCGCCTTCATGGATGCCTTCGACCCCGGCTACATCTGCAACCACACCGACCAGGGCGGGCGCTACGCCTTCGATCAGCAGCCGCAGATCGCGCAGTGGAACCTGATCCGCCTGGCCGAGACCCTGGTGATTTACTTCGCCGACCCTACCCGGGAGGCGGCGATCGAGCGCGCCAAGGCCTTGCTGGAGGATTTCCAGCCGCAGTACCGCCGTGCCTGGCTCGCGCGCATGCGGGCGAAACTCGGCCTGCAGGCGGCGCAGGAAGGCGACGAGGCCCTGATCCAGGACCTGCTGGCCCGCATGGCGGCCGAGGGCGTGGACTACACCCGCTTTTTCCGCCAGTTGCCGGATCTGGAGCAGGCGGAGACGCGCGCGCAGCTGGAATTGGAACTGGAGGATCGGGCCGCCTGGCAGGCATGGTGGTCGCGCTACCAGGCACGCCTGGCGCAGGAAGCCCGGGCGGCGGATGCGCGCCGGGCGGCGATGAACGCGGTCAACCCGAAGTACATCCTGCGCAACCACCTGGCGCAGGCCGCGATCGAGCGGGCCGAGGCCGGTGACCCCTCCGAGGTGCTGCGCCTGCAGCGGATTCTCGCCCGGCCGTTCGACGAGCAGCCCGAGTTCGAGGCCTATGCCGATCTGCCCCCGGCGTGGGCCAGCGGCATCCAGCTGAGTTGTTCGTCCTGACCGGACGGAATGCGTGCGGGGTGTGGAATGAATGCCCGAGCTTACCCGAGGATGCCGCGCAGGATGTAGAAGTAGACCACCGCGAGGATGGCCCCGGCCGGCAGGGTCACGATCCAGGACAGGAAGATCATCCGCACCAGCCCCAGGTTGATCGCGGCGATCCCGCGCGCCAGGCCCACCCCGAGGATCGCGCCGACCAGGGTGTGCGTGGTGGAGATCGGCAAGCCGGTGCCCGAGGCCAGCACCACGGTCGCCGCCGCCGCGGCCGTGGCCGCATAGCCACGACTGGGCGTGAGCTGGGTAATGCCGGTGCCGACGGTCGCGATGACCTTGTGGCCGTAGGTGAACAGGCCGAAGACGATCCCGAACCCGCCCAGCAGCAGCACCCACATCGGCACGACCGTCTCGGTGCTCACATCGCCGGTCTGGATCACGTCCACGACCGCGGCTAGCGGCCCCACCGCATTGGCGACGTCGTTGGAGCCCAGGGCGAAGGCCATCGCGCAGCCGGTCACCACCATCTGGACGCCGAACACCTTCTCGACATTGGCAAAATGGGAGCCCTCTTCGCCCACGCCCGTGGGGTCGTCGAAGCGCAGGCGGCGGATCGCCATCATCCCGAGCACGACCACCACCGCGCTGATCAGAATGGCGAAGCCATAGGCCTGCAGCGTCGTCAGATCCAGCCCGACATGGGTCAGCCCCTTGAACATCGTGACCAGGGCGGTGACGAAGGCCGTCAGGAAGATGTATAGCGGGGCCCAGCGCTTGGCGTTCTTCAGCGGATCGACGGTGTCCAGGATCAGGATCTGCACACTGCGGAACAGGGCAAACGCAATCATGCCGCCGACCATGGGCGAGACCACCCAGGACATCGCAATGGTCCCGACGCGCTCCCAGCGCACGACCTCGAAGCCCAGTCCGACCACGGCGAAACCGATGATGGCCCCGATGATCGAGTGGGTCGTGGAGACCGGCCAGCCGAAATAGGACGCGGCCAGGAGCCAGCTCCCGGCGGCCGCCAGCGCGGCCAGCATCCCGTACACGAGCAGTTCGGGGTTGTCCGCCATCAGGCTGGAGTCGACCATCCCGCTGCGGATGGTCTGGGTGACCTCGCCGCCGGCGAGCCAGGCCCCGGAGAATACGAAGATCGCGGCGACAAAGACCGCCTGGCGGATGGTCAGCGCGCGCGAGCCGACCGAGGTGCCCATCGCATTGGCGACGTCATTGGCGCCGATGCCCCAGGCCATGAACAGGCCGAAGATCACTGCAAGGCCGAGCAACAGGGTGCTGTATTCCATGCGGTCCTCGGTTCCTTACTTGGTATGGCCTGTTACTTCGCCAGCATCAGTTGCAGGCGGCTGCCTACACGCTGGGCCAGGTCGGCCAGCTCGCCGATCGAGTCGATCACGCGGTACATGAAGATCACGTTGACCGGGGGCAGTTCCGCCTCCTGGGCGAACAGGATCTCGCGCACCTCGCGCTGGGCCTCGTCGGATTCGTGCTCGATCTGGTCCAGCTCGGTGAGGATGCCGTTGACGACCTCGACCTCGTGGCCGCGGAAACCCGCCTCCACCAGTTCGTCCAGTTCGTTGATTGCCCGACCGGCCTGATCGACCGCATCCACGCTGCGGTCGAGGAAACGCTTGATCGGTTCCCGCATGTTGTCGGGGAACTGCATCTGGCGGCCCAGCATCAGCCCGGCGATGTCCTTCGCCATGTTGGCGATGCGATCCTGGATCAGCAGGGTATCCAGCACGTCGCGGCGCGACATCGCCAGCATCATGCCCTTGGGCAGGTGCAGCCGCAGGTCCTTCTTCAGGCGGTCGGCCTCGCGCTCCAGCTTCGCGATCTTGCGCTGCTGCTCGCGCGCGGTCTCCCAGTCATCGCGCGCCATGGCCTCCATGAACGGGGGGAGCTCGGCGATGCAGGCGCGGATCTTCTCCATGTGCGCCTGCAGCGGGCGCACCGGGGAACGGCCAAACAGCTCGAAGACGAAGTTCTTGGGGGACATGGCGGCGCGAAGGTTGTCACAAAGCCATAATCTAACGCAAAACACCGTGGCCCGCGCGGACTTGTTCGTGTCGAGGCCGCCGTTCTGCGCTAGACTCGTGGATCAGAGCTGGGGGTGCCCGCCGTGGATGCGGGCTGAGAGAGTCCCCTTGAACCTGAACCGGTTAACACCGGCGGAGGGAAGCTCGGTCAACGGTCTGCTGTACCCGGGGTCCCTGCCCCCGCGATCGCCCTGCCCGCGCTCCCTTCGCCTCACGCGACAGCAGAGGTCCGATCATGAGCGCCATCCCCGAGTCGTTTGCCCGCAAGACCGCCGAGGTCTCCGCGGAGGTCACCCGCCCGTTCCCGAACTCCGAGAAGCGTTACGTCGAGGGGTCGCGCGCGGACATCCGCGTGCCGTATCGCGAGGTCGCGCAGACGCCGACGATGACCTCCGGCACGCCCGAGGAGAACCCGCCGATCCCGGTGTACGACACCTCCGGCCCCTACACCGACCCCGAGGCGAGCATCGACCTGCACCGGGGCCTGGCGGACCTGCGCGGCCCGTGGATCGACGAACGCGCGGACACCGAGTGGCTGGACGGCCCGAGCTCGGAGTACGGCCGCGCCCGCGCCGCCGACCCGGAGCTGGCGCGCCTGCGCTTCGAGCACATCCGCCCGCCGCGCCGCGCGAAGGCCGGCGCGAACGTCTCGCAGATGCACTACGCCCGCCAGGGCATCATCACCCCGGAGATGGAGTTCGTCGCGATCCGCGAGAACAACCGCCTCGAGGCGCTGCGCGCCGACCCGCGCTACCAGAAGCTGCTGCGGCAGCACGCCGGCGAGTCGTTCGGCGCCTCCATCCCGGATGAAATCACCCCCGAGTTCGTGCGCGAGGAGATCGCCCGCGGCCGCGCGATCATCCCGGCCAACATCAACCACCCCGAGCTCGAGCCGATGATCATCGGCCGCAACTTCCGGGTGAAGGTGAACACCAACATCGGCAACTCCGCGGTTACCTCCTCGATCGAGGAGGAGGTGGAGAAGCTCGTGTGGTCCGCGCGCTGGGGTGGCGACACCCTGATGGACCTGTCCACCGGCAAGAACATCCACGAGACCCGCGAGTGGATCTTGCGCAACTCGCCGGTGCCGATCGGCACCGTGCCGATCTACCAGGCGCTGGAGAAGGTCGACGGCAAGCCCGAGGACCTGACCTGGGAGCTGTTCCGCGACACCCTGATCGAGCAGGCCGAGCAGGGCGTGGACTACTTCACCATCCACGCCGGCGTGCGCCTGCAGTACGTGCCGCTGACCGCCGACCGGGTGACCGGCATCGTCTCCCGCGGCGGCTCGATCATGGCCAAGTGGTGCCTGGCGCATCACCAGGAGAACTTCCTCTATACGCACTTCGACGAGATCTGCGAGATCATGAAGGCGTTCGATGTCTCCTTCTCGCTGGGCGACGGCCTGCGCCCCGGCTGTCTGGCCGACGCCAACGACGCCGCCCAGTTCGGCGAGCTGGAGACCCTGGGCGAGCTGACGCAGAAGGCCTGGGAACACGACGTGCAGGTGATGATCGAGGGCCCCGGCCACGTACCGCTGCAGAAGGTGAAGGAGAACGTCGACAAGGAACTGGAGGACTGCTTCGAGGCGCCGTTCTACACCCTCGGCCCGCTGGTGACCGACATCGCCCCGGCCTACGACCACATCACCTCCGGCATCGGCGCGGCCAACATCGGCTGGTACGGCACCGCGATGCTCTGCTACGTGACACCGAAGGAACACCTGGGCCTGCCCAACAAGCAGGACGTACGCGATGGCATCATCACCTACAAGATCGCCGCCCACGCCGCCGACCTGGCCAAGGGTTTCCCCGGCGCGCAGCTGCAGGACAACGCACTCAGCAAGGCGCGCTTCGAGTTCCGCTGGGAGGACCAGTTCAACCTGGCGCTGGACCCGGAGCGCGCCCGCGAATTCCACGACGAGACCCTGCCGAAGGAGGCGCACAAGGTCGCCCACTTCTGCTCCATGTGTGGGCCGAACTTCTGCTCGATGAAGATCACCCAGGACGTGCGCGACTACGCCGCGGCCCAGGGCCTCTCGGAGGACGAGGCCCTGAAGAAGGGCCTGCAGGAAAAGGCGGTCGAGTTCGTCGAGAAGGGCGCGAAGATCTACCGCGAGGTGTAGGCCAGCGGCGCTGGCCCGGGTGAGGCCGCGCTAGCGCACCTCGATGCGGTCGCGGCCGTTCTTCTTGGCCGCGTACAGGGCCTGGTCGGCACGGTCGAAGGTGTCGACCCGGCTCTCGCCCGGCCGGTATTCGGTCACGCCGAAGCTCGCGGTGCGCCGCCCGACCGTCTCGAAGTCGAAGGCATTGATACGGGCCTGCAGGTCACGGGCGACCCCCTGTGCCTGCGTGACGGGCGTCTGCGGTAGCAGCACGAAGAACTCCTCGCCCCCGATCCGGCCGATCGCATCCACCTCGCGCAGATTCTGGCGCAGCAGGTCCGCGAACTGTCGCAGCACGCGGTCACCGGCACTGTGCCCCCAGGTATCGTTCACCGCCTTGAAGTGGTCGATGTCCATCAGGATCACCGAGAACGGTTCGCCGTAGCGCTCGGTGCGGGCACGCTCCGCCTCGAACAGGCGCTCGATATGGGCCCGGTTCCACAGCGAGGTCAGCTCGTCGATCTGCGCTGCGCGCTCCAGCTGGCGTTGCTGCAGGAAGCTGTGCTTGCGTGCATGTTCCAGCATGAAGGCACTCAGCGCGCCGAAGGAAAAGGCGGCCAGCACCCACAGGAGATGCAGCTGGATCAGTTCGCCCTGCATGGGGTTGCGGAAGGCGGCGACAATCACCAGCGCCACGATGGCGGTGGCGGCCATCGTGGCCGGGCGCAGCGGCAGGCCCGATATCGCGAAGGTCCACATGATGCTGAGGTAGATCTCGGGGGCGAACACCAGGAACTGCGGCGACCCGGTATTCAGATAGAGACTGGCGCCGTTCGCGATCACCGGCGCCACCATCAGCAGGGCCCACATCGGCCGCTGCAGGGAGGCCCGCAGGCTCATCGCGGCCACCGCCAGCAGCAGGCCGGGCACCAGCAGCGCATGCGCGACCAGCCGTTCGCTGTGCAGGTCCGCCGCCACAGACTGTTCGACGGCGCTGAACAGGAGGTACATCAGGGCCGTCAGCAGCGCGACATAGCGGACCTGCGGGATACGCGCCTGGCGATGCCAGGCGTCGAACGCCTGTTGAACCGCGGTGTCTTCCCGGTGCAGCGGGTCCCAGGGGGCCCGTGGGCGCCTGGTGTTATCCAAGCCTTGACTCCTTTTCTGGCCCGAGCCCCGGGCGAGGGTACCTACATGGCGCCGCTCATGCCGCCCATACCCATCAGTCCGGCACCGATCCCGAAGATCATGCCCAGCACCATCAGGATCAGGTAGATCAGCAGCAGCACACCGAAGATCGTGAAGTAGATCCGCAGGCGCCCGAGCGCGTACTTGATCGCCTCGGGGTCGCCGCTTTCGTAGGCGCGCTGGGAGGCACCGGCGGCCTGCATCAGAACCACGCCGGCCCAGATCGGGATCCACGCGATGATGATGCCGATGATCGACAGCGCGGTGAGTACGCCGGAGATGATCAGCATGATGCCGATCAGCTGCATCCAGAACTTCCCGCGAACGAGTGGTTCGATCAGTGCGCGAAGGTCGGCCGTGCTGGTTGCGTCCTGTTCCATGTTCAGACTCCTTGTCGTGTTGGCTGGTCGTGACGGGTGGGTCTCCGGAGCATAGCAGGCCGCCTCATGCTGTGACGCATTCGTTGTTTTGGCGCGTGCAGCCCGTGCATACTCGACCGGGTGCAAGCCCGAAGAGCAGGGCCGGGTCACGGCTCGAGAAGCAGGGGGATGTATGAGCGATCAGGGACGACGCAGAGATGGCGGCCGCAGCGGGCCGCAGGGCACGATGCTGTTTCAGGGACAGGCCGTGCCCGAGCCGGAGGCGGCGACCGACCCCGCCGGCGAGGAGACCCCGCCCGGTGGCCATCCGGTGCTGGTGGGGCTCTCCGAGCCCTTCGGCCAGCAGCGCCTGACGCTCAAGCCGGGCAAGCGCTCGGTCGGTCGCCAGGCGGACAACGACATCGTCCTGCAGGAGGGCAGCGTGTCCTCGCAGCATGCCTGGCTGGTCAACGACGGGGGCGAGTGCCGGGTGGTCAACCTGCTCTCCACCAACGGGACCTGGGTGAACGACGAAAAGGTGCACGAGGCCGTGCTGAAGGACGGCGACCATGTCCGTTTCGGGCGTGCCGAGTTCGTCTTCCGCCGCCGCGATGACGGCTCCGATGCCCGACCCGGTGGTGGCCGCCGGTCGCGCTGGCGCTGGCTCGGTATCGCGGTCGTGGTCCTGGTGCTGGCGGTGATCGCGCGCATCCTGCTCGAGACAGCCTGAGGGCCGGGCCCGGCTCCCCCATGCAGCGGATCGGGCGCTACGGGGTCGGCGAGGAGATCGGCCGCGGTGCGATGGCCGTGATCCATCGTGGTTACGACCCGGACATCCGCCGGCCGCTGGCCATCAAATCCCTGCAGCCCGACTACGCCTGCCGCCCCGAGTATCGCCGGCGCTTCCTGGCCGAGGCCCGCGCGGCCGGCACGCTGACCCACCCGGGTATCGTTACCATCTTCGATGTCGGCGAGTCGGATCACCAGCCGTTCATAGCGATGGAGCTGCTGGACGGAATCACGCTCGCGGAATTTGCCGACCAGTTCCGTCCGTTGCTGCTGCGCAATGTCCTGAAGATCGCCATCCAGCTGGTGGAAGCGCTCGATTACGCGCACCGGCATGGTGTGGTGCACCGGGATATCAAGCCGGAAAACATCATCGTCACCAGCGCCACGGCCAATATCAAGGTGATGGACTTCGGCATCGCCCGCACCCTCAGCGATCCCGACTGGCGGGCCGACGATGATGGCTATGTCGCCGGTTCCCCACACTACATGGCCCCGGAGCAGGTGCGCGGCCAGCCCACCGATGCGCGGGCCGACCTGTATTCGGTCGGCGTGGTGCTGTACGAACTCCTGACCGGCGCCACGCCGTTTCGTGGCCACGATGTCGAGACGCTGCTGACCCGGGTGGTCCGGGACCCCGTACCGTCAGCCCGAGTCATCGTGCGCGACTGCCCGCAGGAACTGGTCGAGTTGGTATTGCGCCTGCTGGCGAAAGACCCGGACCAGCGCTATCAGTCGGCGGGCGAACTGCTGGTGGACCTCGAACGCATCGAAGAGCAACGCAGCGAACGTGAGCGGGCCGGGGCGGGCCGCCGCATCGTCCCGTTGCGGTTGCGCTGGGCGGCGGTGATGGGGGTCCTGGTCGCGGTCACGCTGGTCGTCGGCGGGGCCCTGGTCCACCAGAAGCAGAATGCGGTGATGACCGACCTGGCCTTCGACTATGGCTCCACGCTCGCCCAGATCATCTCGGTGGAGAGCGCCGAGGACCTGCTGCTGGAGGACACCATCGCGGTCCAGGGCCGCCTGCGCGACATGCAGGCCAACCGCGAGATCGCCCTGCTGAGCGTGGCGGACCATCGCGGACGGGTGGTGGCCAGCAGCGATCCCGAGGCCATGGGCCAGCCGTATCAGCCGCCGCCCGAGGAGCATCTCCTCCAGCGCCGCGACGGCCAGGCCGTGTGGTCCGTGGCCGGGCCGGATGGCGGGGAGCTGTTCCTGTTCGAGGCCCCGGTGCGCTACCAGGATCACCACATCGGCCAGCTCCAGGTCGGGTTGTCCACCGGGTCGCTGCGTGCGGCCAACGAGGCCACGTTCATGGCCCTGCTGATGCTCACCCTGGTCACGTTGCTCGCGGTGCTGCTGGGGGCCTACGTCCTGGCCCGGCGCCTGCAGGAACCCCTGGACCGCCTGCGCGGGGCCCTGGACCAGATCGGTCAGGGACGGCTGGACACGCGCATCCGGGCCCGGCGTCGGGATGACTTCGAACGTGTCTTCAGTGCCTACAACGCGATGGCGGATTCGCTGGAGGCGCGCATGAAGCGGCGCACGGACGGGGTGAGCGAACCCGGCACCGGCCACGCAGCATCTGCCGGGGACCGGACCCAGGAACTGGCCCCCGAGGATCTGCCGTCCGAGGCGGCCCCGAGACGGACCGGAACCGACTAAGGAAACACTGATCCCTGTACGCGCTCGCGTTGGCACCCCAGGTTTTCCGAGACCAGGCGCGTCGCGCAGTGGCTAGTGGTTCTACCGGCCCGTTTTGGATGGATTTGGGGCGCAACGCAGAATCGGAAAACCTGGGGTACCAACCCCGAAGGGGCTCGGCCCCCCGTTGCTATCAAAAACGGGTCGCGAACGGAGTTGCGGTTCCCTTGTGCAGAATGACTGCATGGCGGTCACCGCGCATTAAACGCACGCAAAAGCGACTCGAGCGCGAGCGTGTACAGGGATCAGTGTTTCCTTAACCGTCGAGGGCGTCCAGCCGGCGCTGCAGTTCCAGCGCGCGCAGCCGGTACCCGCGGGCCGCCTCGAACTCGGGGTCGATGGCCAGCGCCTCGTCCCACAGCGCGATCGCGGTATCCAGGTCCTGGTTGCGGTAGCGCACGATGGCCTCTGCATGGAGGGCCTCCTTGCGCTGTTGCTCCAGTTCGGCGTGGTGCTGGCGTGCGCCGGAATGCTGCGGGTCCCGCGCGAGCACCTCGCCGAAGGCCTCGAGCGCCTCTGCGGTGTCCCCGGCTGACCGGGCCTCCAGACCGCGCTGGTACCAGTAGCCCGTTTCGGCCTCGCGCGCCAGGGGCTCCAGCCAGTCGGCCCACTGCGTCTCCGCCTCGGGGCGCTGCCGGGCCCGCTCCACGACCTCCAGGGCCGCGCCGTAACGCTCCGCAGCCAGATCGGCCTCAAGGGCCCGGCGCAGGCCGTCCTCGCCTACCCCGGGGGCGGCATCCGGATCCAGCGCGGTCAGCTGATCGTCCAGGTCGCTGGTGCCGCGTGGCAGCTCCGATGCGTCTCGGGGGATGCGCAGCCGCTGCCCGACCAGCAATCGGTCCGGGCGCTCGAGGTCGTTGTACCGAGCAAGGATCACGAAGCGGTTGGCATCCCCCAGGTGTTCGCGGGCCAGTCGGGCCAGGGTCTCACCGGGTTCCACCGTGTGCTCGAAATGCGCCTCGCCGAGCATGGCCCGCGGATCCCCGGAAAGCTGCTCGCGCAGATGACGGGCGGCGTGGTTCCGCGGCTCGTCCGCGAGGACCCGGTCGAGCGCGACCTGTGCCCGGTCCATCTCGCCGCGCTGCAGGAGCTGCACGATCTCGGCGATCTCGAGACGTTCGATCTCCGGTTCTTCCGCTGCCGGTTCGGGCGCGGGGGGTTCCGCAGGCGCCGTTTCCTCCCCGGCCTCCGCATCGGGGTTGAATACCCCCTGCAACTGCGCGCAACCGGGCAGCAGCCCGGCCAGTGCGGCGAGCAGAACGAGGCGTAAAGGCAGGGTGCGGAACTGCGTCATGGCAAGATCTTCGGTTCGGGCGCGGTGCGGCGCCCGGAGTATACGATCGGCATCAGTCCAGCGGCCACAGCAGGATCGCCAGCGCCGCGGCGAGCAGCAGCAACAGCGCCAGCGTCGGCTGGATACGGGCCTTCAGGTGCCGGCGCCAGAATCGGCCACGGGGTCGCGCCGCCCGCCAGGTGGCGAGCGCCACGTTGTCGCCGCCGGGCCCGGCGCGCCGCGCCGCCTCGCGGGCCGCCTCGGTGGTCGCGGTGCCCAGATCGGGATGGTCCAGCAGTTCGACGATCGCGTCCGGCGCGAACTGTTCCCAGAATCCGTCGGAACACAGCAGGAAGCGGGTCTGGGCGGTCACGGGCGCCGCGTCATGGTCGACCTGTATGGGATCGACCACGCCCAGACCCTGCAGCAAGCGATTCTGCTCCGGGTGCGTGGCCATCTCCGCCTCGCGGATCACCCCCTGGTCGACCAGCTGCTGCACCCGTGTGTGGTCGCGCGTGCGGCCCTGCAGGCGGTCGCCCTCGATGTGATACAGGCGGCTGTCGCCGCAATGGGCCCAGCAGGCCGAGTCCGGCGTAACGTACAGGGCCACCAGTGTGGTTCCGGGACGCTGGGCTGGATCGGCGCCGCCTTGTTCCAGCAGGGCCGCATGGGTCTCGTGGAACAGGCTCTCCAGCAGGGCAGGGCCATCCGCGGTCCGCCCCGCGCAGCGATTCCACAGGCGTTCGGCCGTCGCCACGGCCGTCTGCGACGCTTGCGCCCCGCCCTCGTGGCCGCCCATGCCGTCGGCCACCAGCAGCAACGCAGTTTGCCCGTCGGGTCCGTGCAGCACGGTCACCGCATCCTGCTGCTCGGCGCGGCCACCTGTCTCCCTGGCGTATCCGGTTTCCATAGGCATGTAGCCCCGGTGATCCTGTACCCATGATGACCGAGATGGGCGGCCCGCGACAGCCCGGGCCGGGACCCTTTACCCGGTGGCGCCGATCCAGAACTCGATGGAGCGGCCGAGAAACTCGTCCCAGGTCATGTAGTGCGAGCCGTCACAGGAGAAGGTCAGGCTGACCATGCCGTTGAACAGGTTGATGGAGGCGGAGCGCAGGTAGATGGTCTCGTCCGCGTAGCGCAAGGCCTTCAGCCCCTCCAGTACCCGGCCGACCTCGTCCTTCGGGATGAGTGCCTCCTCGGGGTACGGCTCGTGCGGAAACGCCAGGCACACGTCGGGATCGCCGAGGGATTCGTGGGTCAGGATGCGGTAGCGGTACGGGTCCTCGGTGGTCCACAGCGTGGCGCGTGAACTGGAGAAGTGGAATACCCCCTGGAACACCCCGCGCTCGGTGAACAGTTCCTCGATGATGGCCAGGGCCGTATCCATGTTCTGGTCCATCAGGCTCTCGGTACGGCTCTGCAGGAACAGCGTGCCGCGGATGGACGGATCGCCCTTGATCTGCCGCCACTCGTTCGGCTCTTCGTACAGGTCCTCGGAAAAGTCGGGCAGGTTGCGCAGGTCAAAGTCCGCTCCGAGAAAGCCCAGCGCATTGCCGTCGCTGTCGCGAACCAGCTGCAGCGCGGTCAGCGAGGGCCGCCGTCCGAGCAGGCTGATGTAGGCATCCGAAAGCAGGAAGCCCGTCGCCGGCACGACCTCCTTCATGTACGGGCGTTGTGACCGGTCGCGCCCGAAATGCTCCGGCAGTACGCCGCTGCGCGAGATGTTGTCGGAGAGCTGGATGCCCCGGGTATTCAGGGCATAGACGAACGTGGCCTCCGGGATCTGGCGGATAGCCTCTTCCAGAATCGAGTCCAGGTCCTCGCGGCGCGGCCAGACCGCGGACAGCCGACGCGCGATGTTGGCCAGAGGCTCCTGCAGCTTGTTCTCGAGGTACTCGCGCTGGTGCTCGATCGCCTTCTTCAGTTCCGTCATGGTGCGGGGTCGTCTCCTTTCGGTGCGGCGCGGATTATCCCCGATCGGGGGTTTCGTTGTCGTGAAGGGCCTCGTGGCTCCACGCGTTTGGCACTTCGCGTTGCGCAAAAGGTCCGAGCAGGAACCGTGCCGACAAACCTGATGACCGATGCCCGAAACCACAACCTCCCTTACCACCTTGACTGCCCGTGCCGCGCGCCCAGAGGATCTCGATGCCATCAACCGCCTCGTCGCCGAGGCGATTGAGGACTGGCCGTTGCCCGAACGCGTGCGCCGCCTGGCCCTGCCGGCCTACCGCTACACCGAGGCCGACCGGATGTTCCTCGACATGGTCGTGCTGGAGTGCGCAGGCGACGTGGTCGGCGTCGCGGCCTGGGAGGCGGCGGGGGCCCAAGAACTGCCGGAGGGTTACCGGATGGCCTTCTGCTCCACGGCCTCTATGTCGGGCGCGCCGCGCGCGGGCAGGGGGTGGGGCGGCAACTGGTCGAGGCCAGTCGCGCCGCCGCGAGGGAGGCCGGTGTCGCCGGGGTGCTGGTCAAGGCCCAGGCCTCCGCCGCCGGTTTCTTCGCCGCCATGGGCTTCGCCCCGGTGCCGGTCCGCGATCGCGACCGGGATTACGAACAGCGTTACTGGTGGCCGGCGAAGGGCGCGTCCTCTCCGCCCTGAGCTCAGCGCCGCGGGCGCTTGCGGTGCCACTGTCGGGCAAACAGCCCCACGATGATCGCCATGGCCAGAAGGCCCAGGCCCAGCGGCCACGCGTGTTCCGGAGCGCTCAGGAAGTGAAGCAACGAGAACCCTTCGCCATGGCCGTGCCCCGGGTGGGCCAGAGCGGGGCTGCTGGCGAGCGTGAGGACTGCGGGAATCAACGGGCGCATCGACATCGGGGGTTCCTCCTGATTGAACCGGGGGGATCACCATAACGCCCGGCGGCCGCCGCCGTCATGCGCGTGATCCCGTGTCGTCGTGAGCACTCCATCGGGCGGTTTCCGTGGTCCCTCGGCAGGCGCTGCAAACAGCGACTCAGCAGATGCGGGGCAACTGCTCGCCGGCGGGCAGGATCACCCGGCGTTCCACGCCGGTCGCGAGGCGTCGGATGACCTCGGGCTCGCCCGCCTTGGCCTGGCCGATCGCAACGGCACCGGCCGTCTCCGGTCGTGACCGCAGCACGCCCAGTGCCTGTTCGGCCGCGGGTTCCGGCACAGCAGCCAGGAAGCGGCCCTCCGAAGCGCTGTGCAGCGGGTCCAGACCGAGGATCTCGCAGGCCCCGCGCACGTCCGCGCGCACCGGGATGGCCCCATCGTCCAGAACCAGGCGGCAGCCGGAGGCGTGGGCCAGTTCCTGCAGCGCGGCCACCGTGCCGCCGCGGGTGGGGTCGCGCAGGGCATGCACGGGCACATCGGCTGCCAGCAGCGCGGCCACCGCCCCGGCGACCGGGGCGCTGTCGCTGGGGATCGGCGGGTCCAGCCCCAGTCCCTCGCGCGCGGCCAGGATGGCGACGCCATGCCGGCCCAGGTCACCGCTGGCCAGCAGCATGTCACCGGGCCGGATCGCGTCCGGTGCGATCCGCACCCCCTCCGGCACGATGCCCACCCCGCTGGTATTCAGGTAGGCCCCGTCGCCGCGCCCGGCCTCGACCACCTTGGTATCGCCGGCCACCACCCGGACGCCGCATTCTTCGGCGGCCGCGCTTACGGAGGCGAGGATGCGCCGCAGGTCCTCCAAGGGCAGCCCCTCCTCGAGGATCAGCCCCAGCGTCAGCCACAGTGGCCGCGCCCCGGCCATCGCCAGGTCATTGACCGTACCGTGCACCGCGAGGCGGCCAATGTCGCCGCCGGGGAAGAACAGGGGGCGCACCACGAAGCTGTCGGTGGTCATGGCCAGGCGTCCGTCCGGTGCGTCGAGCACGGCCGCATCGGGGGCGCCGCGAGCGGACGTGCCCAGCGCCGACAGGATCACCTCGTCCAGCAGCTTGGCCTGCAGGCGGCCCCCACCGCCATGCGCGAGGCGGACCACCTCCGTGGTCATGCCCCGCCCCGGTAGTGCAGATAGGCGGCGCAGGCCCCCTCGGAGGACACCATCGGCGCGCCCAGCGGGGTGTCCGGGGTGCACTCGCGGCCGAAGGCGGGGCACTCGGTCGGTCGGCGCAGCCCGCGCAGCACCTCGCCGGCGATGCAGGGCCCGTCCGCACCGGTCGCGGGGGCCGCGATCCCGAAACGCGCGACCGCATCGAAGCGGGCATAGGCCGGGCGCAGGCCCAGCCCGCTGGCGGGCAGGCGGCCCATGCCGCGCCACTCGCGTTCCTCCGGCTCGAACACACGGCTGACCGTATCGCGTGCGGCCACGTTGCCGTCGTCGCGGGCGGCTCGGTCATAGCGGTTCTCGACTCGGGCCTCGCCACGTTCCAGCTGCTCCACACAGGCCCGAATCCCCGCCAGCAGGTCCACCGGCTCGAACCCCGTCACCACGATGGGCACCCGGAAATGCTCGGCGATCGCCTGATAGGCCGCCGCCCCCTCCACGGTGCAGACATGCCCGGCGGCCAGGAACCCCTGGATACGGTGGTCCGGGTCCGTCAGCAGGGCCCCCATCGCCGGCGGTACCAGCGAGTGCGAGAGCAGCAGCGACAGGTTGGACAGCCCCAGGGCCTCGGCCTGCAGCACCGCGATCGCGGCGGCCGGGGCGGTGGTCTCGAAGCCCACCGCCAGCAGCACCACCTCGCGTTGCGGGTTTTCGCGCGCCAGGGCGACCGCATCCAGCGGCGAGTAGATCACGCGCACATCCCCGCCGGCCGCGCGCGCGGCGTTCAGGTCGCCCAGCGCGCCGGGTACGCGCAGCATGTCGCCGAAGGTGCACAGCATCACCTCCGGGCGGCGGGTCAGCAGTACGGCCTGGTCCAGGGTCTCGGTCGGGGTCACACAGACCGGGCAGCCGGGGCCGTGGAGCAGCTCGACCGCGTCCGCCAGTAGATCGTCCAGCCCGTGGCGCAGGATCGCGTGGGTCTGGCCGCCGCAGACCTCCATCAGCGTCCAGCGCCGGGTGCAGGCCGCCCGGATCGCGTCGACCTGTTGCAGGATCAGCGCCGGATCGCGGTATTCGTCGAGGTGCCTCACGGGCCCTCCGGGGCGGGCGGCGCGTGCTCGGGAATCGCGCGCAGCGCCGCCAGGGTGCGTTCGGCCGCGGCCTCGTCGATGGTGGCGATCGCGATGCCGGCATGTACCAGCACGTAGTCGCCCGGCCCGGCCTCCGGGGTGCAGGCGAGCGACACCGTGCGCGCCACGCCGCCGAACCGGACCTGCGCCTGGCGGAACAGCGGGTCGTCGCCCTCCACCGCGTCGATACGGCCGGGGATCGCAAGGCACATGGGTCAGTCTCCTCCTTCCGGTCGGGCCGGGTGTGCGGCGCGCCGCGCGACCACCGCCTGGCCCAGCGCCAGTCCGCCATCGTTGGGCGGGACGGCCCGTGGCCACAGCGGGCGAAAGCCGGCGTCGCGCAGGGCCGCCACGCAGCATTGCAGCAGATGCCGATTCTGGAAGCATCCGCCGGTCAATGCCACGGTCTCGCGCCCGCCCGCCCGGGCAGCCGCGACCGCGAACCGCGCCAGCGCACCATGCAGCCTTGCGGCGATCGCCCCGGGGGTAGCACCGCCCGCCTGCGCCGCCAGCAGGGCGGTGATCAGCGGGCCCCAGTCCGCCTGCCAGGGCATCGCGTTCTCCAGCTCGAGATCCGGGGCATCCACCACGCCCGGCGCGGCCTCCGCCGCCTGCTGCACCAGCATCGCGGCCTGCCCCTCGAAGCCGGCACCGGTGCGCAGCCCGGTCAGGGCCGCCACAGCATCGAACAGCCGCCCGACGCTGCTGGTCCAGGGCGCGTTGACGCCGCGATCCAGGGCGCGGAGCAGCGCTGGCCACTCGGCATCGTCGAACAGGGCCCGGGCCGGGCTGGCCGCCAGGGCCGCCGTATCGCCCGCGAAGTGTGCATGCAGCAGCCCCAGCAGCGCGCGTCGCGGCTCGCGGATTGCGGCCTCGCCCCCCGGCAGTCGGAACGGGCGCAGATGGCCCGCACGCTGCCAGTCACCGTCGGCGTCCACGGTCAGGCACTCGCCCCCCCAGAGCGTCCCGTCCGTACCCAGCCCCGCGCCGTCCCAGACCAGCGCCAGGACCGGGTCCTGCACCCCGTGCTCGGCCAGACAGGCCGCGGCATGGGCGTGGTGGTGCTGCACGGGGAAGACCGGCACGCCCGGGCGCTCGGCGAGTGTGGTAGAGGCATAGTCCGGGTGTCGGTCGCAGGTGATGCGCTCGGTCTGCACGCCGCAGAGCCCGGCCAGCGCGCGGGCCTCGCTGTCGAGGCGGCGCAGGGCCGGATCGCTGTCGAGGTCGCCGACGTGCGCGCTGACCACGATCTCGCGGTTAAGGGCCAGCGCCGGTGCCGCCTTCAGATGGCCGCCCAGCGCCAGCGTGACCGGGCCGGGCTGCGGCAGCGGGATGCGCAGGGGCATGGCTCCCCGTCCCAGGCGCAGGCACTGCGGCTGCCCGGCCGCGATCTGGAACACGCTGTCGTCCAGCGGCCGCGCAATCGGCCGGTCGTGGTCGAGGATGGCATCCGCGATCCCGCCCAGCCGAACCACCGCTTCCTCGCTATCAATACAAAGCGGTTCGCCGCTGCGGTTGCCGGAGGTGCAGACCAGCGGGATCGCGAGTGCGTCCAGCAGTAGCTGGTGCAGGGGCGTGGCCGCCCGCATCAGCCCGAGACGGTTCAGCCCGGGGGCGATGTTCCCGGCCAGCGGCGCATCAATCTTGCGATCCACCAGCACGATCGGAGCCTCCGGGGCATCCAGCAGGCCCCTTTCCGCATCGGATACGTGGGCCAGACAATCCAGCCAGTCGCCGTCCGGCAGCAACACCGCCAGCGGCTTTTCCGGGCGCTGCTTGCGCGCTCGCAGGCGGGCGATGGCCTCCTCGCGGGTGGCGTCCGCCAGCAACTGGAACCCGCCCGCGCCCTTCAGGGCCAGGATCTGCCCCGCGCGCAGGGCCGCCACAGCGGCCTCCAGTGCCGCATCCCCGGTGGCCTGTTCGGTGCCGTCCGGCGCGCGCAGCAGGAGCCGGGGCCCGCAGTCCGGGCAGGCCATCGCCTCGGCATGGAAGCGCCGATCCCCCGGGTTCTCGAACTCCGCACGACAGGCCGGGCACAGCGGGAAGTCATGAAGGGTGGTGCCGGCACGATCCCAAGGCAGCGCCGTGGCAATGCTCCAGCGCGGGCCGCAGGCCGTGCAGGCGGTGAACGGGTAGCGGTAGCGCCGCGCCGTCGGGTCGCGGATCTCGGCCAGGCAGTCGGGACAGGGGGCGCGGTCCGGGGCCAGGGCCGGGGCGCCGCCTCGGTTCGGCCCCGTAGTGAGCCGGAAGCCGGCTGCGCCGTTGGGGGTTACGGGGCTGACAGAGATGTCATTGACACGTGCGGCCACCGGCGCCTCTTGCGCCAGTGCCGAACGAAACGCATCCAGGCGAGCCGCGTCCCCCTCGACCTGGATCACCACGCCCTCGGGCGTGTTGCCGACCGTGCCGGCCAGCGCCAGCCGTTTTGCCAGCGCCGCGACGAATGGGCGAAATCCCACGCCCTGCACCCGGCCGGTGACGACCAGGCGCCAGCGCTCCCGCGCCGGGCTAAGTGTCGCGGGCGTGTTCACGCCACGTCCAGGCTCCGCAGCAGGATCTGTTGCGCCTCGGGGTGGGTCTCGTCGTCGGAGGTCTCCACCTCCAGCTCGGCGCCCTCGGCCAGCGTGCCGCGGGTGCCATCCTCGAAGTGCTCGCGAAAATGCTCCGGCGTGATGTGCGACAGCGCGCCCAGCCAGACCCGCACCCGGGTGACCCGCTCGGCGTTGTTATCCGCCGCCACCTGCTCGATCTTGCGCATCAGGTCGGCCATCAACGAAAACTCGTGCATCCGTGTTCCCCTATCCGAAAAAGCAGGCGTACTCGTCTTTCTCCACCACACTCAGCACATCCTCCAGCGAGGCCAGTTCCGGGTGTGGGTCGTAGCCGTGCCACTTCAGGTCTGCCCGTTGCCAATAGAGTTTCCAACGGCCCGATTTGCGCACGAACGTGGCCTTGAACACCGGGTGTTCCATGACACTTGTGGGAGCATCCATCAGCGGGCGCACTTCGTACAGCACCACGCTTTGGCCTTCGAGACGCCAGACAAGGTCCAGACGGTCTCGAACATGGGCGGGTGGTCGGCGCCTTTCCATGAACCCCTCCATCCCTTTTTCAATCCGCTTGCGCTCGAATTCGCTCAGGGCCATATGTATCCGTTCTCCGTTGCTGTCGGGGCCAATCGCTGGCTAGTCGGGGTCGGCAAAGTGACGATCCCGATAGTTTAGAGTGTGTGCCACGAGACAGCGCTGAAGCGATCCTACGGGCAAGGCTGCCCGTGTCCGGCCAAGTCTCCGTAAAGCGCGACCCCTTCCACCAGCCGACCCCCTCGGGAGACCTGATGCAGATTAATCTCGACACCCCGGATCTGATGACCCGCGTACGGCTGGAGTCGCGCTGGCGTTCGGCCGGCGCCGTGGTCACCTCCAGCCAGACACCGGAGGCGCCTGACCTGGTGGTGGTCGATCTCGGCAGCCGTGGCGTGGAAGCGGTATCGAGCTGGCGCGAGCGCTACCCGGACGCAACGATCCTGGCCTTTGGCCCGCACGTGGAAGGGGCCATGCTCAAGGCCGCGCGCCAGGCGGGCGCCGACGAGGTCGTGGTCCGCGGCAAGCTGGCCGATCGGGTTGCTTCCAAGCTGGGGTGCTGATTGAACCGGAAGGCGTTCGGCCGCGTCATCCGGCGCCCGCGCTCATGCAGAGGCGGTACGGCGTGAGGCGGACAGAGCGCGCAGGCGGCGGCGCTGCATCTTGAGGCGATACTCCAGCTCCTTGAACTGGGTGTGCAGTTCCGTGCGCAGCCAGCGGTCGTTCAGGACCTCGCGCCCGGCCCGCATGTTGCGCGCATGGACCTCCTGCCACTGGTTCACGATTTCACGGAAGCGCTGGTACTCGCGCTCCAGGGTCGCGCGCCAGTTGTCGTGGATTGCGCCCGCTGTGTCGGCGTTGAGCAGCCGGCGAAACTCGGTGTGCAGCCGCGCGCGCAGGATCTTGAATCGCGGCGTCCAGCGCCGGTCATACACCAGTCCCGTCCAGGCAAAAAGGTTGATCAGCCATTTCGAGGGGTCGTACTGCCACCAGCGCACCCCGTTGCGGTAGTCCGCCTGAAAGGCGTGGTGGAAGTTGTGGTACCCCTCGCCCCAGGTGAGCAGGGCGACCAGGCCGTTGTCCACGGCGGTGTTCTCGTCGCTGTAGGGGCGCCGGCCCCACCAGTGCGCCAGGGAGTTTATGAAGAACGTGAAGTGGTGGCTGAGCACCAGGCGCAGCACGCCGGCCAGCAGCAGCATGCCGACCACATCGCCGAACGCCAGCCCCAGCAGCAGCGGCAGGCCCAGGTTCAGCCCCCATGCGAGCGTCCAGTAATGACGGTGCTGCCACATTACCACCGGGTCCTTCGCCAGGTCCTTCACGCGCGAATAGTCGGGCTCGCTGGTGGGCCAGTTGCGCAGCATCCAGCCCATGTGGGCGTGCCAGAAACCGCGCTTGATCGAATGCGGATCGCGGTCCACGTCATCCACGTAGCGATGATGCACGCGATGCCGCGCGCCCCAGTTGTAGATGCTGTTCTGCAGCGCCAGGGCGCCACTCAGTGCCAGCAGAACGCGCAGAGGCCCACGCGCCTTGAGGGTGCGGTGCGCCCACAGCCGGTGATAACCGACCGTGACGCCCAGCCCGCTCAGCACCAGGAACAGCCCGAAGAACAGCCAGGCCGCGCCGCTGAAACCCTGGGTGAACCACCACCACGGCACCAGCGTGACGGCGGCCAGGTTGGTCAGTACGAAGAAAACTGCCGGGGTCCAGGCAATCGGAGGGGAGCGTTCGGACATCGGGGAGACCTGCTGACGATCGGGGCGAGCGAGGGTGCTCGTCCATTCATACTGTATGAGACCACTGCGGGCGCAAAAAATGCCCTTGTGCCGGAAGGCCGGCCCCAGCGACCGGTCGGATGCGGGGCATTCCACCGGAGCCGACGTTCGGCGCCGGGTCTTTCCAACCGTGTCGGGCCTCCCTGTAAGATGTGACGCTTGTTTCGAAGGCCGGCCCGGTCGCTCCCGTGGCCGAATACCCGCCATTGCTGGCCACGTCGAGTCACCGACTACGGCCCGTTACATCCAGCGATCAAAGGGAGTGATTGATGGGCCTCGGTGTTGGACTCGTGGTGCTGGCGGCTTTCTTCTGGGGGTTGTCCGGCGGGATCGGCGGCATCCTGATGGCCGAGGGCTGGGACGCCTTCGTGGTCTCGTTCTACCGCGGTGCCATCGGCCTGCTGTTCGTGCTGATCTGGCTCGCCTGGCGTCCCGGTGGCAGCGGGCTGGGCAGCGGCAAGATGTGGTTCTGGTCGGCCGTGGCCGGGCTGGGCGTGGCCGGCAACTTCGCGTTCTACTTCCTCAGCATCGCGCATGGCAGTGTGGCGGTCGCCGCCACGTTGATGTACTGCGCCCCGGTGTTCGTCTACATCATCTCCTTCGCCCTGCGGCTGGAATCCCCGACCACGCTCAAGCTGGTGGCCATCGCGATGGTCATGGTCGGCATCGTGCTGCTGACCCAGATCTACGACACCGGAGCGGGCAATGTGACCCTGATCGGCGCCGGTGCCGGCCTGCTGGCGGGCCTGTCCTACGCGATCTTCATCTTCGGCTTCAAATACGCCGGGCAGCACGGCAGCCCGCAAGCGATCCTGACGATTGCCTTCGGTGTGCTGGTCATCCTGCTGATGCTGCCGGGCGACAATACCCAGATGGTGGAGGTCCTGAGCACCTCCGACTGGCCGCTGTTCCTGGCCCTCGGCATCTTCGGTGCCGGGCTGTCGTTCGCGTTCTACATCAATGGCTTGCGGACTACGGCCCCCGCCGTTGCCTCGATCGTCGCGATGATCGAACCGGTCACCGCCACGCTGTTCGGCGTGGTGATCCTGCACGAAAGCCTGGCACTGGTTCAGATCATCGGCATGGCCCTGATCCTGGTCACCGTCACCGCCCTCAGCGTGTCCTCCCGCGCCACGCCGCCCCCGGTCCCCGAGCGGGGCCGCGACGCCGAGTAGCGTTGTCGCACGGAGTTCCGGATCGCCCGCGCGATCCCTCCTGCCGGGCGGCAGGCCTTTGATGCGCGGGGAGATGCCACGCCGGTCTGCAGGGCTGGTATCCTCGCAGCCTGTTGATGGTGGCCGCTGCGGGCGGTCGCGCACGATCTTTCCGGGCTCGCCCGGACCGAGGATTCTGGAGGCTGCATGAGCAGTACGCACCGACCCACCGATATCCAGCTGCATCAGAAGTCGCGCATCCTGGAGTTGACCTACTCCGACGGGTCGCATTTCGAGCTGCCCTGCGAGTTCCTGCGCGTGTACTCGCCCTCGGCCGAGGTGCGCGGGCACGGGCCGGGTCAGGAGGTGCTGCAGGTGGACAAGGAGGACGTGAACATCACCGCGATCGAGCCGGTCGGCAACTACGCGGTGAAGCTGGTGTTCTCCGATGGTCACGACACCGGCATCTACGACTGGGACTATCTGCACAAGCTCGGCACGGAGCAGGAAAGTCTGTGGCAGGATTATCTGGATCGGCTGAAAGAGGCCGGCCACGAGCGCAAGACGCACTGACAACGGCAGCTTGATGAAAGAAGAACCCGGCAAGACCCACTTCGGCTACCAGACCGTACCCGAGTCCGAGAAGGCCTCGCGGGTCGGCGAGGTCTTCCATTCGGTCGCATCGCGCTACGACGTGATGAACGACCTGATGTCGATGGGCATCCATCGCATCTGGAAGCGCTACACCCTGGAGCGCACCGGGGTGCGCCCGGGCATGAAGATCCTCGACCTGGCCGGGGGCACCGGGGACCTGGCCGGGGCCTTTGCCCCACGTGTCGGGCCGAAGGGGCAGATCGTGGTCTGCGACATCAACGCCTCGATGCTGGAGGCCGGGCGCGACCGCATGCTGGACGAGGGCCATGTGGGCAACCTCGACTTCGTGCAGGCGGACGCCGAACAGTTGCCCTATCCGGATGACTACTTCGACCGCGTAACCATCGCCTTCGGCCTGCGCAACGTGACCCGCAAGGAACGCGCACTGGCCGAGATGCGCCGGGTGATCAAGCCGGGCGGGTGCGTGCTGGTGCTGGAGTTTTCGCAGCCGATGGCGCCGCTGCGCCCGCTCTACGATGTCTATTCGTTCAAGATGCTGCCGCTGATGGGCAAGCTGGTCGCCAACGATGCGGACAGCTACCGCTACCTGGCGGAGTCCATCCGCATGCACCCGGATCAGGAGACCCTGGCCGGGATGATGCGCGACGCCGGCCTGGAGAGGGTCGAGTACGACAACCTGACCGGCGGCATCGTCGCGCTGCATCGCGGCACAAAACTGTAACGTTTTCATGGCCGAACCCTTCGCTCTGCCCAGTCCGTTCACGGCCCTGATCGAGGCCACGCTGAACGAACACCTGGCGAGCGCGCCGGAGAAGGACCGGGCGCGCCTGGCCGGGCGCGCAATCGCCATCGTGATCGAGCCCCCGGGGCTGGCCCTTTCGCTGGTCGGGGCCGCCGACCGACTGCAGGTCATCGGCGGTGTCGAGGAGCCGGTGGATGTGCAGCTGGCGGGCTCGCCCCTGTCGCTGGCCGCAGCGCTGGCCCGCGACGACCGTTCCGGGCTGACCATCACCGGTGACGCCACCGTGCTCTCCGATCTGCAGCATGCGCTGCGGGATTCCGGAATCGACTGGGAGGGGCTGTTCGAGCGCTTTGCCGGCGCCGGGGCCGCCGGACCGCTGCGCCACCTGCTCGATCAGGCCCGCGGCAGCCTGCGCCACCTCGGCCGCCGCTCCGCCGAGGATACCGCCGACTATCTGCGCGACGAGCTCGAGTGGCTGCCGGCCGGCGGGGCCTTCGAGGCCTTTGCCGAGGACGTCGCCGACCTGCGTGACGGGGTCGCCCGCCTAGATGCCCGGCTGCGCCGTCTGGAGGCACAGCCCTCCGCACCTGACGACCGGCAGTCCTGATGCGCCGCGCGCTGTACCGGGGCCTGCGGCTGTGGACCATTGCTCGGGTCCTGGTGCGCTATCGCCTGGACGTCATCCTGTTTACGCTGAAGCCGCTGCGCCCGCTCAGCTTCCTGCTCTACCTCGCGCCCTGGAACTGGTTTCGCCGTACCGAAGGTACGCGCGGCGAGCGCATCCGCCGCGCACTGGAGGACCTGGGGCCTATCTTCATCAAGTTCGGGCAGATGCTGTCCACCCGGCGTGACCTGCTGCCGGACGACATCGCGGTGGAGCTGGCCCGGCTTCAGGACCGCGTACCCCCGTTCCCGTTCGAGCAGGCGCGCGCGCTGATAGAGTCCGAACTCGAGCGTCCGATCGAGATCGCCTTCGCCACGTTCGAGGACACGCCGATCGCCTCGGCCTCCATCGCCCAGGTACACGCGGCCACGCTGCAGGACGGGCGCGAGGTCGTGGTCAAGGTCGTGCGCCCCGGCATCCTCAAGACCATCCGCGCCGATCTCGAGGTGATGCACCTGATCGCGGACCTGGCCGATCGCTACTGGTCCGAGGCCAAGCGCCTGCGCCCGCGCGAGGTGGTGGACGAATACGAAAAGACCGTCACCGACGAGCTGGACCTGATCCGCGAGGGCGCGAACGCCGCCGCGATCCACCGCAACTTCGAGGACAGCCACCTGCTGTACATCCCGGAGATCATCTGGGACTACACGCGCCGCAGCGTGCTGGTGATGGAGCGCATCGGCGGCATCCCGGTGGCCGACATCGCCGCGCTGCGCGAGCGCAACGTGGACTTGAAGCTGCTGGCCGAGCGCGGGGTGGAGATCTTCTTCACCCAGGTGTTTCAGCACAACTTCTTCCACGCCGACATGCACCCGGGCAACATCTTCGTCGATGCCACCCACCCGGACGACCCGACCTACCTGGCGGTGGACTTCGGCATCGTCGGCTCGCTGCTGGACTCCGACCAGCGCTATCTGGCGGAAAACTTCCACGCCTTCTTCAACCGCGACTACCGCCGCGTGGCCGAACTGCACGTGGAGTCCGGCTGGGTGCCGAAGGACACCCGCGTGGACGAGTTCGAAGCGGCCATCCGCACCGTCTGCGAGCCGATCTTCCAGCGCCCACTGGACGAGATCTCGTTCGGCCAGGTCCTGCTGCGCCTGTTCCAGACCGCGCGGCGCTTCAACATGGAGGTCCAGCCACAGCTGGTGTTGTTGCAGAAGACCCTGCTGAACATTGAGGGTCTGGGCCGCCAGCTGTACCCGCAGCTGGACCTGTGGACCACCGCCAAGCCATTCATCGAGAAGTGGATGCACGAACGCATGGGCGTGCGCGCGTTCATCCGCAATGCGCAGCAGCACCTGCCGCGCCTGCTTGCCCAGCTGCCCGAGATGCCCATGCACCTGGAAAAGGCCCTGACGGTCGAAGAGCAGCGCGCCGAGCGCGACGCCGCTCTGCGCCAGCAGATCCGTGACCTGGAGGAAGGCCTGCGCCGCCAGAACCGTCGGCGCCACGAGGCCTGGGGGGGCGCGGGACTGCTCGCCTTGGCGGGGCTGGCCACCCAGCTCGACGTGTCCACCTGGCTCGGCCTGGCCTGGCCGGCCTGGCCGCTCGGCCTGGTTGGCGCCGCCATGCTGCTATTCGGCCTGCGCCCTGGCCCGTACCGTCGCCCCGTCGATCGCACCTGAACCCCACAGGCAGCGTCGCCCGTTCATGCATGGGCCGTGTCGCTGCAGACAGTAGGAGGCCAGCCCTCTGGCCGATGGGGACCTGTCCAACGCCCCATCGGCCAGAGGGCTGGCCTCCTACGGGGAGCGGTCCGGCGCCCGGGGTCAGACGTCGAGGAGCAGGCGCGCCGGGTCCTCGATGGCGTCCTTGATGGCGACCAGGAACTGCACCGCATCGGCGCCATCGACCAGGCGGTGATCGTAGGATAGAGCTACGTACATCATCGGCCGGATCACCACCTCGCCGTCCACCGCGACCGGGCGCTCCTTGATGGCATGCATGCCGAGGATCGCGCTCTGTGGCGGGTTCAGGATCGGCGTGGAGAACAGCGATCCGAAGACCCCGCCGTTGGTGATCGTGAAGGTGCCCCCGCGCAGCTCGTCGATATCCAGCTTGCCATCACGGGCGCGCTCGGCGAAGTCGCGGATGCGGCGCTCGATATCGGCGATGGAGGCGTTGCCGGTGTCGCGCAGCACCGGCACCACCAGCCCGCGCGGTGACGACACCGCGATCCCGATGTCGCTGTAGTGGTGGTAGACGATCTCCTCGCCGTCCAGAGCGGCATTGATCACCGGGAAGCGCTCCAGCGCCCGCGTGGCCGCGGCCACGAACAGGCCCATGAAGCCGAGCTTGATGGAATGGCGCTTCTCGAAGGTCTCCTTGTAGCGCCCGCGCAGGGCCATCGCCGCGGACATGTCGATCTCGTTGAAGGTGGTCAGCATCGCGGTGGATTGCTTGGCCTCCAGCAGGCGCTCGGCGATGCGCGCACGCAGCCGCGTCATGGGCACGCGCTCGATGCGTTCGGCACGGTCCGTCGGTTCGGTCGGGCGTTGCGCCGTGCGGGCGGCCGAACCGGCGTCTTCCGCCTGCGCACCCCTACGGGTCCCGGAACCCGCGGCCCGCTGGTCACGAACGCGCTCCACATCCTCGCGCTGGATGCGCCCATCTTCCCCAGTGCCCTCGACCTCCCCGGCACTGAGCCCGGCCTCCTGCAACAAGCGCCGAACGGAGGGAGAGGGCGGCGGCGCACTGCCGGCATCATCCGCGCCCGTACCGGACGCTGCGGACTCGGCAGCGGGCTGCGCGTCATCGCCTTTCCCTCCAGCGTCGGCGGTCGCCGCGGAGCCGGCGGGCTCTGGAGAATCTGCGGACTTCGCCGGTGCCGGTTCGTCACTGGCTTCGTCTTCCGTGTCTGCCGGCGCAGACTCGGCCGAGCCGATATAGCCCAGCACGGCATCGGCCTTGACCACGTCGCCCTCGCTGGCGGACAGCTCCACCAGGGTGCCGGGGCCAGGCGCCGACACCTCGAGGACCACCTTGTCGGTCTCCAGCTCGGCAATGAGTTCATCGCGCTTGACGGGGTCCCCGGCCTTTTTGTGCAGGGCGATCACGGTCGCGTCGGCGACCGATTCGGGGAGTTCCGGGACCTGGATCGGGGTGCGATCGGATGCCATCTCGCTTCCTTGTGCTGTACGTCAGTTTCGAAGATTCAGGGCGTCGGGTGCGGCGTGTCCCGCGAGCTGATGGGCCCGAACGCACGTTCGAGCAGATCCTTCAGCTGGGCCTTGTGCACCTCGGGGTAGCCGACGGCAGGGGCCGCGGCCGGGGGCCGCGCCACCGCGTGCAGGGTCTGGCCGCGTACCGCCAGCAGCGGGTTGATGCGCGGCGCGACGAACTCCAGATACCCCTGGTTCTCCGGCTCGTCCTGGACCCAGACGAACTCGTCCGCCTCCGGGTAGCGGCCCAGCAGCTCGGTCAGGCGTGCCTCGGGGAAGGGGTAGCACTGTTCCAGGCGCAGGATGGCCGTGTCCGCGTGCTCGCCCTCGGCCTGGCGGGCGGCCAGGTCGTAGAAGATGCGGCCGCTGGTGAGCAGGACGCGCTTCACCCGGTTCGGGTCGTCGATGCCGGCGTCGTCGATGACCGTCTGGTACTGGCCGCTGGCCAGGGCATCGAGGTCGGAGACCGCGTCCTTGTGTCGCAGCAGGCTCTTGGGCGTCAGCACGACGAGTGGCTTGCGGTAGGGGCGCAGCATTTGCCGCCGAAGCAGGTGGAACATCTGCGCCGGCGTGGTCGGCACGCAGACCTGCATATTCTCCTGCGCCGCGAGCTGCAGGAAGCGCTCCGGGCGCGCCGAGGAGTGTTCCGGACCCTGCCCCTCGTATCCGTGCGGCAGCAGCAGGGTCAGGCCGGACAGGCGGCCCCATTTCTGTTCCCCGGAGGAGATGAACTGGTCGATTACCACCTGGGCGCCGTTCACGAAGTCGCCGAACTGCGCCTCCCAGATCACCAGGGCCTCCGGGGCGGCGGTGGCGTAGCCATACTCGAAGGCCAGCACGCCCTCCTCGGAGAGCAGCGAGTCGATTACCAGGAAGCGCGGATGGTCCGGGTCCAGACGCCGCAGCGGCACGATGGCCTTCCCGGTCTCCTGGTCGTGCAGCACCGCATGGCGGTGGAAGAAGGTGCCCCGGCTGGAGTCCTGTCCGGAAAGGCGGATGCGGTAGCCATCCTGGATCAGCGCCCCATAGGCCAGGGTCTCGGCCGCGCCCCAGTCCAGCGGCTGTTCTCCCCGCGCCATGGCGACGCGGGCCTCCAGGATCTTCTGCACGCGGTCGTTCGGGCGAAAGCCCTCCGGCGGCGTGGACAGCTGCTCCAGGGTGCGCGCCAGACGCTCGGCGGGCGCACCGGTCTCCACGTCCTGGTCCCAGGTCTGGTTCACGTAGGGGCCCCAGTTGGTCGAAGACCCGGTATGGCCATTGCGCTCGCGCAGCAGCGACAGTGCCACCGGCTGTCCGGCATCCAGCCGGCCGCGGTAGTCCTCCAGGGCCTGATCCTGGGCCTCTTCGGTGGTCAGGCCGTCGCGGATCAGGCGCGTGGCGTAGCGCTCGCGGGTGGTCGGCAGCTCGCGGATGCGGTGGTACATGCGCGGCTGGGTGGCGGCCGGTTCGTCGGCTTCGTTGTGCCCCTGGCGGCGATAGCAAACCAGGTCGATCACCACGTCCTTGCCGAAGCGCATGCGGTAGTCCAGCGCGATCTGGGTGACAAACACCACGGCCTCGGGGTCGTCGCCGTTCACGTGCAGGATGGGCGCATTCACCATCTTGGCCACATCGGTCGCGTAATGGGTCGAACGTGCGTCTTTCAGGGTCGATGTCGTGAACCCGATCTGGTTGTTCACCACCACGTGCACGGTGCCCTTGGTGGAGAACCCCCGGGTCTGGGACATGTTCAGGGTCTCCATGACCACGCCCTGCCCGGCGAACGCGGCATCGCCATGGATCACCACCGGCATCACGCGGTTGCCCTTGCGATCGCCAACGCGGACCTGGCGCGCGCGCACCGAGCCCTCGACTACCGGGGTGACGATCTCCAGGTGCGACGGATTGAAGGCGAGCGCCAGGTGAACCGGCCCGCCCGGGGTATCCAGATCCGACGAGAACCCCATGTGGTACTTCACGTCCCCGGTACCGCGATCGTCACGCGGCCGGCCCTCGAATTCGTTGGCCAGTTCTTCCGGCGACTTGCCGAACAGGTTGACCAGCACGTTCAGGCGCCCGCGATGGGCCATGCCGACCACGAGTTCGTGCAGCCCACGCGCGCCGCCGCGCTGAACCAGGGCATTCAGCAGCGGGATCAGGCTCTCCGCGCCCTCCAGCGAGAAACGCTTCTGTCCGACATAGCGCCGGTGCAGGTAGCGCTCCAGGCCCTCGGCCGCGGTGAGACGCTCGAGGATGGCCAGGCGCGTCTCGTCGTCGAAGCCGAACCGGCCATGAGCGGACTCCAGGCGTTCCTGCAGCCAGCGCTTCTCGTCGGTGGCCATCAGGTGCATGTATTCCGCGCCGATACTGGCGCAGTAGGTCTCCTTCAGGACCCGCTCGATGGTATCCAGTGAGACGCGCCCCTCGATAAACAGGGAACCCGGATCGAAGGTGATGTCCGGGCCGACCTGGTCCAGCCCGTGATGCTCGCGGCTCAGCTCGCGCGGCGGCTCGGGGGACTCGCGTTCCAGCGGGTCGAGGCGGGCGCCGAAGTGCCCGAGATAGCGGTAGGCGTTGATGAACTGCAGCACCCGGATCTGCAGTTGTTCGTGCGCCAGGTCCGGGCGGTCGGTCGAACGCCGGCGGCGTTCCGGCCGCGCCACACCTTCCAGCGAGCGAAAATAGTCGGCCCAGGCGGGCGGGACCGAATCGGGGTCCTCGCGGTAGCGCTCCAGCAGACCCTCGGCAAAGGCCAGATTGTCGGGGTGCAGTTCCTGGCCGGAGACGGGGCTGTCCAGCCGGTGCCGGGATGGCATCTCGTTCATTCGCGGTCTTCCCATTCCTGATGCGCCTACCCTTGTGACTCCGTCGGCGTGCGAGGTTCCTTGCAGGCACCCTGGCGCTTCGACGCGGGCTGACTTCGAGAGTAGCGCGTTTGCCCGGCCGAAGGCACACGGCCCGCATGCGGAACGTGCGATTCCGGCCGGGTTTCCCTACCATTCGCGCATGGATGTCTCCCCCCTGCTTGATTCCCTGAACCCGGCCCAGCGCGAGGCCGTGGCCGCCCCGCCGCAGCCGCTGTTGGTGCTGGCCGGCGCCGGCTCCGGCAAGACCCGCGTGCTGGTGCACCGCATCGCCTGGCTGATCGGCGTGGAGGGCGTGGCCCCGCACAGCCTGCTGGCGGTCACCTTCACCAACAAGGCGGCGGCCGAGATGCGCGGGCGCATCGAGGCGCTGCTGGGCCACCCGGCCACCGGGCTGTGGGTCGGCACCTTCCACGGCCTGGCCCACCGCCTGCTGCGCCAGCACTGGCAGGAGGCGAAACTGCCGCAGGGCTTCCAGATCCTCGACTCCGACGATCAGCTGCGCATGGTCAAGCGCGTGCTGCGCGGCCTGGAACTGGACGAGGCGCGCTGGCCGCCGAAGCAGGCGCAGTGGTACATCAACGCGCGCAAGGACGAGGGCTCGCGCCCGGAACACCTGCCGGATACCGGCGACCCCGTCGCGCGCCAGTGGGTGCGCGTCTACACCACCTACCAGCAGGCCTGCGAGCGCGCCGGGGTGGTGGACTTCGCCGAGCTGATGCTGCGCTCGCTGGAGCTGCTGCGCGACAACAAGGCGCTGCTGGAGCACTACCGCACGCGCTTTCGCCATGTGCTGGTCGACGAGTTCCAGGACACCAACGACATCCAGTACGCCTGGCTGCGCCTGCTGGCCGGCGACAGCCCGGTGTTCGCGGTGGGCGACGACGACCAGTCCATCTACGGCTGGCGCGGCGCGAAGATCGAGAACATCCAGCACTTCCAGCAGGACTACCCGGGCACCCAGGTCGTGCGCCTGGAGCAGAACTACCGTTCCAGCGCCAACATCCTGAACGCGGCCAACGCCTTGATCCGCCACAACGCCGGCCGCCTCGGCAAGGAGCTGTGGACCGAGGACAAGGAGGGCGCGCCGGTGCGCCTGTACACCGCGCTGAACGAGCAGGAAGAGGCGCGCTTTATCGCCGAGACCATCGCCCGCCATGTGGACGAGGGCGGGCTGTACCGCGAGTGCGCCGTGCTCTACCGCTCCAACGCCCAGTCGCGCGTGCTGGAAGAGACCTTCATCGGCCGGCGCATGCCCTACCGCGTCTACGGCGGCCTGCGCTTCTTCGAGCGCCAGGAGATCCGCGACGCCCTGGCCTACCTGCGCCTGGCCGTCAACGGCGATGACGACGCCGCGTTCCTGCGCGTGGTCAACCAGCCGCCGCGCGGGATCGGCGAAAAGACCCTGGAGGGCCTGCGCCAGGCGGCCCAGGCGGCGGACACCAGCCTGCTTCAGGCGGCCGCCCACGCGGTGGATGCCGACGCCCTGCCCGGGCGCGCGCGCAACGCGGTCGCCGGCTTCGTGCAGCTGGTCCGCGATCTGCAGCAGGAGCTCCCGCGCCAGCCGCTGGCGGACCAGGTGGAGCAGGCGATCGAGCGCGCCCAGCTGCGCGAGCACTACAAGAAGGAGAAGGGCGAGCGCGGCGAGGCGCGTCTCGAGAACCTGGACGAACTGGTGGGCGCGGCGCGCGCCTTCGACATGGAATCCACCGCCGAGAGCGAGGAAGGCGAGGGCAATCGCCTGACCGAATTCCTCGCCCACGCGGCGCTGGAGGCCGGCGAGGGCGCGGCCGACCCGCACGAGGACGCGGTGCAGATGATGACCCTGCACTCTGCCAAGGGCCTGGAGTTCCCGCTGGTGTTCCTGACCGGCATGGAGGAGGGCCTGTTCCCCAACGCGCGCTCGTTGGAGGAGCCGGGCCGGCTGGAGGAGGAGCGCCGCCTGGCCTACGTCGGTATGACCCGCGCCGAGAAGGAGCTGTACCTGATCCACGCCGAGACCCGTCGGTTGTACGGGCGCGAGTCCTACAACGTCGCCTCGCGCTTCATCAACGAGATCCCGGAGGACGCGCTGGAGGTGCTGCGCCCGCAGGCCTCGCCCTACGGCGCCGGACGCTTTGCGGCGGCCCGGCAGAAGACGGCGGGCTTCGGGTCCATGGATGCACAGGCCGCCGAGGCCTCCGCCGCGGGCCTGGCCATCGGCGCCCGTGTGCATCACGCGAAGTTCGGCGAGGGCCTGGTCACCCAGTTTGAGGGCTCCGGCAACTCGGCGCGGGTACAGGTGAACTTCGCCCACGCCGGCCCCAAGTGGCTGGTGCTCAGCTTCGCCAAACTGGAGGTTCTGGGTTAGGCGGAATGCCGCTTTTTTCACCAACGAGAACACAGAGGGCACGGAGAAGGGCCAGGGCGATTTACAGGAAGGTGGGGAGACAGGAAGAGAAGGGCTGGATTAATAGGGCTGGCATTGTGAGCGTAGCGCGGCAATCTTTTCGCTAACACTGGCGGGACTCCCAACCCGATCGCCACGTCGCTTCGCTTCTCGCGATGACGTACTCAATAGCGACACGATGCGATTCGCTGCGCTCGCCACATCGTGCCCCTCTTCGCAGGGTTTCTGGTGCAAACGCCCTTGATCCCCTTCGTATCTTCGTGCGCTTCGTGGTGACACAAAAAAGCCCCGCCGAGGCGGGGCTTGTGAGCATCGAGCCGAATGGCGATCACTCGATCTTGATGTAGGCGAAGCCTTCCTCGTTCTGCAGTTCGGCCACGCGCACCACGCCCGAGGGGACGAAATTCACGTGGTCGTAGATCAGATCCTCGTCGAGGCCGATCTGCGAGCGGGTGATCTCGCACAGCTCCAGTTGCACGCCATGGGTGCTTGCGAGGCTCATCAGGCGGCCGCGCAGGGTCTCGCGCTCTTCCTTCAGTTCCTCGTCGGCCTCGAACGGCGTATCGGCGAGATTGTCGTCGGTCAGGAAGCGGATGCCGTGGGCCACGAACACGATGCGCACGTCGGCGTCGATGAACTCGTTCTGGTAGTGCGTCATCATGTTATTGATGCTGGTCAGCATCGCGGAGAAGCGGCGCGGGTCGGCGAAGTCGGCGTGATAGACCACCTTGGCCTCCGGCTCGAAGGCCTTGGCCTGGGGCATGAAGGCCAGGCTCGCGACCAGCAGGGTGGCCAGCAGGAGGGCCATGCCCGCGGCGGTTGCCGAGGTGGTTTGAAGGGTCCGGGGAAAGCGGTTCATCGTGGTCTCCTTTGTATGGTGTTGTTTCTTTCTAGAGTAGACGCCCCGGAACCCCCCTGTCATTCCCGCCACGCCCCGCTCCCGGTTGACGCGCAGCCGGCCCGGCGGTATGCTCTGCCGCCTTTTCCAGAACCTAGCGATTCAACGCGAGGGAAGTACTTTGGCGAATATTGCTTCTGCCCGTAAGCGGGCCCGTCAGGCGGTCAAGAACCGCGCCCACAACATGGCGCTGCGCTCCCGTTTCCGTACGGCCATGAAGGCCGTGCTGAAGCCGCTGCACAAGGGCGATGCCCAGGCTGCCGCCGAGGCCTACAAGTCGGCCGTGCCGGTGATCGACAAGACCGTGAGCAAGGGCCTGATCCACAAGAACAAGGCGGCCCGTCACAAGAGCCGTCTGAACGCCCGCATCCGCGACCTGGCCCAGGGCTAAGCCCCCGGGCATCTGGCCGGCCTCGCGCCGGCCGCGGATAGCTGAATCGCGAAGCCGCGCCCCGCAAACGGGCGCGGCTTTTTGCGTGGGTGGCATCCGGCGCGCCCCTGAACGTATTCCTCGCCGCTATCCCCCGTCATCGCGAGTCGCACAGCGACGTGGCGAGCTCTCGGGGTACCCGCGACTGCCGCGTTCCTTCCACAATGAGGGTTACGGGAGCTGAAAGACGCGCGCCTCGCCCTCGCCGCGCGGGTCGGAGGCGGCCTCCAGACGGTCGGCCTCGGGCTCCCACAGGATGGCGTGCATGTCGCCGAACGGGCGGACCTGAGGCACCAGCTGGTGCCCGCGCGCGACCAGCTGGCCGCGCAACTCGGCATCAAAGGCGCCGGTCTCGTGCTCGACCCGGTCCGGCAGGTACTGGTGGTGATAGCGCGGAGCCGCCACCACATCCTCGATGGACTGTCCCTCGAGCACCCCGAGGATGCCGTGCAGCACCATGGTGATGATACGGCTGCCCCCGGGCGTCCCCAGGATCGCCACCCGCTCGCCGGTGTCGACGAAGGTCGGGCTCATGCTCGACAGCGGCCGGCGCTGCGGGGCGATGGCGTTGGCCTCGAAGCCGACCAGGCCGTAGGCGTTGGGCTCGCCCGGTTTCGCCGAGAAGTCGTCCATCTCGTTGTTCAGGAGCACACCGGTGCCGGGCACCACATAGCCGGCGCCGAAGGGGTAGTTGAGGGTCAGGGTAGCCGCGACGCGGTTGCCCTCGGCATCGATCACGGAGAAATGCGTCGTCTGGCGGCTCTCGGTGGCGGCGGCCTCCGGGTGGTCGGCCTTCGGATCCACCGACAGCGGCAGGTAGCGGCTGGGGGTGGCCGTGTCCGGATGGATCGTGGCGCGCAGTCCGGCGGCGTAGTCGCGCGACAACAGCCGCTCCAGCGGCATCTCGACATGATCCGGATCGCCCAGATACTCGGCCCGGTCGCGGTACGCGCGGCGCATGGCCTCGATGGTCAGATGGGCGCGCATGTCCGGCGCCAGCGCCTCGAGGTCATAGAATGAAAGGATGTTCAGGATCTGCCCCAGTGCCACCCCCCCGGAGGATGGCGGGGATGCCGTGGTGATCTCGGCCCCGTGGTAATCGAGTCGGATCGGGTCGCGCTCGACCACCGCGTAACCGGCGAGGTCGTCCAGCGTCCAGATCCCGCCCGCCTCGCGCACCCCCGCGACCAGCTGCTCGGCCAGTTCGCCGGTATAGAACCCGTCGCGGCCGGCGTCCGCCAGGCGCCGCAGGGTTGCGGCCAGATCCGGCTGGCGCAGGGGCGTCCCTTCGTCCGGCAGCTGGCCGTCGTCCAGGTAGATGCCGCGCGCGTCTGCCCCGTCGCGCAGGGTCTGGTGGCGGAACCCCGCCATCTGCCGATAGCGACCGCTGACGGGGACACCGTCTTCGGCCAGACGGATCGCCGGGGCCAGGCTGTCCGCCAGCGACAGACGCCCGTAGTTCCGCGCGATGTGATCGAGGCCGGCCGGCATGCCGGGGATGCCCGCCGCCAGCACGCCGTCCAGTGACAGTCCATCGACCACCTCGCCTTCCGCATCCAGATACATGTCGCGATGCGCCGCGGCCGGGGCGGTCTCGCGGGCGTCGACCATCACGCTGCGGTTCGAGTCGGCCTCGTACAGCAGGAAGAACCCGCCGCCCCCGAGGCCGGAGCCATAGGGTTCGGCCACGCCCAGCGCGGCGGTGATGGCCACGGCGGCGTCGAAGGCATTGCCGCCGTCGCGCAGCACGGCCTCGCCGGCCTCGCTGGCCGCGGGGTGGGCAGTGGCCACCGCATGCTGCCCGGGTCCGGCCCAGGCCAGCGGGGCGGCCAGTGCCAGGGTGACAAGGACGGCGCCGCGCAGGAGGGGTCGATGCCAGTCCACGAGGTTGCCTACTTCGCGGCCATCAGGGCTTCATACTTGGCCTGGAGCTGTTCGCGGGTCTCCTTGTGATCCGGGTCCAGCGGGATGCAGTCGACCGGGCAGACATCCTGGCACTGCGGCTCGTCGAAGTGCCCGACACATTCCGTGCACAGATTGGGGTCGATCTCGTAGATCTCGTCACCCGGGTAGATGGCCTCGTTCGGGCACTCGGGCTCGCAGACATCGCAGTTGATGCATTCGTCGGTGATCATCAGGGCCATGGGCCAATCCTCGTATCCAGTCGCAGGGCCCGGCCGCTAGCGCTCCAGGCCGTTTTGTTCGGCCAGCATGCGCGCCACGCCGGGGCTCACGAATTTTGAGACGTCGCCACCCAGACGGGCGATTTCCCGTACCAGACTCGAGGAGACGAAGCTGTATTCCTCGGCCGGTGTCAGGAACAGGGTTTCGACCTCCGGCGCCAGCTGGCGGTTCATCGCCGCCAGCTGGAATTCGTGTTCGAAGTCGGACACCGCCCGCAAACCGCGCAGGATCACGTTGGCGCGCTGGGCGTGGACAAAATGCGCCAGCAGTACGTTGAACCCCTGCACCTCGACGCCGGGGATTTCGCCCACGGCCTCGCGGGCCAGGGCCACGCGCGTCTCCAGCGGGAAGGCCGGGCCCTTGTTGGGATTGGCGGCCACCGCGATCACCACGCGATCGAACAGGCGGGCGGCCCGGCGCACGATATCGGTGTGACCATGCGTGATGGGATCGAAGGTGCCGGGGTAGATAGCGGTAACGGACATGGGCGAAAGGCCGGCCGGGAAAGCCCCCATTAGACCCCAAGCACCGCAAGCAGACAAAATGCGCCCGCCGCACCGCAACCAGGGAATGCCCCATGAGTGACGACTACCGCCCTCCGCTTGCCGAATACTGGGATCAGCTCGAGTCCCGCTACGGTGGCGGCTTCAATTTTCACCAGATCTCGCGCGACGAACTGGCGCAACTGGTGGAACACCTGCGCCACGCCGTGAAGGAAGACCCGCAGGTCACGGATGTCGAGAAACAGAACCTGGGCCTGGTCCTCAAGCACGCTGAACAGACGCTCGAGAAGCGCAAGTAGGCGCGCCGCACACGCCCCGGCCGGAGAGGACCGGCGTGCGCCGCGCAAGCGTGCACCCGCCTAATGGCGCTCCGGTAAAGCCGCGGAGTCCATCGTCGCGGCACAAGGCGGCAGGGCGCGGCATTCGGCCCCCGTGTCCGGCGCATCCGCCGCCGCACCGAGGGTGCGAGCGTAGCTGCCCGGCCCCGCCAGACCGGCCGCACAGCTTGCCGCCTCGCGCGCTTGCTCACCGCACTCGCGGGCGATCAGTACATGCGCCAGGTTGTTCCACCCTTCGTGACGCGCCGGATCACGCTCCACGAGGTTCCGCAGGGCGTCCTCGGCCGTGGTCAGGTCGCCCTGGGCAAACGCCACGTTGGCCCGGCCCACATAGGGGATGGCCTCGTCGGGCCAGCGCTCCATCGCCGTTTCATAGCCAGTGGCGGCCGCCGCGAGGCGTCCGGTCTGCTCCAGCTCGTTGACCGCTCGCAGCCAGCGCAGGGGCGTGGCCGTTGCCGGCAGGGTGTCCGGTGCCATCACCAGGAAGGCCCAGCGTTCCCCGCGGGCCCAGGTCCGCTCGAAGCGGGCAAACGAGTTCACATGGCGCTGGATGGGGCCGCTGCGCAGGAAGATCTCGCGATCTTCCAGGTCATAGCCGATCACCACCGCGAAGTGCCATTCCGGGATCAGGGCCACGCCGAGGTTTTGGAACACCACCACCGGGTTGCCGGCGGCCACTTCGCGCAGGACGGTTTCCAGTTGCGGCTCGATGCGGTAGGCGACCTGGTCGCGGGCCCGCACCGCCGCGCGCATCTCGGCCTGGAGACTGCCCTCGCGGCCGGGGAGGTAGACCTCCTCGATCAGGTCGTCCAGCGCGGCGTCGATGCCGCGGGCGTTCAGGGCCGTGGCCAGGGCGGCGGGGCCGCACTGGTATTGCTCCTGCGGGAAGAAGGGCGTGTCCGTCAGTTCCACGCGGGTCGGCAGGTCGGCCGGGCGCTCGCTCGCCAGGCTCGCGCTCTGCGGCGCGGTGGCGCAACCGCCCAGGGCGAATGCGCCCATCACCAGGCCGAACACAAGAACGGCGAGCCCGGAGGCTCGCCGTCGGTTCCACGATGCCATGACCGCGTCAGCGGTTGGCGCGCGCCGGACCCACGAACGAGAAGATGTCGGTCACGCCGACCGCATCGAGGATCACGAACACCACGAACACGATGGCGACCACACCGAGGGCGCTGGCGGCGCCGGCCGGGTCGGTCTCCATGTGCGCCTCCAGGCGGGCGAGTTCCTCGTCGGTCAGACGCGCCACGCGCTGCTCGGCCCGTTCGGGGTCGACCCCCATCTCGATCAACTGGGCACGGACCTCGGCGTCATTGAGCTGTTCCAGCAACTGGGCGCGGGTGTCATCCGCGCTGGCCTGCTGGATCATGCTGCCGGTGTCGAGCATGCCCACGCCGGCGAAGGCCGGGGTGGCGGGCAGCAGGGTCAGCGTCAGCGCGACCAGGAAGGCCGCAGGGGCGGACAGGACTTGGCGAAACGAAGGGACGCGCATGGACAGACTCCTCGAATGGGGACGGGGTGCATAACGCTTACGAGTGTAGCGCGCCCACGGCGCAAGGGAACCGGCCGCGAAGAAAAATCGCGGCCGGAATCACAGGCCTCAGCTTTCGTCGGGGGCGTCAACCACGTTGATCTCGTACTCCAGGACCTCGACCCCGCGCGCCCAGGCCCCACCGCACACCGAGTTGTCACGCGTGCGTTCCTGGGTCTCGCCCGGACCGAGGGTGCGCCACAGGCGGGTGGTCGTGCGGACATCGTCCTCCAACTCGCCGGGGCAGTTGTAGGCGGTCTTGGTGACGCGCACCTCCAGCCAGTCGTCGGTGTTGTTGGTCGCCCGCCATTGGCCGCGCACGTTGGCACAGCCGTATTCGCGCATGCGGTACTCGAAGGTGACCTCGTCCGGCGAGCCATCGGCCGGCGCGAAATAGGCGCCCTGCGCGGCGACCTGGCCTGGCGCCAGGAATGCGGCGGCCAGGACGCTGGCGGCCGACAGGGCAAACGTGCGGTTCAGGATTCGCGTGTACATCGTTTCCTCCATCCGGTATCCGGTGTTGGCGCCCGTCTTGCGCGGGCTTGCAGTGCTGTAGACTCCGGAACCGCCCGTTTTGTGCCGATCCCGGTTGTCCGGCGGGGTTTTTCGCCTGCCCGCCTGGATCTTGCATCCCATCCTCGCAAACCGACCTGAAACGCATATGAACGAGATCATCCCCGACTCGACCCTGACCTGCCCGGAGTGCGGCCATCAGAAGACCGAGACGATGCCCACCGATGCCTGCCAGTGGTTCTATGAGTGCACCGGCTGCGGTGCCCTGCTGAGGCCGTTGCCGGGGGATTGCTGCGTCTTCTGTTCCTACGGGTCCGTGCCCTGTCCGCCGATCCAGCAGGAGGGCCCCGGTGCTTGCTGTACCCCCGGGAGGCCTTAGGGTCCGTAGTCCGCGTATCTACTCGGTCTTCACGTCGAATGGCGGGCAGCGTTTTGGCAACAGCTCGCCGCGGATGCGCGGGTAGCAGGGCAGGCCCCGTTCGAATGGCGGGGCATCCTCGCCCTGTATCAGCGGGCGCAGGTAGTCGCGCGCGGCCTGGGTGATGCCGTAGCCATCCGGGGTGATGTAGTTGCGCGGCATGCCCTGCTCGATGTCCGCGACGGTCTCCAGCGGGGTAAAGCCGATGCTCCAGCGGTACGGCTGGTTGGAGTCCCGGCGAATGATCGGCATGAAGGCGTCCTCGCCGGCCACCACCCCCTCCACCGCCGCGCGACCGCAGGCATAGGCCTGCTCCACGTCCACCTTCGATGCGATATGGCGCGAGGCGCGCTGGATATAGTCCACCACGGCCCAGTGCAGCTTGTGGCCGGTCTTTTCGCGGATCAGTTCGGCCAGGCGCGGGGCGGCACCGCCGAGCTGGGTATAGGCGTACACGTCGTGACTCTGCGCGACCGAGAACAACTCCCCGTCCGGGTTCTTGATGCCCTCGGAGACGACCACCACGCAGTAGCCGTGGCGCTCGATGGTCCGGTTCAGGTGGTCGAGGAAGTCGTCCTGGTCGAACGGGACCTCGGCGAACAGGATCAGCATCGGCGGCTGACCGTCGAACTCCTGCGCCAGCGCCGCGGCGGCCGCCAGCCAGCCGGCATGCCGACCCATCACCTCCATCACGAACACCTTGGTGGAACTGGTGTGCATGGACTCGACGTCCAGGCTGGCCTCGCGCACTGCCGTGGCGATGAACTTGGCGGCCGAGCCGAACCCCGGGCTGGAGTCGGTCACGGCAAGGTCGTTGTCGATCGTCTTCGGCACCCCAATCGCCTTGATCGGAAAGCCCATGCGCTCGCCCATCTTTGCGATCTTCAAGGCGGTATCCATGGAGCCGCCACCGCCGTTGTAGAAGAAGGTGCCGATGTCATGGGCGCGGAAGACCTCGACCAGGCGCTCGTATTGTTGCGGGTCCTTGTCGGGGTCACCCAGATCGAAGCGGCAGGAACCGAACGCACCGCCCGGCGTATGGCGCAGGGCGGCGAGGGTCAGCGGGTCCTCCTGGTCGAGGTCGATGATCTCTTCGCGCAGCACACCCAGGATGCCGTCGCGCGCCGCATAGATCTTGCCGAAATGGGCCGGGTGGGCGCGCACCGCCTCGATCACCCCCCAGGCGCTGGCGTTGATGACGGCAGTGACTCCGCCCGACTGGGCGTACAGCGCGTTCTGCGGCATGCGAATCCTCCATTTCCTGTTGGTTCCCGAAGGCCGAGCAAACACAGTGCCAGGCCGATCACGCCACGATCAGTACCGTGGATCGGCCACTCCGGGTGCTTTTGCTACACTATGCCGCCTTTGACACCCGGCGCGCCGGGGCCGTTCGCCCCGCGACGGGGCTGCTGTGCCCCATTTCGCGCCGTGTCGCCCGATTCACAACAGCATCAGGATTGCATCATGCATATCGGTACCACTCTGACCAACTGCATTATCGAAACCCAGCGCGGCATCCAGGGCGCGACCGGCGAATTCACCGGTCTGCTGAACGACATCTCCGTGGCGTGCAAGAAGATCTCCGACCTCGTCGACAAGGGTGATCTGGTCGGCGTGCTCGGCTCGGCCGGCTCCGAGAACGTGCAGGGCGAGACGCAGAAGAAGCTCGACATCATCACCAACGAGGTGTTCATCGAGAGCCTGAGCCACAACGGCCACGCCGCCGGCCTGGCCTCCGAGGAGATGGACGAGATCTGCGAGATGCCGGCCAACGAGCCGCGCGGCCACTACCTGGTGCTGTTCGATCCGCTGGACGGTTCCTCGAACATCGATGTGAACGTTTCGGTCGGCACGATCTTCTCCATCCTGAAGGCCCCGGAAGGCGTCACCGATCCCAAGACCGAGGACTTCCTGCAGCCGGGCACCAAGCAGGTCGCCGCCGGCTACTGCCTGTACGGCCCGTCCACCATGATGGTGATGACCACCGGCCAGGGCGTGAAGATGTTCACCCTGGACAAGGACTTCGGCGAATTCCTGCTGACCAAGGACAGCGTGCAGATCCCGGAAGACACCCAGGAGTTCGCGATCAACATGTCCAACAGCCGCTTCTGGGAGGCCCCGGTCAAGCGCTACATCGACGAATGTCTGGCCGGCAAGGAAGGCGAGCGCGGCAAGGACTTCAACATGCGCTGGGTCGCCTCCATGGTGGCCGAAGTGCACCGCATCCTGTCGCGTGGTGGTGTGTTCCTGTACCCGATGGACACGAAGATGCAGGCCAAGGGCACGGCCGGCAAGCTGCGCCTGATGTACGAGGCCAACCCGATGAGCTTCATCATCGAGCAGGCCGGCGGCGCCGCCACCACCGGCCGCGAGCGCATCATGGACATCAGCCCCGAGGGCATCCACCAGCGCGTACCGGTGGTCCTGGGCGCGAAGAACGAAGTGGAGCGCATCACCGGCTACCACAACGAGGGCTGATCGCCACGCCCCGGCAGCGCAAGCCCGGCCCCGCAAGGCGCCGGGCTTTTTTGTGCCTGTCCGACGAAATTTGTAACGATCATTACATTGTTGATATACATGTAACATGGCTTCTCCGGATACCGACTGGCAACTACTCATCCTCGCCTTTCAGAGCGGGCAGGACTCGACCCGGGTCCGGCTCTGGCGCGCGCTGAAGGCGCTGGGCTCCGCCACGCTGCGCGACGGCGTCTACCTGCTGCCCAATCGCCCGGATCTGCGCGACGCTCTGCTGGAACTGGCGGAATCCGCACGGGCGGCGGGCAACCAGGCCTACCACCTGCCGGTGGCGGCCAGCGCCGAGGAGCAGGCGCACTACCGCAGCCTGTTCGATCGCGAGGCCGAGTACCGTACGCTGCAGACCAACGCCGAGACCCTGCTGGGCCAGCTGCCCGGACTGGGCGAGGCCGAACTGCTCAAGCGCCTGCGCCAGGTCCATCGCGAGGCGGAGCAGCTGCGCCGCACCGATTACTTCCCGGGCCCCGGACGCGGCCCGCTGGAGGCCCAGCTGGCCCGGCTCGAAGCCGCAGCCCAGTCGATGCTCTCGCCGGACGAACCATCGCCCGCGCCGGATTCCGGAATCCCCCGCCTGGACCCGGCGGACTACCGGGGCCGGCTATGGGCCACGCGCGCGGCCATGTGGGTGGACCGGGTCGCCAGTGCCTGGCTGATCCGCGAATTCATCGACCCGGAAGCCCACTTCGTCTGGATTCCCACCCCGGCCGACTGCCCGCCCGAGGCCCTGGGCTTCGACTTCGACGGGGCCGCCTTCACCCACGTTGGCGACCGCGTCACCTTCGAGGTCCTGCTGGCCGCCTTCGGTCTGGAGCGCCACAGCGGTCTGGCCGGACTGGCCGAGATGGTGCACTTCCTGGACGTGGGGGGGCGCCCCATCCCCGAGGCGGCGGGCTTCGAAAGCATCCTGACCGGGGCCAAACAGCAGTGCGCGGACGACGACGCCCTGCTGGCCCGCGTGACCCCGGTGCTGCACGACCTCCGCCAGGCCTATGAACAACAATCCGGACACAACACCGAATGACCGATCCCCGACACTCCGCGACCCAACGACCCGACCCTCCCACCCGGACCGAGGCCTTTCGCTACTGGCTTAAACTCGGCTTCATCAGCTTTGGCGGTGCCGCCGGGCAGATCGGGATGATGCACGAGGAGCTGGTGGAGCGGCGCCGCTGGGTCTCCGAGAACCGCTTCCTGCATGCGCTGAACTACACGATGGTGCTGCCGGGTCCCGAGGCGCAGCAGCTGGCGACCTATCTCGGCTGGCTGCTGCACGGGACCTTCGGCGGTCTGATGGCCGGGCTGCTGTTCATCCTGCCTTCGCTGTTCCTGATGATCGGTTTGTCCTGGGTGTACCTGGCCTTTGGCGATGTACCGGCGGTGGAGGCCGTGTTCTATGGCATCAAGCCGGCGGTGGTCGCGATCATCGTCTACGCGGGCTGGCGCATCGGCGGACGGGTACTCAACAATGGCCTGCTGTGGCTGATGGCCATTGCGGCCTTCCTGGCGATATTCGCGCTCAACATCCCGTTCCCGTACATCATCATCACGGCGGGTATCCTCGGCTGGCTGGGCAGCCGCGTCTGGCCAGAGCGCTTCCAGAGCGGCGAATCGCACGGGGCCGGCAGTGTCGAGTCCCGTGGCCCGGCGGTGGTGGACGACGACACGCCACCCGCCCCCTGGATGCAGTTTCGCTGGTCGCGGGTGGTCCGCTTTCTGGTGGTGGGCCTGGGCCTGTGGGCTGCCGTGTTCGGCGCCCTGCTCGCGGTGTTCGGCTGGGACGCCACGCTGACCCGCATGGGGCAGTTCTTCACTCAGACTGCGCTGGTCACCTTCGGCGGGGCGTATGCAGTACTGCCTTACGTATACCAGGGCGGGGTGGAGACCTATGGCTGGCTGAGTCCGACGCAGATGATCGACGGCCTGGCCCTGGGCGAATCCACGCCCGGCCCGCTGATCATGGTGGTGACCTTCGTCGGCTTCATCGGTGGCTGGACGCAGGCCTTTCTCGGGCCGGACCAGATCGTGCTGGCCGCCCTGCTGGGTGCGCTGGTCGCGACGTTCTTTACCTTCCTGCCGTCGTTCCTGTTCATCCTGGTCGGGGCACCGCTGGTCGAGCGCACCCGCGGGGACCTGCACTTTACCGGCCCGCTGACGGGCATCACCGCCGCTGTGGTCGGGGTGATCGTGAACCTTGCCGTCTTCTTTACCTGGCACGTCCTGTGGCCGGACGGGTTCGAAGGGGCCTTCGAATGGTTCTCCGCCCTGCTGGGCATCGCCGCCTTCATCGCCCTGGCCCGCTTCCGGGTCGGGATTATCCCGCTGATCGCTGTCTGTGCCGCTCTGGGCGCCGGGTATCAGCTTCTGCTCTAGGAGTACGTGACATGCTGAAAAACACACGCAACAGGGCCCTGCTTGTTCTGGCCCTGGCGGCTTTTGTTCTAAGCCCGATGCTCGCGGCCAAGGAGGCGCCCATCCTGCCGGAACCCGAAGCTGTCTCGGACCATGCCCACGCCTGGATCGGGCCGTACGGCGGGCCGGACACCGAGAACCAGGGGTTTCGCATGAACCTCGGCTATGTGGTCGGCGAAGACGCCGTGGCCGTGATCGATTCCGGCCACACCCCGGAGATGGCCAAAGAGATGCTGGAGCATATCCGCGCCACGACGGACAAGCCGGTGCGCTACGTGATCAACACCAACTCGCAGCCACACCGCTTTATGGGCAATGACGTCTTCCGCGAGGCCGGCGCCGACATCCTGGCCGCGCCCGGGGCCGCCGACCGCATGCAGGGCAGCGCCTCGATGTTCGCCATGCAGCTCGAGAACGCGCTGGATCGGCCGGAAGGCTCCACCGAGCACCCGGAACCGCCAAACGTAATGGTCGAGGATCGCAAGGAACTGGACCTGGGCGGCGTCACCCTGGCCGTTCGCCACGTGGGCAGCGCCCACACCCACGGCAGCCTGATCGCGGTGGTCGAGCCCGACAACGTCGTATTTGCCGGCGACGTGCTCTATGGCGGTCGCCTCCTGGCCATCCTTCCCGACGGCAGCATGGAGGGCTGGCTGCAGGCCTACGAACTCCTGCAGGATGAATACGCGGATGCGAAATTTATCCCGGGACACGGTGAACCGGGGGCCTTGTCGACCTTCGACCACCCGACCCACGACTACCTGCGCGCGCTGTGGGACCACATGTTCGAAGCGGCAGACATGGGCACCGATATGCAGTCCGCAATCCGCGCCTTTGACGACTCGCCCTGGCAGGACCTGGCCGACTTCGACGACCTGGCGCCGCGCAACACGAATATCGCCTATCAGGAGGCCGAACTAGCCCTGTTCTGACCGCCCCGGCTGCATTTCGCCCGGCGCCCACCCGGGGTCCCTAAACCACGCGGCCTTCGGGTTGCGCGTCCGGGTTTTGGTGCAGGGTGGTCAGGTTGGCCACGGTGGTGTCGGCGATGTTGGTCAGCGCCTCGTGGGTCAGGAAGGCCTGGTGGCCGGTGACCAGCACATCGTCGCGCTGCATTAGCCGCGCCAGGCGCCGGTCCGGAAGACCGGCCAGCGACCAGTCGTGGAAGAACAGCCCCGCCTCGGCCTCGTAGACATCCAGTGCGAATCCGCCCAGCTGACCCGAGTCCAGTGCGACCTCGGCGGCATCGGTATCCACCAGCGCCCCGCGCGCCGTATTGATCAGAAAGGCCCCTCGCGGCATTCGCGCCAGGGTGTCGGCATTGATCATGTGCCGGTTCTCCGGTGTCATCGGGCAGCTCAGGCTCACCACCGAGGACGCGGCCAGCAGCGTGTCCAGGTCCTGATACTCCACCCCCGCGGCCTGCAGCTCCGCATTCGGGTACGGGTCGTGCGCGAGCACCCGGCAGCCAAAGCCGAGCATGATCCGCGCGAAGGCCTGGCCGATCCGCCCGGTGCCCACCACACCCACGGTACGCCCGACGAGATCAAAGCCCGTCAGATGGTCGAGCCGGAAATCGCCGCGTCGGGTCCGCTCCCAGGCCCGGTGCACCCGGCGGTTCAGCGTCATCAACAGGGCGACGGCATGCTCCGCGATCGCGTTCGGGGAGTAGGCCGGAACCCGCCCCACGCGCACGCCGCGCTCGCGGGCCCGCGCCACATCCAGATTGTCGTACCCGGAGCAGCGCAGCGCGATCACGTGGATGCCCTGATCCGCCAGCCCGTCAATCACCCGGCGGTGCAGGTCGTCGTTGGTGAATACGCAGACCGCATCCGCACCCCGGGCCAGGTGCGCCGTCTCCGCAGTCAGGCGCTCGGCGTACACCACCGGCACCATTTCGGCGGCCACCAGCGCCGGTATCAGGTGCTCGCGATCATGCTGCTGGGTACTGAAGACGGCGACCTTCATCGCATCCCCCGGACAGTGGTTGGGCCAAACTCCAGCATAACCGGGAAAGGTTACACCCTGATTGGCTCGCGAGTCGGGATGGCCACACTCGGTTTCGAGCCACACGTAGCGAGTTCGCTACTGCGTGTGGCAAACGCTCCGGTAGCGATTCCAGCATGTGGTCGCCACACAAGCCGCCTATACCCCTACTGCCACTGCAGGGTGCTTTCCACTGACCCCGCGCTCTTTCCGGGGGTTCAAGCTGGCTAGTTCAGACGAGGTCGCGGGGGATCCGGACATCCCAGTTGCGGGCATATACCCTGCGTTCACCCTCGTACGCATCCAGCTGTGCGTGGATCTGGAACTCGGTGGGGGTCGAGGTGAGGACCGTTCGGGTCACCGTGCGCACTTCCCAGTCGCCGCGCCGGAAGCCACGTTCCCAGAGGGTTTCCCCGCGCGCGGAGTTGAAATCGTCGCCGCGGTAGCTGTACCACTCCAGCGCCTTGCGCTGCATCTCCAGATTCAGGTCATCCAGCTGGACGGTCCCCGCGTCATTGGTAACCGCGAGGGTCGATTCGTCCTCGGCCAGGTCGCGGATCACGCGCCAGTTGTGCTGCTGGGGGGTCAGCTGGTGGACGGACGTCGAGGGTGGACCACCCTCGGGTGGCGGAAAGGCGATGCCGGCGTCCAGCTCTTCCCGCCGCCCCCGTCGTGGCAGGAGCAGACGGCTTGCCCCCGCCATGATCCGCAGCCGCACGGGCTGCGGCGCCGGCCATGCCAGCGGGAAATACGACGTGGACAGCGACAATCGGATACGGTGCCCCGCCGGGAATTGCTGGCCCACGTCGTTGAACTTGATCCGGACCCGGTAGGTTGTGTCGGGTTCCAGCGGCTGCGGGGTCTCCGCGCCTTCGCGGTGGGTCAGGTTCAGCAGCCCGTAGGTGACACGGGTGGCCTTGTCGTCGGCCGCCACGTCGGACAGCCGCGCCGCCACCATGGCGACGGGCCGGTCGACCCGTAGCTGCAACTCCAGCACTGCGGCACCCAGGATCTCCAGCGGTTCCTCCAGTGGGGCACTGGTGAATACCAGGGCACCCCCGTCCTCTTCGCGCTGGTCGTGCGGCAGGTCGGGTGTCGCTGCATACGAGCACCACTTACCGGCAAAAAGTCCCACGCTCAGCGGTGACTGCAGCGTCATCTCGCGCTCCGGAGACGCGGCCGACGCGTGTTCCAGCCGCCCCGGCCAGGCCAGGGTCAATGGCTCCATCTCGACGTTCTTCGAGGGCCAGCAGGGTTCGCCCACCCAGCGCCCCGGGCGTTCCTCGTAGCGAGTGGTCGGCGGGACGCTGTCCTGGATCCAGGCACGCAGCATCGGCTCGTCCATGATCCCGTTGTCGACGCCCTTCAGCCAGTGATCCCACCAGCGCAGGCACTCCTGCAGGAAGCCGATCGCCGGGCCGGGCACGCCCTGATGCGGGTATTTGTGGCTCCAGGGGCCGACCAGGCCCAGGCGGGGTGCCTGGAGGTTGGCCAGCAGGCGGAACACGGCGTTGGAGTAGCCATCGGCCCAGCCGCTGACGGCCATCACCGGGATCTGCACCGCGGACCAGTCCTCGCAGATCGAACCGTGCTTCCAGTAGTCGTCGCGGCGCTGGTGGCGCAGCCACTTCTCCAGCCACAGCCCGCTGCCCTCCAGGCGCTGGAACCACATCTCGCGCCAGCGCTCGCCCACGATCTCCGGATCGGGGGGCAGGGAGTTGTAGGCGAACATGGTCGAGGCCCAGGACAGGTTGTCGCCCAGCAGGCAGCCACCCATGTGGTGGACGTCGTCGGCGTAGCGGTCATCGGTGGAACAGACGCTGACCACCGCCTTCAGCTCCGGCGGCTGCAATGCCGCGATCTGCAGGCCGTTGAAGCCGCCCCAGGAGATGCCGATCATGCCGACGCTGCCATTGCACCAGGGCTGCTCGCCCATCCAGCGCAGGACCTCCACGCCGTCATTGAGCTCCTGCTGCAGGTACTCGTCCTCCAGTACCCCCTCGGAGTCGCCCGATCCGCGCAGGTCCACCCGCAGACAGGCGTAGCCGTGACCGGCGAAGTAGTGGTGGATCGCGTCGTCGCGCAGGCGGGTCGAGTCGCGCCGGCGATACGGGATGTATTCCAGGATTGCGGGGACGGGCCGCTGTTCGGCGCCCTCGGGGCGCCACAGTCGGGCGGCCAGGTGCGTACCGTCGGACAGCGGGATCGGGATGTATTCCTCGATTGCCACGGGGCAGGAAAGGTCGGTGACTGTTTTCACGTCGGCACGTTCTCCTCACGGCGGGGCGTGACGGGCTCGAATGCCATGGGCAGTCGCTCCATGACGCGCACGTAGGTTCGTTCCAGGTCGGTGTGATTCGCAGCTCCCAGAAACAGTGTCGCCACCTCGTAGGAATAGCTGTCCTGCCAGCACAGCTCCGACAGCAGCATGCCCTCCTCGACCTCGATCTGAATGACCAGTCCCGGGAACTCGGCCTCGACGGCCGCAATCTCGGATGCCGTCGGAACCCGCACGACCCGCGCGTCCTGATGCCGCCGAACCATGAACTTGGCCGCACACGCGAATTCCCCCTGGCGATGCGGCATGGCGGGCTCGCGGCCCAGTCCGAGGTCGATCATCACCTGGTGGTGGTAGCAGCCATCGACCATCCGGAACAGCGGGGCGTGGGACTTGGAGATCCGGGTATTGATCTCCAGCAGCCAGATCCGGTCCGTGGCCTCGTCCCAGTAGAACTCCATGTTGAACGGGGCGCAGTCATAGCCCACCTGGCGGATCACGCGGTCCGCGATCTCGCCCATGCGCGCCTGCACCCCATCCGGCAAGGTCGACGGATACTGGTAGCGCGAGAACGACGAGCCGGCCGCACCCTCGCGCAGGGAGTCGACCGCACCATAGATCCGGACCTCGCCCTGCCAGGCATACCCCTCCAGGGTGCACTGGCGCCCCTCCGATATCAGGGCCTCGACGATGCAGTGGTTGCCGTCGATTCCGGCCACCTCCGGCGGCAACGTCGCGTGCCCCAGGACATGGTTGAAGGGTTCGCCAAAGCGATCGATCTCCCGGCGGATCCGCTGCATGGCACGCCGGAAGTCATCCGCATCGCCGATACGAAAGCCGAGATAGGAGAGCACCGACTTCACCGGTTTGATCCAGAACGGAAAGGCCAGCGTGACCTCGCGCAGGGGATCGCTGGAAAACGGGTTGACCGCACAGGAGGCCGGGATGTTTTCGGGCACCACGCGGGCCTGTTCCAGCCGGCTCCAGTACTTGTGTTCGCACTTCAGTACGCTTTCAAGGGTCGGCCCCGGCAGGTCCGCGGCCTGTCGCAGGATGGGCAGGATCGTGCTCACCGGGAAGTCCCAGAATCCGACCACGGCATCCACCGTGCCGGGAAACCGCTGCAACCGTTCGCGACCCTCGGTCAGTATCCGTTGGATCGGAAACCGGGCACAGGGCTTGACCTCCGCGCGCGTGAAGAGCGCGTGGAAGGCATAGTCCTCCGCCCCGGGCAGGGTCCGGAGCTGGGCCAGATGAAAGTCATCCAGACCGACCACAAAGATGTTGCGCTTCACCGGCGCCCCCGAAATCGCCACTGCCACCTCCGGGCCACCGGCCGTCAAGATCGCATCACGTCTTTCCCGGAGTGTGGCACGTATCGGCGCTATTTCCAGTCCGTCACGCGCTGGATCATGGTCGGCACCTGGCGCAATATGAGTGGCACCCGGGTCGGCGGGGCCTGCTTGCCTGCCGTTCGGAGCCACTGACCGGGAGTCGCCGATGGACGTGATCTCGCCAAAAGCCGTGGATACGCTGATCCGTCTGCTGGCCGGTGATGGCTACGAGGTGGTGGGTCCGACGCGGCGCGACGGGGCGATCGTCTACGACCGCGTGCAAGGCCTGGATGACCTGCCGGCGGGCTGGGGGGACGAGCACGCCCCCGGCCACTACCGCCTGCGCGAGCGTGACGACGCGGCCCTGTTCGGCTATGTGGTCGGGCCGCACTCCTGGAAGAAATACCTGTTTCCCCCGCAGGAGACCCTGTTCCGCCTGACCCGCCAGGCGGACGGCAGCTTCACCACCGAGCCGGGCGAATCCGACGCGCCGCCGCGTGCGTTCATCGGCATGCGCGCCTGCGAGCTGGCGGCGATCGGCGTGCAGGACCGGGTGTTCCTCGGCCAGGCGGTGCAGGACCGCGGCTATGCAGCGCGGCGTCGGGACGTGTTCATGGTCGCGGCCCACTGTGCCGAGCCCGGCGGCACCTGCTTCTGTGCCTCGATGGACACTGGGCCCCGTGCGCGGGAGGGCTTCGATCTGGCCCTGACCGAGGTGGTCGACGCCACGCAGCATTTCCTGGTCGCCGAGGCGGGGAGCGTGGCCGGGCGCGCGGTGCTCGACCGGCTGGAGCCGCGCCCGGCCACGGACGCCGAGCACGCCGCCGCCGAACGCGTCTGGGCCGAGGCGCCGGAAAAGATGGGCCGACAGATGCCGGCGGACGCCCGCGAGGTGCTGAACCGGGCCTTCGAGCACCCGCGCTGGGAAGAGACGGCCGAGCGCTGCCTGTCCTGCTCCAACTGCACCCTGGTCTGCCCCACCTGTTTCTGTTCCCAGGTCGAGGAGGTGCCCGATCTGGAAGGTCTGCGCACCGAGCGCCTGCGGCGCTGGGACTCCTGCTTCAACCAGGAGCACTCGCATCTGGTCGGCGGCGCTCACCGCGACTCGGTAGCCGCACGCTATCGCCAGTGGATCACCCACAAGCTGGCGACCTGGCACGACCAGTTCGGCACCTCCGGCTGCGTCGGCTGCGGGCGCTGCATCACCTGGTGTCCGGTGGGGATCGACATCACCGAGGAGGTCACCGCGGTGCGCCGCGATCCGGAGGGCCGGGCATGAACGAGCTCCTGGCGATCCTCGAGGAGCAGCCGTTCTTCGCCGACATGGAGCCGGAACACCGGCGCCTGCTGGCGGCCTGCGCAGCCAAGTGCGGTTACCCGGCCGGCACCCGGCTGATGCGCGACCACGAGCCGACGGAGACCTTCTGGCTGATCCGCGAGGGCCAGGTCGCACTGGAGAGCCCGCTGCGCGAAGGCTGCGTGACCTTCCAGACCCTGGGGCCCGGCGATATCCTCGGCTGGTCGTGGCTGCTGCCGCCGTATCGTGCCAGTTACGACGCCCGGGCGATCACCGATCTGCAAACCCTGCACTTCGATGCCGGCGTGCTGCGTGAACATATGGAGGCCGACCCGGCGTTCGGCTACATGCTGATGAAACATTTCTCCGCACTGATCGTGCAGCGGCTGCAGGCCGCGCGGCTGCAGGCGCTGGACATCTACAGCCACGGAGGCCCCGGGGATGGCACCTGAGACCCTGCAGCCCCGCGCCGACAGCGCCCTGCCGGAACAGGCGATGGCGCCGCAGCCCTGGCGCATCCATTCGGTGCGCCCGGACGTTGCCAGCAACGAGGTGTTCAGCTGGACGCTGTACCCGGAGCCGGGGGTGGAGCCGGGGCCGCCGCCGGCGCCCGGGCAGTTCAACATGCTCTACCTGTTCGGCGTGGGCGAGGTGCCGATCTCGGTGTCCGCGATCACCGAGGACGGCGGCATCGTGCACACCACGCGCGCGGTGGGCAGCGTCACCCGCGCGATGCAGGATCTGGGACCCGGCGCGGTGGTCGGCCTGCGCGGCCCGTTCGGCACGGCCTGGCCGCTGGAACAGGCACACGGCCGCGACCTGGTGCTGGTCGCCGGCGGCATCGGTCTGGCCCCGCTGCGGCCGGTGATCCACGCGACGCTCGAACGGCGCGACGACTTTGGCCATGTGGTGATCTGCTACGGCGCCCGCTCGCCCGGTGACATGATCTTTCGTGACGAGCTGGAGGCCTGGGGCGCGCGCGACGATCTCGATCTGCGCATCACCGTGGATCGCGGCACCGCCGCCTGGCGCGGCGATGTCGGCGTGGTCACCCAGCTCGTCGATCGTGGCGGCTTCGATCGGCGCAACACGCTGGCGATGACCTGCGGCCCGGAGGTGATGATGCGCTTCGCGGCGTCCTCGCTGGAGCGCCGTGGCCTGAAGCCGGAAGACATCTACGTCTCCATGGAGCGCAACATGCGCTGCGCGGTGGGCTTTTGCGGGCACTGCCAGATCGGGGCGCATTTCGTCTGCCGCGACGGCCCCGTGTTCCCCTACCCGGTGATGGAACCGGCCTTCCGGATACGCGAACTATGAGACGGGAACAACCTACCCTCGCCGTATTCAAGTTCGCCTCCTGCGACGGCTGCCAGCTCTCGCTGCTGGACTGCGAGGACGAGCTGCTGGCGGTGACCGACCGGATCCAGATCGCGCACTTCCCCGAGGCCACCCGCACCCGCATCGACGGGCCCTGGGACCTGACGCTGGTGGAGGGCTCGATCACCACGCCGGAGGCGGCCGAAGAGATCCGCGAGATCCGCCGCGCGTCGAAGTTCCTGGTCACCATCGGCGCCTGCGCCACCGCCGGCGGCATCCAGGCCCTGCGCAACTTCGCCGATGTCGAGGCGTTCACCCGTCAGGTCTACGCCCACCCGGAATACATCGAGACCCTGGCCACCTCGGATGCGATCAGCCAGCACGTGCCGGTGGACTTCGAGCTGCGCGGCTGCCCGATCGACAAGTACCAGCTGCTGGAGGTCATCAGCGCCTTCCTCTACGGCCGCCGCCCGCAGGTCTCCAGCGCCAGCGTCTGCGAGGAGTGCAAGCGGGCGGGGCAGGTCTGCGTGATGGTCGCCCACGGCACGCCCTGCCTCGGCCCGGTCACCCACGCCGGCTGCGGCGCGCTGTGCCCCGGCTGCCACCGCGGCTGCTACGGCTGCTTCGGCCCCAAGGAGACGCCCAACGCGCCCGGTCTGTCCGGGCAGCTGGAGGCCCTCGGCATGGAGCGCGCCACCCGCGTGCGCTTCTACCGCACCTTCAATGCCGGCGCCGACGCCTTCCGCGAGGAGAGCGAGCGCGAAGAATCAGGAAACGGACCATGAGCGAGACCCGCACCATCGAAGTCGACTACCTCGCGCGCGTGGAGGGCGAGGGCGCGATGTACGTGCGCACCGAGGGCGACCGCGTGGAGGAGGTGAAGCTGTCGATCTTCGAGGCCCCGCGTTTCTTCGAGGGCTTCCTGCGCGGGCGCGACTTCCGCGAGGCGCCCGACATCACCGCGCGCATCTGCGGCATCTGCCCGATCGCCTACCAGCTGGGCGCCTCGCTGGCGATGGAGGACGTCTGCGGCGTGACCGTGGACGGCGTGCTGCAGGACCTGCGGCGGCTGGCCTACTGCGGCGAATGGATCGAGAGCCACGCCCTGCACGTGTTCATGCTCCACCTGCCGGACTTCCTCGGCTATCCCGACGCGGTCACCGCCGCGAAGGACCACCCGGACATGGTGCGCAACGGCCTGCGCATCAAGAAGATCGGCAACTCCATCCTGCGCCTTTTGGGCGGGCGCGAGATCCACCCGGTCAATCTGCGCGTGGGCGGCTTCTACCGCACGCCGACGCCTGCCGAGGTCGCCGGCCTGCGCGAGGACCTGGCCTGGGGCCTGGAGGCGTCCTGCGAGGTCGCCGAGTTCCTCGCCACCCTCGACTACCCGAACCTGGAACGCGACTACGAGTTCGTGTCGCTCGTCCACCCGGACGAGTACCCGATCACCCATGGCCGGCTCGGATCGAGCAGCGGTCTGGACGCCGCCATCCGTGATTACGACGACGTCTTCACCGAGGAGCACGTCGCCCACTCTAACGCCCTGCACAGCCACCGCTCCGACAGCGGCGAACCGGTGTTCATGGGCCCGCTGGCGCGCTTCGCGCTGAACCGCGAGCGCCTCACCCCGCGCGCCGCCGAACTGGCCGAACGCGCCGGGCTGGGCGCCGCCTGCCGCAACCCGTTCCGCAGCATCCAGGTGCGCATGCTCGAGATCGTGCTCGCCTTCGAGGAGGCCCTGCGCCTGGTCGACAGCTACCGGGACGCGCCGGCCGAACCCGCGCTGCCGGTCACCCCGCACGCCGGCACCGGCTTCGGCGCCACCGAGGCCCCGCGCGGCATCTGCTACCACCGCTACACCATCGACGACGCGGGCATCATCACCGACGCCAAGATCGTCCCGCCCACCTCGGTCAACCAGCCCACCATCGAGGCGGACCTGCGCGAACTGGTGCAGACCCACCTCCACCTGCCGGACGACGAACTGCGCCACCACTGCGAGGTCGCCATCCGCAACTACGACCCCTGCATCTCCTGCGCCACCCACTTCCTCGACCTCACCGTCGACCGCCAGTAAGGCCCTGCGCGAAGGAACGCTTGACTCTACGAGAGCAAAAAACACCATTCTGGTATAATTTCTACACCATGAAGTCATTCGAGTTCGACGAACGGAAGAGTCGATCGAATCTGGAGAAACACGGCATCGACTTCGTGACCGCCCAGGCCCTCTGGCGTGACCCCGATCTGCTGGAGATCCCCGGCCGCACGGAGGACGAACCCCGCTTTCTGGTGATCGGTCGCATTGAAAGAAGGCACTGGACCGCCGTTGTCACTCACCGAGAGGCCTGCGTTCGTATCATTTCCGTACGCAGGTCGCGCAAAGAAGAGGTTGCGCTGTATGAAAGCGAAGACATTTGACGGGCGCTTTGACAGCGGAGAAGAGATGACCGATGCCCTGGACCTGTCAAGGGCCAAACGCCCGCTGCGCAAACAACGGCGGGTAAACGTGGATTTCCCGGACTGGATGATCGAGTCCCTGGACCGAGAAGCCAGCCGATTGGGCGTCACCCGTCAATCCATCATCAAGATCTGGCTGGCGGAGCGGCTGGAAACGACCACTGCTGCCCGGAAAAGCGAGGGCGCGCCGCGTTAGTCACCGCCAGGTATCGACTGGGAGCGCCCCGTGGCACGACCATCCGGACAGAACCCTCAGGAAAAACGGCTGTTTCCGGCCTCCGAGACCGAAGAGTGGCGATCGGATCTGAGCGACGAGCGCCGCGAAGAAATTGTCCAGGCGGCACGAAACACCTCCATAGCCCCGGAACGCCCGCAAAAGGCGTTGGCTACGCCTCCCGTCATGCCAATCACCGGCAAAGGGCCGTTGGTGATCGGCATTGGCAACCCCTGGCGCGGCGACGACGGCATCGGCCACGCGGTAGTCGATGCACTCGAAGGCACGGCAGGCCTCGCCACCGCGAAAAGCCACGGCGAGCCCGCCGAACTGATGGAGCTGTGGCAGGGCCACGACCCGGTGATCCTGGTCGATGCCATCGTCACCGGCGCCGCCCCCGGCACCCTCCACCGCCTGGACGCCCGCGAGCCCCTGCCGCGCGGCGCGCGCTACTCCTCCCACGGTATCGGCCTCGCCGAAGCCGTCGAACTCGCCCGCTCCCTAGGCGATCTCCCGGGCACTCTTATCGTCCACGGCATCGAGCCCGCCCGCCTCGAAAATGGTGCCGGGCTCTCACCCGAGATCTCAGCTGCCATTTTCCAGATGAGCCGGAACATCCTGAAGGAATTCACCAGGCCCCGGCCTGACGCTTCTCGCTGACCGGAACCCTATGGGGGACGGATCAGGCGGAGGATGAGGCCGGGAAGGTAAAGGACTCAGCCCGGCCGGCCCGGATGCAGTTGCTTTCGCTGGCGCCCAGGTAGAGATACCAGGTTTGCTGGGTAAGAGGTTCCGGCTGCGTGAATACTTCCGGGGCCAGGAGCGCCAGATTGGCGCCTCGCTGAGGATCGCGCACGGATTCATAACGGATGGCCTGGATACCGGCTCGTCGTGCCTCTGCGGCGAGCGCCCGGGTGGCGGTGTAGTCGTCCGGGTGGGTCCATTTGGCGTGATCCCGGTTTAGCGGCGGACGGGTGAGGTCCAGGTGTCTCGGGGTGAGCCAGGCGACGCTGAAGACCGTGAGCGATTCGTGGGCGTCAGGTAACGGTGTACCCGGGGACGACTCGAAAAAGTGCCGCCGCCAGTAGCTGAACTCGGCCAGTCCAGTGCGGACAGCTTCGGCACAGTAGAAGACACCCTCCCCCTCCTGTGGCCGGCGGAACCGGGAACCGAACGGTGATGGCGGATAGCGGAACGGCGTCTTGAGGAGGTAATGCAGATGTGCCGTATCGGCGGGAAAGGCGGGCTTGGTCTCCTCCAGGATCGCCTCCAGCACTTCCTGCTCGTCCCGGGTATTCACGAGCTTCCGGGTGGACACGGTGTACTGATGCTCCACCACCCGCCAACCCTCGCCGTTCGCAGGCGCGGCTTCAGATGCGAGCGCGGTGTGCGTCCACATACTCGACTACGCGAGCCAGCCCCGCCACATTGCTCACCAGATCTCCCGGAACATCGTGCAGGTCGGTATTGGGGTTGTGCATCCAGGCCCGAAGGGAGCGCTCGTCGCCGGCCGTAATGGCGTCAAGTCCACGGTAGAGACGGACCAGCAGGGCCGCGATCTCCCAATGCTTGGTGCGCTCGTCCAGGAAATAATCACCGGCGTACATGCGGCTGATTGTAGCGGGGCTCAGCCCCAGGGCCCGAGCCAGTTCCGACTGTTTCATCCCGAGCCGTGCCGCGGCCTGCGCGACGGCCCTGGTGAGTACCACCTTGCGCTGCTCCGCGTTTGCCATTTGTTCCATATGGCCCTCCCAGGGCAAGAACGGGTATTTCTATAGAAAATATAGGCCACCAACCTTCCTGAGGCAAACACATCGCGTAGGCGGTAAGTCGCACTGTGCTATTTGGCTGGAGTGGGGTGCGCGGCGAAACAGGGGTAGTTGACGATGACGGTGCCTGAACGGGATGTTCAGACTTGCCCCTTTTGCCGCATCCGGCGATCAGCCTGGAGTAGAACCACCTGCGCGAGGCCCTTACCCGCGCCGACCAGGCGCTCTACCAGGTCAAGGACCACGGGCGTAACCGGACAGAACGGGTCCAGCCAGAGCCCGCCACCACCTGAAGCAGCGGCGGCTTGTGCGCGAGCCAGGCGCTCATTTGGCTTGCCTTGACACGGATCCAAAGCCCATTCAGCATCCGCAGCCTTATTCATGGAAAGGGATTGTCCATGACCTCGCCACGGATTGGCGCGTCCACACTTCGAGAAGGACCCGGCTGCGGAGGCCCTGCCAGCATTCCATGGGCAGGCCCTAGTGAGTTCGGGTGTCTCGCGTACGACCGACCTGAGGCTTCTTGGTCCTGCAGCTTCGGCCGGTGCCCCTCGCAATCGACCCCTGCGCACGTGAACTGGGCTGTTACTGCCCGGGTCACCCGGAAGGCGATCGCATGAAGCCGGCCCTGGTTACCGTGTTGCTGGTGCTGGCCGGACTGGGTGCCGGGTACGCGTACGTGCCCGATGTTCGCAACGGCATAAACCAGTTTGCGGTCGAGTTTGCCGACGGGTTCGAGCGAGGATACTTCGCAGCCACGGGCCGCTCATTCTCGATGGGGCGGTCCTCGAGTGACGGCTCGCCGGAACCTGCATCCGGGGATTCTCAACGGCAGCCGGATTCGTCGTCCTTTAGCGATCATTCTGGTCGGGACCTTCTGGAGTCCGCCGGATCCGAGCCGGATCTCCAAGGCTATGGTCGCGTGCCGGATCTTCGCAAAGCCCTGGAGTATGACGAGAACGGGCGGTTGCGCGAACACCTCGACGCCTTTCAAGACGAGCTCGACGTGCAGGCTCGTCGCGCACGCATGAAGGACTTGCTGTTCGAGTGGGCCGGCGCCGCCGACGTCGACCCGGAAGGCCGCGGGCCCAACATCGATGGCCGCAAGCTGGCCACGCTGGAGGCCTTTCTGGAGCGGGATTTCCGCCAGCAGGGGAGCCCGAATCCGCGCCCCGGCGGTGCCGCTGAGCTGCACAAGGCCTTCGACATCCTGAAAACCGAGATGTACAGCCAGCTCATGCGGCAAACGCACTTGGCGCCCTATTTCGATGCGATCGCCTTTCGCGTGAACGCATCCGGTCTCGGCTTCGACTTCTCCGACACAACAAGCAACCTGCAGGAAACCTTCGCGCGTGACTCGGCCCGGGGGCTGACCGACCTGTTCGAGTTTGAACGGGCTGGCGGCGAGCGCCTGCGGGTAATGGGCTTCGATCCCTACCGCCTGATGCGCGACTGGCTGCTCGAGGCCGGGAACGACCCTGCTCTACAGAGAGAGCTAATGGCGCTGGGCTGGGATGCGGTGCGCATGGACGGCCAGGGCACGGCGGTGCGCGAGATCGTGATGGCGCATGAGGGTGGCGCATCGCTGAAGGCCGGACCCAGCGGCGACTGGCTGCTCGGCGGGGAGGGCGACGACACCCTGCATCCCGGACCCGGTGATGACCTTCTGTACGGCGGAGCCGGCAACAATACCTACCGGTTCGGCGTCGGCAGCGGCCACAACACCCTGATCGAGATGTACGGAGACCGCGGCCGTAGCGTGATCGAAGTGGCTCCGGGTGTTCGCGCCGAAGACCTCGATATCCAGATGGAAGGCCACGCACTGATCCTCGCCCACCGCAACGGCGAGGACAGCATCCGCATCCAGAACTGGTTTGGTTCCACACAACCCAAGCGACACCGTCTATACGCCGTGCGCCTTGCCGACGGCCACACCCTGGAGTTTCCCGAATGAGCGACCTTCTCGAAAAGGCGGCGGCCTTTCCTGTGTGCATCAGAAGCGCAAGCGTCACGAGGGCCTTCTGTCGGCAGCTGCTGGCAACCTTGCATTGTTATATGGCTCGGGTCGTGGCTAAGTTGGCTTCCGTCGACTAGGTTTACTCCCTCAATGAGTCACCCACGGGGCATTGCCATGGCGTGGATGATCCTTCTTCCCGTCGGGGTTCGCACATGAGTATTCGACAATCCCTTATCGACGTCCTGTCAAAATATCCGGGACCAACTGAGGCCGAGGCCCGACGCTGGCGAAACGCCTTGATCGCTATGGCTTCGCTCGCGTTGCTAGCGGAAGGGATCCTCATCTACATCCTTTATCACATGGACCCGGCAGCGCCTCCATTCTGGCTGGCCGCTCCAGCGGGTTGGCTATGGGAGCATGTTCCCGCTGCGCGTGGTTTTACCACCAGCTCCTACGGGCTTCGCGAACAGATGCCGTACGTATTCGTGGTGTTTTTCTTTTTGGTGGTCGCAACTGCTGCCCTAGTGGCCTGCTGTAATCGCCGTGGATCGATTCTGGGGATGGCGGTAAATTTTCTCCAAGAGGGGGCCTTTAGGCAGGGGGTTATCCTCGTCGCGCTTCCAATTGTCTACTACGCGGTCTATTTCGTTGTTTTTTCTTCTGACCCAGATCCAGTTATGGGTCCTAATGACAGGTCGTACAGGCATTATGGTGTTTTTTTTGAGGCTCGTTTGGGAATTTTGGCCGCTTGGGTTCCATTGGCATTGTTTTGTGGTTCTTTCATTGGGGTTCACCTTGCCCTGATTCCGGAGATCCCCAGGCTCTTAAGGGCTGCCCGAGCCGCTTGATTCCGCATATTCACTAATACAAGGAGGTTGTGATGAGTGACATGGAAAGCGATCTGAATCATCAGCCAGAATCGGAACATCAGCTGCGTCTGCTTGACCCGTCGGATCCGGAAGCCGAAGGGGTAATCGGTTCATCGGATGATCCGATTATCCTTCGGGATGGCGAGAATGCGGAAGAGGTGCTCGTCCTGGACCCAATTATCGCTACACCTGACGACACGGAAGATGGTGGTTCGGGTGGTGTTAGCTCTCCCGAGCAGGCGATTTCGATTGTCCGGGGTGCGATTGATACTTGGATGTCCGGGATACGAGATCTGATTCATTGGTCGGACAATAATCTTAATGTTGAAAATGAGAATCAAAGGTCTGGCCAGATAAGGGTTTTTGATCGACTCCACAGCTTGGTTAGAACGTATCCATTGCTTGTCCTAGAGTTTTTCGTGGCGGCTCGGGATGGTGACATGAATCGGGTCGCTAATAGTGCCGCTGGTATCGCCGTTACGGGCGCGTCTGGGTTGGCGTTTGGAGCGCTAAGTAAGTATTCAGTGGTTGGGGCTGGGGCGGCCTCTCTAACGGGGGTTTTGTATAATCAGATCGCCGGGGATGCTAAATTGTATGACTGGGCTAAGGAAAACATTAAGAAGCATATCGGGGATGACGAGAAGGACGAATTTTCCCGGCGTCTTGGGGAAGAGGGTGGGTTGATCGGCATATGGGAGAAAGGCTGGAGGGACGGATTCGACGACGGAACAATCGAAAAAATTATCGAGAAATTCAACCGCGGAGAATCCCATGCCTCCCCCATCATCCTGGACCTTGACGGCAACGGGATCTCCACGGTGGGTCTGGATGCCGGTGTGCAGTTCGATCACAACGGCGACGGGTTTGCGCAGGCCACCGGTTGGGTGGGGCCTGCGGATGCGCTGCTGGCGATGGACCTGACCGGTAACGAGGAGATCGAGACCGGCAGCGAGCTGTTTGGCAACGCCAGTGAGATTGAGGAAGGCGTCACCGCCATGAACGGATTCGAAGCGCTGGCGATCCACGACACCAACGGTAATGGCCGCATCGACCCGGGCGACGAGGCCTGGGGCGACTTGCGGCTGTGGCAGGACGCCAACGGCAACGGCGTGGTGGACGAGGGTGAACTGCTGACCCTGGATGAAGTCGGTATTGCCTCCATCGATCTGGGCTACTCGGAGTCCACCTACGTGGATGAGCATGGCAACGAACATCGCCAGATCGGCCGGTTCGAGTGGGCCGACGGCCGCGAAGGCGAGGCAACGGACGTGTGGTTCATCCAGGATACGGCCATCACCGAGGCGCGTGAGCGCCTGGATGTGCCGGAGGAAATTGCCACCCTGCCCGACCTGATGGGCTATGGCGAGGTGCATGACCTGCATCAGGCGCTGGTGCGGGACGAGAGCGGACAGTTGCGCGGGGAGGTTGAGGCCTTTATGGCCGAAACCGACGTGAAGGCGCGCGAAGCCCGCATGGAAAGCCTGCTGTACGAGTGGGCGGGCGTCAGTGACGTGGACCCGGAGGGCCGGGGATCCCATATCGACGGGCGCAAGGTCGCCACACTGGAGGCCTTCCTGGGGCGGGAGTTCCGTCAGCACGGCAGTCCGAACCCCAGGGTCATGGCCTCGGGGGAGCTGCGTGCGGGCTTCGACATCCTGCAGACCACCATGTATGCACAGATGATGCGCCAGACCCACCTGGCGCCCTATCTGGAAGGGATGGACCTGGTCTTCGATGAAGAAGGCATCCGCATCGACTTCGCGGGCACCACGGAGGCCCTGAACCAGCAGTTCGATGCCGGCCCGGCCCGTGGCGTGGCGGACCTTCTGGAACTTCAGCGCGCGACCGGTGAACAGCTCTCGCCCATGGGCTTCGACAGCCACGGCGTGCTGCGCGACTGGCTCGCACAGGCCGGTGATGACCCGGCCGTGCTGGAGGCCCTGGCCGACTTCGGCTGGGACGGGGTGCGCGCCGATGGCGAAGGCACGGCCGCGTCCGAAATCGTGTTCGGCGACAACGACGGGGCGGAGCTTACCGCCGGCTCCGGTGGCGACTGGGTGCTGGGCGGTGATGGCGACGACGTGCTGCGGGCGGGTTCGGGCGACGACATCCTCTACGGCGGCTCTGGCAACAACACCTACCGCTTCGATGTGGGCCAGGGTCATAACACCATCATCGAGATGCATGGCGACGAGGGTCACAGCGTGCTGGAGTTCGGCCCGGAGGTTCGCGCCGGCGATCTGGATATCCGTGCGGAGGGCAGTTCGCTGGTGCTGGCACACAGCAACGGCCGCGACAGCGTCGCCATCGAAAACTGGTTTGGTAGCGCCGATGCCGAGCGCCACCGGATCAACACCCTTCGTTTCGCCGATGGTCATAGCTTCGATCTGTCCGCGTTGCAGCTCGGCTCGACCGAGGGAGACGAGCTGACCGGCGGGGAGGAGAACGCCATCCTGGTCGGCAACGAGGGCGAGAACACCCTGACCGGCGGGACCGGCGACAACTGGCTGCATGGCGGGCGGGATGCCGACGTGCTGGTGGGCGGCGACGGCGACAACCTGTTCGTGGTGCGGAATCGGGATGATCAGGTGATCGCGGAATCGGGGGATGGCACCAACACGGTGCAGTCGCATGTGTCGTTCGCCCTGTCCGACAACCTGCATAACCTGACGCTGCTGGGCCGCAGCGGTATCAGTGCCACCGGCAACGAGCTGGACAATGTCCTGATTGGCAATTCCGGCAACAACCGGCTCGACGGGGTGGCGGGGGCTAACACCATGATCGGGGGCCGCGGCAACAACACCTACGTGGTGCATAGCGCCGATGACGTGGTGATCGAGAAGCCCGGCGAAGGCAACGACACGGTCGAGTCCCACATCGATTACGTCCTGCCGGATAACGTGGAGAACCTGCACCTGCAGGGCAGCGAGGATCTCGATGGCACGGGTAACGAGCTGGACAACGAGCTCATCGGCAACACCGGCGACAACGTCCTGAACGGGGTCGAGGGCAACAACTACATCGACGGCCGTGGCGGCGCCAACATCATGACCGGTGGCGCGGGCGACGACACCTACGTGGTACGCAGCGACGAGGACGTGGTGATCGAAAAGCCGGGTGAGGGCAACGACACCGTGAAGTCCTACATCGATTACACCCTGCCGGAGAACGTGGACAACCTGACGCTGATGGGCGGCGAGGATCTCGACGGCACGGGCAACGAACTCGACAACGTGATCATCGGCAACACCGGCGACAACGTGCTGAACGGCGTGGAGGGCGACAACTACATCGATGGCCGCGCCGGTGCCAACATCATGATCGGCGGCGGGGGCGACGACATCTACGTGGTCAACAGCGAGGACGACGTGGTGATCGAGCAGCCCGGCGAGGGCCACGACACCATCCGCTCCTCGGTCACCTACACCCTGCCCGACAACGTCGAGGACCTGATCCTCACCGGCTCGGCCGACATCGACGGCACCGGCAACGAGCTGGACAACTACATCCAGGGCAATAACGGCGACAACGTGCTCAATGGCGTGGCCGGCGCGAACGTGATGGCCGGCGGGCGCGGTGACAACACCTACATCCTCAACAGCAAGGAGGACGTGGTGATCGAGAAGCCGAACCAGGGCACCGACACGGTGATCAGCCCGTTCGACTACACCCTGCCGGACAACGTGGAAAACCTGACGCTGGTCGGTGACGCCCGGGTGGGGCGCGGCAACGAAGAGGACAACATCATCATCGGCACCGAGCGCCCCAGTCACCTGTATGGCGTGAGCGGCAACAACGTGCTGATCGGGGGCGGGCGCTCCGCCAACTTCCTGTATGGCGGTGACGGGGACAACACCTATGTGGTGAGCAATCCGGGCACCAAGGTGATTGCCCAGGAGAATGGCGGCACGGATACGGTGAAGGCGGAGACCCACTTTCGCCTGCCCGATCATGTCGAGAATCTCACGCTGATCGGGGATGGCGATTATCGCGGTTGGGGCAACGAGCTCGACAACGTCCTGATCGGCAATGACGGCGATAACGTGCTGCGCGGTGAAGGCGGCGACAACTTCATCCACGGCGGTCGCGGCAACAATGTCCTGTACGGGGGTGCCGGGAGCGATACCTACTTCTTCGAACGCGGCGATGGCCACGACCGCATTGTGGAGCGCGCCCGCGACCCGGGCGAGGACACGCTGCTCCTGGGCGAGGATATCGCGGCGGACCAACTCTGGTTCCGGCAGGATGGCCGCGATCTGTCGGTGGAGGTTATCGGCACGGACGATCGCATCACGGTCGACTCGTGGTTCGGGCCGCAGGGCGAGACCCTGGATCAGGTCGAGCTTTCGAGTGGCGAGGTCCTGACGGCATCAGAGGTGAATAACCTGGTGCAGGCCATGGCGGCATTCGACCCGCCGGGGGCCGACGAGAGCCGTATTCCCGAGGCGTACCGGGAGCAGCTACAGCCCGTCGTCGCATCCGCATGGCAGTGACCGAGTAGCCCTTCGTGGGGGGGCGGCGCTTACGCGCCGGCCCACTTTCTACACAGGACATCCGGCGGCCCGCGACACGGGGCCGCCGCTTTTTGCATGCCAGCGGCAGGATGCCGTTGGCATAACAGTGAGGCAGCATGGATTCGCCAGGGAAGGCGGCCACGGACTCGCACAGCGAGAACGGGGCCATCGATACGGGACTGACCGCGCTCGCGATGCTGGCGCAGTATCACGGCGTGGCCGCCAACCCGGCACAGCTGCGCCACGAGTTCGCGCCGGATGGCCAGCCGTTCGATGGCGACCACATCCTGCGCGGTGCCCGGCACCTCGGCCTGAAGGCCAAGCGGGTGCGGACCACGCTTTCGCGCCTCGATCGCACGCCGCTGCCCGCGATCGCGCACGCCGTGGACGGGCGCTTCTTTGTGCTGGCGCGCGCCGGGGAACAGGACGTGTTGGTCCAGCACCCCGGTCGTGGGCGCGCCGAACGCATCACGCGCGAGGCGCTGGAAGAACTGTGGACGGGGGATCTGATCCTGTTCACCTCGCGGGCCTCGCTGACGGCCGAGCTTGGCAAGTTCGACTTCACCTGGTTTGTGCCCGCGCTGGTCAAGCACCGAAAGCTGCTGGGCGAGGTGCTGCTGGCCTCGTTCTTCCTGCAGATCTTCGCATTGGTCACACCCCTGTTCTTCCAGGTGGTGATGGACAAGGTGCTGGTGCACCGCAGCCTGACCACGCTGGACGTCTTGGCCATCGGGTTGCTGGCGGTCATGGTGTTCGAGGTGGTGCTGTCCGGCCTGCGCAGCTATGTGCTGGCGCACACGGCCAGTCGCATCGACGTCGAGCTTGGGGCCAGTCTGTTCCGGCACCTGATCAACCTCCCCATGGGGTATTTCGAATCGCGGCCTGTGGGCGATTCGGTGGCGCGCGTGCGGGAGCTGGAGAACATCCGCGAGTTCCTGACGGGCAACGCGCTCACGTTATTGCTCGATCTGTTCTTCTCCGTGGTCTTCATCGCGGTCATGCTGTTTTACAGCGGCTGGCTGACGCTGATCGTCCTCGCCTCGCTGCCCCTGTACGTGCTGATCTCCGTGCTGATCACGCCGCCGCTGCGGGCGCGCCTGCACGAGAAGTTCAACCGCGGGGCGGAGAATCAGGCCTTTCTGGTCGAGAGCATCAACGGCATCGACACGCTCAAGTCGATGGCGGTGGAGCCGCAGACCACCAAGAAGTGGGATGAACAGCTGTCCGGCTATGTATCCGCCGGACTTCGCACGACCCGTCTTTCGACCATCGCGCGCGAGTTGATCTCGCTGGTGGGCAAACTGGTGACCGTGGGCACGCTGTGGCTGGGTGCGCGTCTGGTGATCGAGGGAGACCTGACCGTGGGTCAGCTGATTGCCTTCAACATGCTGGCCGCTCGGGTCGCCCAGCCGATCATGCGCCTGGCCAATATGTGGACGGACTTCCAGCAGGTCGGGATTTCCATGCAGCGTCTGGGCGACATCCTCAATGCGCCCACGGAGTCCTCCTTTGCCAACCGCAGCAGCCTGCCGCGACTGGAGGGAAGGATCGAGTTCGACCAGGTGCATTTCCGCTATCGTCCCGACGGGCCCGAGGTCCTGCGCGGTGTGAGCCTGGAGATCCCCCCTGGCCAGGTAATTGGCGTGGTCGGACGTTCGGGTTCCGGCAAGAGTACGCTGGCGAAGCTGATTGCCCGCATGTATGTCCCGGAGCGCGGGCGTGTTCTGGTCGATGGCACCGATCTCGCGGTCGCCGAGATCAGTTCGCTGCGCCGGCAGGTCGGGGTCGTGCAACAGGAAAACATGCTGTTCAATCGCAGCATTCGCGAGAACATCGCCCTGGCCAGCCCCGGCGCCCCGCTGGAGCAGGTGATGACCGCCGCCCGGCTGGCGGGCGCACATGACTTCATTCTGGAAACACCAGAGGGATACGACACAACGGTTGGCGAGCACGGCTCGAGCCTCTCCGGCGGGCAGCGCCAGCGGATCGCGATTGCCCGTGCGCTGATGAATGACCCGCGCATCCTGATCTTCGACGAGGCCACCAGCGCACTGGACTACGAGTCGGAACGGGTCATCCAGCAGAATATGGAGCGGATTGCTCGCGGGCGGACGGTCATCATCATCGCCCACCGCCTGAGTGCCGTGCGCAGGGCCGACCGCATCATCGCGATGGATCATGGGCAGATTGTCGAATCGGGCTCGCACGACGAACTGGCCCAGCGGCCGGGCGGGATCTATGCCGGCCTGCTGAGTCTGCAGCGCGAGTGAGGTGACCCATGGGGATGCTGCGCCAGGCCTGGGGTGACATTGGCGGCCGCTATCGGCGGGTGTTCGCGCGTGCGTGGGCGCGTCGCCGGGAAATGGATCCGCCCCGGCGGCAGCCCTACGAGCAGGAGTTCCTTCCCGCAGCGATGTCGCTGCAGGAAACGCCGATCCACCCGCTACCTCGGGTGATCATGGGTGTGATCGTGCTTTTGGCCGTACTCACGGTGATCTGGGCCACGCTCGGGCAGATGGACATCGTTGCGGTCGCGGAGGGCCGCGTGGTGCCCGATGGCCGCACCCAGACCATTCAGGCGACCGAAACCGCCAGCGTGCATGCCATCCACGTTCGCGATGGACAGCGCGTGCAGGCGGGAGAAATTCTCGTCGAACTGGACCCGACCCTGCCCGGCGCCGATCTGGAACGCCTGGGTGTGGAATATCGGTCCGCGCGTCTGGCAGTCGCCCGGTCGGAAGCCTTTCTGGAGGCCCTCGAGACCGACGCGGGCATCCCGCTCCTGAACACCAACTACCCCGTCCCGGAAGACGCCCGGCAGATCGAGGAGCGCGTGCTGGTCGGGCATGTCCATCACTACCGGGCGCGCATCCAGCAACTCAATGCGGAAACCGCGCGCCGCGAGCAGGAGATGGAAGCCACGCGGGCGATGGTGATCAGCCTGGAAAACACCATCCCGATTATCCGGCGCCGCAGCGAAGATCTGCGGCAGTTGTCCGATCAGGGCATGGCCGCCGCGCACGAGCAGCTGGAGCTGCAACAGAACTACATTGAGACGACGCACCAGCTAGCCGCGCAGCGGGCCCGTCTCGCCGAGGCCGAAGCGGCACTGCATGAGGTTCGGGAGCAGCGAAAGGCCCTGCAGGCGGAGAGCCGCCGCGAGGCGCTGGATACCCTGCACCGGGCACGATCGGATGCCGAAACCCTGCGCCAGGAACTGATCAAGGCCCGCCGTCTGGATGACCTGACACGCTTGCGCGCCCCCGTGGATGGAACCGTGGAACAACTGGCCGTGCACACGGTGGGTGGTGTCGTGGAGCCCGCCAGTCCGCTCATGGTCGTGGTCCCCGTGGATGGCGCAGTGGAAGTCGAGGCTACCCTGCCCAACAAGGACATCGGGTTCGTGCGGGCCGGCCAGGAGGCCGAGGTGAAACTGCAGACCTTCCCCTACACCCGCTACGGCACGATCGATGGCGTGGTCACGGACGTATCGCAGGACGCGGTACAGGATGAACACCAGGGCCTCGTGTTCGTGGTGCGTGTGCGTCTGGAAAAGGACACCGTGGACGTTCATGGCGAGGGCGTGCGCATCGCCCCGGGCATGATGGCCACCGTCGAGATCAAGACCGGCTACCGCCGGATCATCGAGTATTTCCTGGCACCGCTGCTGCGCGCTGCCAGCGAGAGCCTCGGCGAACGTTAAGAGGACCGGAGCGATTGAGCTTCCCGTGTGGTGCGGGGGTGGGAGCCTCCTACTACGGGTCTTGGGGGCGTAGGGAGTGTGAAATAGCGGACTGCACCTTGGGGCCCGTGAGGCTTTCTGTCAGTTTGGGGTAGAAGGCGTCCAGTGGGACGGACTGCCCGTGGCTGGCGATGATGCGGGCGTGGAAGCGCTCCAGTTCGCGGGGTTCGTGGACGCCGCAGGAGTGCGCGATTACCTCGACTTCGTGGATGGTGTTGCGGACGTAGTGGGCGACGCGCACGGCCTTGTGGGTCGGGTCCAGGCCCTGCTGAAGGCGGGGATTGTGGGTGGTGATGCCGGTGGGGCAGGTGTCCTTGTTGCACTGCATGGCCTGGATGTAGCCGAGGGCGAACATAAAGCCGCGCGCGGACACCGCGAAATCGGCGCCTACGCAAAGCGCCCAGCCTACGTCGGTGGGCGTGACCAGCTTGCCGGAGGCGATCACCCGGATGCGCTCGCGCAGTGCGTAGCGCTCGAGGATGTCGACCACCATCGGCAGACTCTCGCGCAGGGGCAGTCCCATGCTGTCCATCAGGGCCCCGGGGGCCGCCCCGGAGCCGCCGTCCGCTCCGTCCACGGTTACGAAATCGGGTGCGGCCGTGGGGCCGCGGTCTAGGATTTCCTGGCACAGGGTTTCCAGCCAGCCGTAGGCACCGACCACAAACTTGATCCCGGTGGGTTTTCCGGTCGTCGCGCGTACGTCCGCGATCAGGTCCAGAAGATCCGGCACGCTGTCGACTTCGACATGGCGGTTGGGGCTGTTGGAGTCGAGGCCGATCGGGATGCCGCGAATCCGCGCGACCTCCTCGGTAACCTTGCGTCCCGGCAGCAGCCCGCCCTTGCCGGGTTTGGCTCCCTGGCTCAACTTGATCTCGAACATGCGTACTGGCGCCAGGGTGGCCATCTCTCTTAGTCGGTCATGATCCAGCCGCCCGTCCGGGGTCCGCACCCCGTACTTGGCCGTGCCGATCTGGAACACGAGGTCGCATCCGGCCTCGAGGTGGTAGGGCGACAGGCCGCCTTCGCCGGTATTAAGCCAGCAGCCCGCGCGGGCGGCACCCTCTGCAAGGGCCTGCACCGCGGGCCGGGAGATGGCCCCGTAGCTCATGCCCGAGATGTTGAACAGCGAGGGCGCCGCATAGGGATGGGGACAATGTGGCCCGATGACCAGGGGTTCGCTGCTGGCCGCATCGGTTGCCAGAGTGGGAAACGGGCAGTTGACAAAGAACACCGACCCGACCGGCGTGAGATCACGCGTGGACCCGAAGCTTGCGGTGGTGTCCAGGTCCTTGGCGGCCCGGTAGACAAAGCTGCGTTGCGCGCGGTTGAAGGGCAACTCCTGGCGGTCCATCGCAAAGAAGTACTGCCGGAAGAACTTGCCGAGATGTTCCAGGAGGTAGCGCAGGCGGCCGATCACGGGGTAGTTGCGGCGGATCGCCTGGGTCCGCTGGGTGCGGTCGATTACATAGACGACCGCCAGCGCAGCGATCACACTGCCCACCACGAAGATGAACAGCAGCGACATGAATTCCATCAGGCCCATCAGCCAGCCGGACTGTCCCATGGGGGGCTCTCTTCGGGTAACACCCGGGCGTATGGTTATGGATCAGTATTGGCGTTCCGCCGGGCGGGCGTAAGGCTCGGCCGTCCGGCAGGCCTGCTCCAGGGTCCGGGATTGCATTCAGGGGCCGCCGACGGCCATCTCGCCGACCCACTGTCCGCCCTGGTAATCCAGCCAGAGGGTGCGCGGCACCATGCGCAGGGCCCCCGCACTGGAGAGTTCGCGGCGGGCGGGATAGCCGGCTGCGAAGTCCTCCGGTGAGCAGACATCGGACTCCACCGTGCGGGCACGCACATGGAGCCGAGGGCCGGCCACGACGAAATCGGACGCGGGTGGTGTCTCGTAAAACAGCACCCGCTTCTTCACCACGCAGGAGAAATACAACTGCATCTCGACGTAGAGCGGTGTTGCCCGGGTTTCCAAAGCGTCCAGCGCCCGGTCGGTCCAGTGAATACGGATGGTGCGGCCGCGGATCATCACGGTGGTGGTCAGTCGATAGGGGTGCAGCCAGCGGTCGATATGCGGCAGTGGGTTGAAACCCGCTGCAGAAAAATAGGTATGTCGCAGCGCCATGTAGGCCTCCTCGTGTGCGCAGGACCCCGGGCCACCGGAGGTTTCCGTGTGGCCCGGATATCCTGGCGGCTCAGCCGTCGGCGGGGCCGACGTTGTCCAGTTCGTACCAGGGGGTCGGGTTGATCGGGCAGCGATACCGGAAGCCGTCCTCGCTGATCGTGACTCGGGCCGATCCAGTCTCGCCCGGCTGCAGCGGGAACATCGCCAGGGTTTCCTCGGTGCGGTGATTCTGGACCTGGAAACCGGCGACCTTGCCAGCCTTGTTGGTGACCACGAACTCGTACTCACCCGCCTTCAGGTCGGCGAGGGTTTCTTCCGCGGCAAAATAGCCGTTGTGCTGTTCCAGGTGGATGCGAGTGATGTCCTCGGCGGTTGCCGTGGCCGAGAACGCCAGGGCGACGGGCAGGACCAAGCTCAGCGCCAGGTTCTTGATGTGTGTGCGGGTGGAATGATTCATGACGATTTCTCCTCTTAGGTTTTCGAACGGGCGATCCGTCGGTGATCGCCCTGTCCTGTACCGTAGAGGGGGCCGCGTGCGCGGGATATGCCGCGCCGTGCGGTCTTTGTGTCCCGGCGTCCCGGCGTGTCGTCAGGCCCGGGGCCAGTCGCGCGTGGCTTGCTGGTAGAAGGCCGGGTCGTCGGTGGTGGCGCCCTGCAGGGTGCAGACGGAGGCGGCAAATCGGAGGGCGCGCTCCAGGGTGGTCGCCCAGGGCCAGGCGTTCTGCAGCCCGATGATGGCGACGCTGGCGAAGGCGTCGCCGGCGCCCACGGCGTCGCGGAACCCGTCGACGGGCGGTGCCGGTGCCTGCCAGTGCTGGCCATCGGGCTCGTGGATGGCGGCACCACCGGCCCCGTGGGTGACGATCAGGGCGGAGCGGATCGCGGCCCGTTCGAGCAGCGCGGTCGGGCGCTCGGCCTCGGCGACATCCGGGGCCAGGGTCGCGGCCTCGTCGGTGTTCAGCTTCACCACATCGGCGCCGCGGATCAGCGCGAGGACGTCGTCGGCGTCGTACCACGGTGCCCGCAGGTTCACGTCGACGAAGCGCTGGCGTGAGCGGGCCCGCAGGCGTTCCAGCAGCTCGCGATTGCCGGTGCGCAGGGCCAGCGTCCCGTGATAGAGGAGCGTGGCCGTAGCCGGCAGCTGCTCCGCCCAGTCCGCCGGGACGTCGTCATAGGCCTGGCCGGGGACGATGGTGTAGCTCGGCTCGCCCTGCTCCAGGGTGACGCGGACCTCGCCGGTCGGGGCCGTGGGGTGCTGGTACAGCCCGCGTGTATCCATCCCGATGTGGTGCATGCGTTCCCGCACGCGGCGGCCATCGGCGTCGTCGCCGATGCCGCCCACAAAGCAGGCGGCGGCACCCAGCTGATGCAGGTTCCAGGCGACGTTAAAGGGCGCGCCGCCGAGGACGCGCGTGCCGTCGGGGAAGCCGTCGAACAGGACCTCGCCGAAGATCAGGTGAGATGGGGGCGTGCCGTGCATGACGTCTCCCGGGGTGGATCAGCCGTCGGCGCGTTCAATGCGGTCGCGCCCGCGTTTCTTCGCCTCGAGCAACGCGTGGTCGGCCGCATCGAAGATCGCCTCCGGGGCGGCGGCGGGGTTGATGCCGGCCAGGCCCGCGGAGATGGTGACCTTCAGCCGGGTGTTCCCGGCGCGCACGATCAGGCGATCGACCGCCTCGCGGATAGTGTCCGCCTGTGTATGGGCGGCCGCGGGTTCGCGGTAGAGGATCATCACGAATTCCTCGCCGCCGTAGCGCGCGACAAAGTCGGGTGCGCGGACCCCTTCGGCCAGGATCTCGGCGACCGCCCGCAGGACCTTGTCGCCCGCGCTGTGTCCGTATTCGTCGTTGATGGTCTTGAAGTGGTCGATGTCCCAGACCAGCAGGGAGGCGGCGCCGGCCTTTTTCAGCTCCGCCGGGAGCTGGGCCAGGCGCTGTTCGAAGGCGGTGCGGTTGGGCAGGCCGGTCAGGCTGTCGCGCGTGGCCTCGGCGCGGGCCTGTTCCAGGCGCGTGCGCAGGGCCTGCACCTGGCCCTCCAGACTGCGGCCCTTGGAGCGCAGGGCGCGGTTGCGCTCCAGTGCTGCCAGCAGCTCGGTTTCCTGTTCATCGCGAAACGCGGTGACCCGCTCCACCATGCGGTCGAGGCCGCGGCTGACCTCGGTGCGCAGGGTCGCCAGATCGTCGACGTCGACGACCCGGCCCTTGATATGGGCGACATCGCCGGAGATCCCGGCATGCAGCTCGGACACGGATTCGCGGGCGCGTTCGCCGCGGGCCTCGTCCTCGGACAAGGCGGTGTCGACATCCTCGAGGCGGTGCCAGATCTCGCCGACGACCTCGGTGAGCTCCTCGCGCTCGGTCATGGCCTTCTGGCACTTGTCGTGCAGGACCGTGAACAGACGGTTGAGGGTGCGTTCGATCTCCGCCTTGTCGCGGCGGTCAGCGGCCCGGGTCAGGGCGTCCACCTCGGAATCGAGGAACTCGAAGCCGTGCAGGCCGCGGCGCACCACCTCGAGGATGCCCTCGGCAAGATCCTGGCGATGGTCGCTGGAACGTACCGCGTCAGCGAGCTGGCCGCTCAGGCGGTCCAGCCAGGCGGTGTCGCCGGGGTCGGACTCGATGGCCCGGGTCAGGTCGCGGACCGCGCCCTCCAGTGCCGGCACCTTGGCGGACACCACCGCAAGCGAACGCAGCGCGACTCGGCGGATCGTGTCCTGCAGGGCCCGTTCCCGGTCCAGCGAGCGTTCGAGCTCGATGATGGTTCTACGCAGATCGCTGTCGGACATCGGGAAATCCCGGAAAGGAGGCGTGTCTATTTAAACGCGTAATACGGGTAGATGCCACCGGGATCGTACCCGTATACGGGCAACGGTTTAGTGCGCTGGATCATGAAGGGCCTGGCGCTGCGGCAGTTCGATCTCGATGCCGACCGGGAGATGGTCGGACAGCGCAACGTTGTAGACGCGCACGTCGCTGACATGCAGGTCGGGGGTCAGCAGGATGTGGTCGAAGACCAGGCGCGGGTCCCAGGCGGGGTAGGTCGCGGGGCAGGCCATTGGCTCCATCAGGCCGGTGCGCGCGACCAGCTGGCGCAGTTCCTCACTGTCCTGCTGGCAGTTGAGATCGCCCATGACCACCGCATGGGGGAGGTCCTGGATGTGTTCCGCGACGTAGGCCAGCTGGGACTTGCGGGTCCGCTTGCCGAGGGCGAGGTGCAGCAGGAACAGGACCAGTTCGTCTCCGTCGCCCATCGCGTAGTGCGCCTCGATCGCGCCGCGTCCCGGCAGGGCGCCTGGCAGGCGGTGCATCTCGACCCGGTCCGGTTCCAGGCGCGAGAACAGGGCCAGGGAGTGCTTGGCGAACTGCCCGAGATCCCGGTTGATCCGGTTGTAGGTGTACGGGAACTGCGCGCGCTCGGAGAGATAGGACGCCAGATCGACGAAATTGCTGCGGATGCTGCCGCCGTCCAACTCCTGCACGCCGACGATATCGAACTCGGAGATGAACCGCGCGACCCGGTCCAGGTTGTCCATGCGCCCGCCATAGGGGAGCACGTGCTTCCAGCTGTTGGTGACGTAGTGATGCAGGCGGGAAGAGTGGATGCCCACCTGGGCATTGAAACTCAGCAGACGCAGGCGCTGGCTGCCCTGTTCGTGCTGGTAGCTCAGTTGTTCCGGGGCGGCGGTTTCCGGTTGCGCCTCGCCTTCGGGGCCGGGGGGCGCGGCGCGACGGTCGCCAGGCGCGATCGACGTCATCGCGAGAGGTCTCCTGCTGGAGGGAAAGTCCGTGTTCTCAGAATGGACAAACCAGCTCGCCCAAACGTTCCGTCAGCTTCATGTTCTCGCTGTAGTCGACCGGGCAGTCGATCACGGTCACGCCCGGCTCCACCAGGGCCTCGCGCAGGGCCATTTCGAGGCTGTCTCCCGGTTCGATACGCACGCCGCGGGCGCCGAAGGCGCGGGCCAGCTGGACGAAATCCGGGTTGCCGAATTCGACGAAGGCCTTGCGCCCGTACTCGCGGACCTGCTTCCACTCGATCAGGCCGTAGGCGTTGTCGTTCCAGATCAGCACCACGAAATTCAGGCCCAGCCGGACCGCGGTCTCCAGCTCCTGCACGTTCATCAGGAAGCCGGCATCGCCGGTGACGGCGACGACCTGGCGTTCGGGATGGAGCTTGGCCGCGGCGATGGCGCCGGGCAGCGCGATCCCCATGCTGGCGAAGCCGTTGGAGATCAGGCAGGTGTTGGGTAGCTCGCAGCGGAACATGCGCGCCATCCAGAGCTTGTGGGCGCCGACATCGGTGATCATGATCGCGTCGAGATCCGCCGCGGTGCGCAGGTCCCAGATCAGCTTCTGTGGCTTGAGCGGCACCTGGGTGTCGTCGCGGTGCTCGTTCATGTCCTCGATCAGGCTCTGGCGCAGCGGGCGCAGGATGGTCTCCTCGCGCGGACTGACCTGCTCGGCCAGTCGGTGCAGACACGTTGTCAAATCCCCGAGGACCTCGGCCGTCACGTTGTAGTGGCCGTCGATCTCGGCCGGGGCCGAATCGATGTGGATCAGGGTGCGGTCGCCGTCCGGATGCCAGAAGCTCGGCGGGTATTCGACCAGGTCGTAGCCGATGCAGACGATCACGTCGGCCTTGTGGAAGCCGAAGTTCACGAAGTCCTGGCTCTGCAGCCCGACCGAGCCGAGTGCCAGCGGGTGGCGGAACGGCAGTACGCCCTTGGCCATGAAGGTATTGGCCACCGGGATGTTCAGCGCGCTGGCGAGCGTGGCCAGGGCCCCGCTGGCGCCGGAGCGGATCACACCGTTGCCGGCGAGGATCAGCGGGTGGTGGGCCTCGTTCAGCAACCGGGCCGCGGCCTCCAGCGAGGCGTCGGCCGGCACGGCCGCCGGGCCGGCGTGGACCGGCAGGGGCGGGTTGGGGCACGGCTGCGAGGCGATGTTCTCGGGTAGTTCGAGGAAGCTGGCCCCGGGTTTGCCGCCTTCGGCCCACTTGAAGGCCTTGCGCACCACCTCCGGGAGAATCTCGGGCTCGACCACGCTGGAGCTGTACTTGGTGATCGGCTGGAACAGGCCCTTCAGGTCGAGGACCTGATGCGATTCCTTGTGCAGGCGGTGGGTGCTGGCCTGGCCGGCAATCGCGACCAGCGGCGCGTGATCCATGTTGGCGTCGGCGACGCCGGTGATCAGGTTGGTGGCGCCGGGACCCAGGGTCGCGAGGCAGACGCCCGCCTTGCCCGACAGGCGCCCGTGGACGTCGGCCATGAAGGCCGCACCCTGTTCATGGCGCGTGGTAACGAATTCGATGGAGGAGTCGGCCAGGGCATCGAGAACGGCCATGTTCTCCTCGCCCGGCAGACCGAAGATGCGTTGGACGCCCTCCTGCTCGAGGCATTCGACCAGGCGCTGGGCGGTGGTCGGCGTGCTCATGCTGAAGGCGCCCCGGCGGGCCGGGGTATATGCCGCGCGCTACCCGCGGGCACGTTCGATCAGGTAGTCGGCAACCTCCAGCATCTCGTCGTGCCCGCCGGCCATGCTGGCGGAGACGATGGCCTCGCCATTGATGACCAGGGTCGGCACGCCGCCAACGCCGTAGTCCTGCACGGCCTCGGTGGCCTCGACGATCCGGCGGCGGATCGCGTCGGAGCGCATCGTTTCCCGGAACTCGTCGGCGTCCAGCCCGCGCTGGTCGATGAAGCGCAGAATCGCGCTTTCCGAGCGCATCTGACGGCCCTGATCGTGGATCGCGTCGTAGAACGCCTGATGCACGTCGTCGAGCACGCCCAGCTTCTCGGCGGTGTAGAACACCCGGGCATGCAGCGCCCAGACGTCGTTCATCGGCGCCGGGAGGTACTCGAACTGCACGTCGTCGGCCAGGTTCGGCTTCCAGGCCTGGACCTTGGGCTCGAAGGCGTAGCAGTGCGGGCAGCCGTACCAGAACACCTCGACCACCTGGATCTTGCCGTCCTCCAGCCCGGTATCCAGCGGGGGCTGGATGGCCCGGTAGTGCTGGCCCTCGCGGAACTCGGCCGCGAGGCTGGTGCCGGTGGCGAGGAGCAGGCCGGCGCCGCCCACGGCGCCCATGAATTCACGACGCTTCATTTACAGCTCTCCGTAGGAATGCAGGCCGGACAGGAACATATTCACGCCCAGGAAGGTGAAGGTCGTGACGAACAGCCCGATGATCGCCCACCAGGCCATGACCGGTCCGCGCCAGCCCTTGGTAAAGCGCATGTGCAGCCAGGCGGCGTAGGTCAGCCACAGGATCAGGCTCCAGGTCTCCTTCGGATCCCAGGTCCAGTAGCCGCCCCAGGCCTCGGCGGCCCACATCGCGCCGAGCACAGTGGCGATGGTGAAGAAGGCGAAGCCGATCGCGATGGCCTTGTACATCACGCTGTCCAGCGCTTCCTTGCTCGGGATGCGCTGGGTGAGGGCGGCGTCGGGCCGGGTGCGCTCGAGCCGATGCTTGACCAGATAGGCTACCCCCAGCATCGCGGCGATGGCGAAGCCGCCGTAGCCGACAAAGTTGGTAGGCACGTGGATCTTCATCCACCAGCTGTTCAGAGCGGGCACCAGCGGCTCGATCTCGTGTGCCTGGCGGTCCCACATGTACCACAGCAGGAAGGTGACGGATGCGGCGATCACCAGCATGACGAACGCACCCATGGTGCGCTGGCCGGTGCGGCTCTCGTAGTAGAGGTACATCAGCGTGGTCAGGGCGGCCAGCAGGATGAAGACCTCGTACAGGTTGGCGACGGGGATATAGCCCCAGGTCGGATCGGTCAGGTAGATCTCGCGCCAGCGCACCAGCAGGGCCATCAGCCCGGCCCCGGCACCGATCCAGGCGAACGCGCCGCCGACGCGGGTGGGGAAGTCGGAGCGGCTGAACAGCCCGGTGACGTACGCGACGGTGGAGAGGTACAGGAAGACGCTCATCCACATGACACCGGCCTGGCCCGAACCGACGTAGTTCAGCCAGAAGTTGGTGCTCCCGCGGGCGAGGTCGTCGCCGTACATCCAGATACCGAACAGTGCGAGGACCCCGACAATGATCGAGAAGGCCTGCCACGGGCGCCAGAACCAGCCCATCCAGGCACTCAGGCCGACGGCCAGGATCAGGCCGCCGGTGTCGTAGCGGTCCATCATGTGGCCGTATTGCCAGAAGGCGATCAGGCCGACGGCGATCGTCAGGGCGATGTACGCCCAGTCGCGCGGCTGGATGCGCCGGAAGATGCCGGGCCGTTCGAAATCCAGGGCCTCGTGGGGGACTGACATGGGGTGCTCCTCCGACTGCTTAGCTTTTAGTCGTTTTTGTTGTTGGACTCATGGGTACCGTCGCTGGCGCCATCGACCGGCTTCTGATCGATGATCCACCTCTTAAGATGCGCGAAACGTTCCTCGAATTCCACCTGGTGGCGGTTGCTCGTGCCGGCCATCACCACGTGAGTGCCTTCGCCGTTCTCGCTCCGCCGTGCCATGATCCACAGGCGCTGATAGGACACGTAGAAGAGGAAGAAGATCCCGACGATCAGCATCACGCTGCCGGTGTAGACGGTGCTCTGGCCGGGGGCGCGTGCGATCTGCAGGCCGGACGCCTCACGGTGTTCGAAATCCTTCAGGTGGAAGAAGAACGGCGACTGATACAGGCTGATCGCGTTGATTGCCGAGATCGTATCCTCCAGGAAACGCTGCTCTTCTTCCTGGATCGAGACTACACCCTCGTCCTGCAGGACCTCCATGTAAAGCCCCTGGAGGCCGGCGTGTAGGATGCGGATCATCAGGTCGCGCACCTCGTCGATGCGCTCGCCCGGTACGCGCCGTTCGATCTCGTTGTTGACGGCCATGTAGCCGCCCTCGGCGAACAGCCCCATCAGCTCGGCCGTCGTGCGGGCGATGGCCTGGGTCTGCTCGTTGGGCACCGTCTCGTCATCGCGCGCCACCTGGCGGGCGATCTCGTTGCGCACCTCGGGGTTGTGCAGCATGGCCAGGTAGGTGCGGAAGCGTTCCAGCGAGTCGTCTGCGTCCGCCGGCAGGAACAGGTAGTGGAACTCGTCCGCCGGGCTTTCGCGCACGCCGCTGAGGAAGTACATCGCCCCTTCCTGCAGGGCCGGACGCTGGTAGTTGCGGTAGTGCAGGCCGTGGCCGGTGCGGTCCATCAGGCGGAAATCGAAGCTCGGGCCCATATGGCGGTTTTCGCGCTCGCCCTCTTCGTTGAGCAGCGGAACCACGTTCTCCAGCTGGAAGTTGGTGAACTCGATTGTCCGGGTGTCGCCGTCCGGCGTCGGGATCTCCACCTCCCGGAACACACGACCCGGCACCTCGAGCTCGCGCAGGGCCTCGGCGCCGAGAGGGATGGCGTCGATATCCAGGCGGGTGCCGCCGTCGGCGAAGCTCGCCTGGTAGATCGCGAAGCCGTTGTAGATCAACGGGTGGTTGACCGAGATGGTGTGTCGCAGTGGCTCGTCGCGGTTCGGGTCATGGATGATCAGGTCCGACTCGTAGGAGCTTTCGGCACCGGTGGAGAAGCGTTCGATCCGGAACTCCTCCAGTTCAATGCGGAAGGGCAGCTCCTGCACGAAGTAGCCTTCGCGCATCGGCAGGAACACCACATTCGCCGATGCACCCTCGGGGATCTCCACTGAGCCCCGGAAGGACGGGTTCCAGTCCGGTATCCAGGCCGAACGCGGGACTTCGGATATCGGTACGCTGCGGGTCTCGACCTCGAGATTCCCCAGCCACTCGTTGATCTTCAGCAGGGTCGTGCCGTCGGCCAGGGCGCCCACGCAGATCACCACGATGCCGACATGGGTCAGCAGGTAACCCATGCGGTTCCAGCGCCCGCGCATGGCAGCGATCACGGTCTGTCCGTCGTGGTTCTTCTCGCGCGCCTTGAAACCCTGTGCCTTCAGCACCCGGTGGGCGTGCTGGATGAACTCCTCCGGTGACTGATCGAGATCGCCGGTGGCACTGGAATGGAACGAGCGCAGGGACTTTTCCTTGACCTGCGTGTTGTAGCGGCGCAGGTCCTTCAGCAGCCCGGGGGTCTGGCGATAGACGCAGAAGGAGGTCGAGATGACCAGGAAGGCCACCACCAGCAGGAACCAGGTCGCGGAATACACCTGATACAGGCCCATCCCGGCAAAGATCTCGTGCCAGAAAGGCCCGTAGTCCATCAGATACTCGGTGTACGGTTCGTTCTGCACCAGGACGGTGCCGATGACCGAGGCGATCGCGAGGGCCACCAGGAGGGTGATCGCCAGGCTCATCGAGCCCATGAAATCGACCAGTATGCGGCTGCGCCGCGGCTTGCGCGCGGCCTTCTGGCGGGATGCGGGGGCCGGGCCGGCGGTGGCGGCCTGATCGTTATTCGACATGCTGAAACCTGCTTTAGCCTGACGGACTATGCGAAGCAACCCGACAGGGGTTCAATTTCCAAGACAAACTGCGCGGGCGTTGCGCGACCAGTGGATGGACCGATGATCCGCCCGGGAGTTCGCGCGCCCCACCATGACGCCCCTGTACAGGATTGCATTCCAACTGGGTGCGTTTTTCCGCGCCCACAAAAAAGGGGCGGCCAAGGCCGCCCCTTCCCTGGGTCGCTTCGCCGCCGGTCCTGCGCGGCGTACCCGAAGCCGAATCAGTTGCTCGGCTGCAGGCCGGCCATGTACTGGGACACGGCCTCGATGTCTTCATCGGACATGTTGCGCACCACATTGCGCATCATGCGGCCATTGTCGTTGGCGCGCTCGCCGCTACGGAAGTAGCGCAGCTGATCCGCGCTGTACTGCGCGTGCTGACTGGCGACGGCCGGGAACATGGCTTCCGGGTTGCCGTTGCCGTTCGGGCCGTGGCAGGCAATGCAGGCGGCGACGTTCTGCGACGGGATGCCGCCGCGGTAGATCTGCTCGCCCCGTTCGACCACCGACTCGTCGGCGGTGCCGGCGCTGATTTCCTGCTCGGCATAGAAGGCCGCCAGGTCGCGCATGTCCTGCTCGTCCAGGTTGGCTACCTGGCCCAGCATCAGGCTGTTCTCGCGGCGTTCGGACTTGTAGTCCTGCAGCTGCTTCACGGTGTACTTGGCGTGCTGGCCGGCCAGCTTGGGCCATTCCGGGTTCACGCTGTTGCCATCCGCCTGGTGGCAGGCTGCGCAGGCTTGGGACAGTTCCTGGCCGCGCTGGGGATCGCCCGCCTGGGCTGCCGACAGCGGGAGCAGCAGGGATACGGACAGGGCAGCAAAGAGAGCGGAAAGCTTGTGGTTCATGACGGAGAATCTCCTGCTTGTAAATGCGTGCCGGGTCGCGACCCGTTCCTTGTGCCCCATCGTAGGGCGATCAACATAAGGGGCGCAGTTTATAGCACAATGCTAATTTGTGCTCAAAAATAAACCGAGTCCGGCACTCGGCCAAGGGAAACACTGATGAATGTACACGCTCGCGTTGGCACCCCAGGTTTTCCGAGACAAGGCGCGTCGCGCAGCGGGTAGTGGTTCTACCCGCAAGCGGCGCAACGCAGGATCGGGGAAC
>NZ_KB898099.1:0-163369 GCF_000377425.1 Thioalkalivibrio sp. ALE28 | reverse complement strand
GTCCATCTGCGCCGCACCCGTGATCATGTTCTTCACATAGTCCGCGTGCCCGGGGCAGTCGACGTGCGCATAGTGGCGAATGTCGCTTTCGTATTCGACGTGCGCGGTCGCAATCGTGATCCCGCGCGCCTTCTCTTCCGGCGCATTGTCGATCTGGTCAAACGCACGGGCTTCGCTCCCGTACTTCTTACCCAGCACCGCCGTCATCGCCGCCGTCAGCGTCGTTTTCCCATGGTCCACATGACCAATCGTCCCCACATTCACATGCGGCTTCTTACGCTCGAACTTTTCCTTGGACATTTCTCGCTTCCCCGGATCGTGACGCTAAAACTCAACAGCGACGCAGGTTGTACGCTGACATTAATATGGAGCTCATGACCGGATTCGAACCGGTGACCTCTTCCTTACCAAGGAAGTGCTCTACCGACTGAGCTACATGAGCCGGATAACTCTATTGCTCTGGCTGCCAGGGCCTCGGCCGGGCCGCCCGCAAGGACGCACCACAACAGGCCAAACGTGGAGCGGGTGATGGGAATCGAACCCACATCATCAGCTTGGAAGGCTGAGGTTCTACCATTGAACTACACCCGCAGAACCCTGGCTTGCCTGACCACCGCCCACTATGGCCGCTGGCTTCAAAAACTCGATGGTGGAGGGAGGAGGATTCGAACCTCCGAAGGCTGAGCCAGCAGATTTACAGTCTGCCCCCGTTGACCGCTTGGGTATCCCTCCTCGATCAAGCCGCGTATTCTGAACCAGCGCGAAGCGCAGCGTCAAGCGCCTCGAGCATTCGCTTCCGGCCGCGGCGCAACAGCCTTGTCTTCTGCGGGGTTGATTCCTATGATCGGGGGCACAGCGGGGGGCGCCAGTGGTCCGCCAGGGCGTTTCCCTTCCGCCGCGGACGCACGTATTGTGTGGCCCATCACTGGTTTGTATACGCAGAGGCCCATGGCGAACACCACTACGGCACCGCGGCTCCCCGGGCTGGCCAAACGCCTGGTCGAGGCCGGCCTGATCGCGGAGGACATCGCCTCCCAGCTGGTCGAGGAGGCCCAGTCCCAGCAGACCCCCCTGATGACCCTGCTGGCCAGCAAGGGCCAGGTGGCGGAGGCCCGGCTCGCGGAGGCCGCCGCCGAGGAATTCGGGCTGCCGGTATTCGACCTCGCGACCTTCGAGCCGGAACTGCTGCCCAAGGATCATCTGAACGAGAAGCTGATCCAGAAGCATCACGCCCTCCCGCTGATGGTGCGCGGCAACCGGCTCTACATCGCCGTCTCCGACCCGACCAATCTTGGCGCCACCGACGAGTTCAAGTTCGCCACGGGCATGCCGGTGGAGGCCGTGCTGGTCGAGTCGCACAAGCTCGACCGCTTGATCGACAGCGCCCTGAGCGCCGCCTCGTCGCTGATGGACGACCTGGGGGACGACGGCCTCGACAGCCTGGCAATCGAATCGGGCGACGACGACAAGGACAGCTCGGACACCGCCGAAGGGGCGGACGATGCCCCGGTAGTGCGCTTCGTCAACAAGCTGTTGATGGACGCCATCAACCGCAAGGCCTCCGACATCCATCTCGAGCCCTTCGAGAAGGACTTCCGCGTGCGCTTTCGCATCGACGGCGTGCTGCACGAAGTGGCCCACCCGCCGAACTCCCTGGCACCGCGAATCACCGCGCGGGTCAAGGTGATGTCGCGCATGGACATCGCCGAACGCCGCGTACCCCAGGATGGACGGATCAAGCTGAAGCTGTCACGGACGCGGGCGATCGACTTTCGTGTCAGCACCCTGCCGACGCTGTACGGCGAGAAGATCGTGATGCGTATCCTCGACCCCAGCAGCGCGTCGATGGGGATCGACCAACTGGGCTACGAGGAACATCAGAAGGAAGCCTATCTGCAGGCGCTCAGCCGGCCCTACGGGATGATCCTGGTGACCGGCCCCACCGGGTCGGGCAAGACCGTATCCCTCTATACCGGCCTCGGCATCCTGAACACCGCGGACCGCAACATCTCCACCGCCGAAGACCCGTCGGAAATCAACATGCCCGGGGTCAACCAGGTCAACGTGAACCCGAAGGTCGGCCTGACCTTCGCCAGCGCCCTGCGCGCCTTCCTGCGCCAGGATCCGGACGTGATCATGGTCGGGGAGATCCGTGACCTCGAGACCGCGGAGATCGCGATCAAGGCCGCGCAGACCGGCCACTTGGTGCTCTCCACCCTGCATACCAACGACGCGCCACAGACGCTGACTCGCCTCGCCAACATGGGCGTGCCACCGTACAACATCGCGTCGTCGATCCTGCTGATCATCGCCCAGCGCCTCGCGCGGCGCCTGTGTCCGAACTGCAAGGAACCGGAACAGCTGCCGGAAGAGGTCCTGCGCAAGGAGGGCTTCACCGACGCCGATATCCAGGCCGGGGTGACTGCCTATCGCGCGGTGGGATGTGACCAGTGCACCAACGGCTACAAGGGCCGCCTCGGGATCTACCAGGTCATGCCCATCAGCGAGGAGATGCAGCGCGGCATCCTGGAGGGCTACAACTCCATGCAGCTGGCGGAACAGGCAGAAAAGGAAGGCATCGAGGACCTGCGCCGCGCCGGTCTGATGAAGGTAATGGCGGGGCTGACCAGCCTCGAGGAAGTCAATCGCGTGACCAAGGACTAGTGCCGCAAGGGGCACGGGTCACCAGCTACAGGGGGACAGGGGGATGGCCGACTCCGGGACGATCTACACCTGGGAAGGACTGAACAAGAACGGCGACCGGGTCAAGGGCGAGACCCCGGCCGACAATGAGGCCACCGCGCGCGCCGAACTGCGCAAGAACGGCATTAACGTCGTCAAGATCCGCAAGAAGCCGAAGTCGCTGTTCTCCGGCGGCAACAAGAAGATCGTGCCGGCGGATATCGCTTACTTCCTGCGGCAGATGACCACGATGCTGCAGTCCGGTGTACCTCTTGTGCAGGCGTTCGAGATCGTCGGCCGCGGGAACGAGAAACCCGCGATGCGCGACCTCGTTCTGAAACTGAAAGCGGACGTGGAAGGCGGCGAGACCTTTGCCAAGGCCCTGTCCAAGCACCCGCGTCACTTCGACGACCTGGTCACCAACCTCGTCGAGGCGGGCGAGCAGGCGGGGACGCTCGAGACCCTGCTGGACAAGATCGCCACCTACAAGGAAAAGACCGAGGCCCTGAAGGCCAAGATCAAGAAGGCCCTGTTCTACCCCGCAGCGGTCGTCGTGGTGGCCATCGTGGTCACCGCGATCCTGCTGATCTACGTGGTCCCGCAGTTCGAGGCCCTGTTCCAGGGCTTCGGTGCCGACCTGCCGGTGTTCACGCGGATGGTGGTGGACCTCTCGGAGTTCACCCAGAGCTGGTGGTGGGCGATCCTCGGGGTCATGGTGGCGATCGGCTTCGTCTTCGTGCAGGCCAAGCGGCGCTCGCCACGTTTCGCCCGCTTCCTCGACATCATCATCCTCAAGGCCCCGGCCTTCGGGCCGATCCTGCGCAAGGCCGCGATCGCGCGCTTCGCCCGCACGCTGTCGACCATGTTCTCCGCAGGGGTCCCGCTGGTGGATGCCCTGACCTCGGTCTCCGGGGCCACCGGCAACGCGGTCTACCGCGAGGCGACCCTGCGCATGCGCGACGAGACCGAGGCAGGCGGGCAGTTGCAATGGTCGATGCGCAATACCGGCGTGTTCCCCAACATGGTGGTGCAGATGGTCGCGATCGGCGAGGAATCCGGCTCACTGGACTCCATGCTGGCCAAGGTCGCGGACTTCTACGAGGACGAGGTCGACAACGCCGTCGACAGCCTGTCCAGCCTGCTGGAACCGCTGATCATGGTGGTTCTGGGCGTGCTGGTCGGCGGTCTGGTCATCGCCATGTACCTGCCCATCTTCCAGATGGGTCAGGTGATCTAGGGAATGCTGGCCGAGACCGGCGCGCAACTGGGCGCCTGGGCCCTGCCGATCGCCGGGGTCTTCGGGCTGCTGATCGGCAGTTTCCTGAACGTGGTCATCGCGCGCCTGCCGGTGATGCTGGAACGCGACTGGGAACGCGAGGCCCGCGCCATCCTCGAGCACGAACCGCCGGGCGCAGAGGAGCGTTTCGACCTGGTGCGCCCGCGCTCGCGCTGCCCGCAATGCCAACGCCCGATCCGAGCGCTGGAGAACGTGCCCCTCCTCAGCTATCTGCTTTTGCGCGGGCGCTGCCCTGGCTGCGGCACCCGCATCAGCTGGCAGTATCCCGCGGTCGAGGCGCTCACCGCGCTGCTGTTCATCGTGACGATCTGGCACCTGGGGCCGAACGCCACAGGCCTCCTGGCCCTGGTGTTCACCGGCGTGCTGATTGCGGCGGCCGGCATCGACGCGCGCACGACCCTGCTCCCGGACCAGCTGACCCTGCCCCTGCTGTGGCTGGGCCTGCTGGTCAATATCCCGGGGACCTTCACCGACCTGCAGTCGGCGGTCATTGGCGCCGTCGCCGGCTACCTGGTGCTGTGGCTGATCTTCCATGGCTTCCGCCTGCTGACCGGCAAGGAGGGCATGGGCTTCGGGGACTTCAAGCTGCTGGCCGCGCTGGGCGCCTGGCTGGGCTGGCAGGCCCTGCCGGTCATCCTGCTGCTGGCCTCGCTGGTCGGCGCCGTAGTCGGGATTGCGTTGATCCTGCTGCGCGGCCGGGATCGCAATATCCCGATCCCGTTCGGCCCCTATCTCGCCGCCGCCGGCTGGCTCGCGCTGATCTGGGGAGACGAGCTGCTGGCCCTCTACTTCCCCCAGGGATTCTAGGCGACGGGCATGCTGCGGGTCGGACTCACCGGGGGGATCGGCTGCGGCAAGAGCCGGGTCGCGGGGTTGTTCGCCAGCCTCGGCGTGCCGGTGCTGGATGCCGACGCCATCAACCGCGAGCTGCAGACACCGGGACACGACCTCTACGCTGCCATCGTGAACCGCTTCGGGCCCGGCGTCCTGGATGCCCGCGGGCTTCTGGACCGCGGCGCCCTGCGCAGCCGGATCTTTGCCGACCCGGGGGAGCGCCAGGCGCTGGAGGCCCTGGTCCACCCCGCGGTGGAGGCCCGCATCGAGGAAGACCTCGCCGCGCTGCCATCCGACACGCCCTACGCCCTGATCGTGGTTCCACTGCTGTTCGAGGCCGGCTGGGAGAACCGCTTCGACCATGTGATCGTGGTCCACTGCGAGCCCCACGAGCAGATCGCCCGCGTCACCCAGCGTGACGGCCGCAGCAGCGCCGAGGTGGAGGCCATCCTGGCGGCCCAGATGAATCCCGAGGAGCGCCGCCTGCGCGGGGACAGCGAAATCCGCAATCGCGAAGCCACAACGGAGGCCGACTTGGCGAACCAGGTAGCAGAACGCGACGCCGCCCTGCGCGAGCTGTCCGCCACGACCGCCTCCCGGGTGGAAATCCGCCCCCCGAATACCTGATACTGCCGGGATTCCCGGGCCATGCACCTTCAGCCCTCCTGCCGAACGGGCACGCCGTGAGCCAGACCCTGACCTTCGAACAACCGCTGCATGAACGCGTGCGCCTCCTGCTGCGACTGGAGGCCCTGAACGCGCGCTTCGCCGACGCACTGGAGTCGGGGCGGCCGTTCGACCACCACGAGGCCCTGGTCTCCCTGGTCGATATCTACGCGCTGGTGACCCGCGTCGACATCAAACGCGAGCTGATGGGCGAGATCGAACGCCAGACGGTCAACCTGAACCGCCTGGCCAACCAGCCGGGCGTGGATGCCGAGCGCTTCCGCGAAACCATGGACACGCAGAAGCGGCTCCATGATGCGCTGGAGGAACAGGCCGGCGCCCTCGATCACCGCGTGCGCGGCAGCGAGTTCTTCTCCAGCGTACGCCAGCGCATGGCCCTGCCGGGCGGCGCCTTCGACTTCGACCTGCCGATCTACCACTACTGGCTCGCACAGCCAAGCCAGGCGCGCAGCGAACTCCTGCTGGAGTGGTTCGAGCCGCTCAATACCGTCGCCGAGGCGACCGCCCAGGTGCTGCGCTACATGCGCCGCTCGGGCCACGCGGAGCCGGTCACAGCGGAGGAGGGCTACTTCGAGCGCAGCCTGGACACCAGCCATGCCTGGCAGCTGATCCGGGTGACCGTCGACCCCACCCTCGGGGTCTATCCGGAGATCAGCGGCGGACGCCAGCGCTTTACCGTGCGCTTCTTCGCCCCGGGCGACTTCCGCGAGCGCCCGGTTCCGGCCAGTCGCGACGTCCCCTTCCAGCTCTGCTGCTGCGCGATCTGACACCGTGACCGGGCTCGTTGCCCGGCGACGGGATCAACCGTCCAGCAGCCCGCGAATGCCGGCAATCCCCTGCGCTCCCGCCCGGCGCGCCTGGGCCAGGTGCCCCGGGGTCATGCCTCCCAGCGCATAAACCGGTACGCCCGCACCGGCCGTCCAGGCAGTGAAGCGCTCCCAGCCCAGCACCTCGGCCCCGGGGTGGGTGGCGGTCACCTCCACCGGCCCGAGGACCACGAAATCCAGCCCCAGCGCGGCGACCCGCGCGAGCCCGGCCCGGTCATGCACCGACGCGCCGATCCAGCCACCCCGGTCCGGACGCGTCTCCAGTTCGCGCCAGCGCCGCTCCGGCAGATGCAGCCCCACCTCCGGGAACCCGGTCAGCCAGTCCGCCGGGGCGTTGGCCAGCACCGGGATACCCAGCGCGCCGGCGGGCCCGGCGATAGCCGCGAGGAAGTCGCGATAGGCCGACGCGTCCAGCGCCGGCGCCCGAACCTGGACCATGCCGGCCCGGCCCGCGCGCAGGGCCCGGACCACGCGCTCCGCGATCGCGTCGGCCTGGCCCGCGCCGTCCGGGGACGGGGTGATCAGATAGCGCTCGGGGAGCCGCAGCGCGCTGAGCATCGCGCGGTTGGCCGCCGGGAAATCCGCCGGGTCGAGGGTGTCCGGGCGCAGCCACGCCATGGTCTGGCCCTCGCGCGGCGCGGGTTCGCCGGACCACGTGCTCACGCGAAACACGTGCAGGCGCACGGCGCGCTCCGAATAGCGGTGATCAATGGTCAGGCACTGAACCGCAGCGCCGACCCGGACGCCCAGTTCCTCATCCAGCTCGCGGGCCAGGGCCGTGGCCGGCGATTCCCCCGCGGCCACCTTGCCCCCGGGGAATTCCCGAAACCCGGCCAGGTGCTGCCCGCGCGCACGGCGCGTGACGAGCACGCGGCCCCGGGCATCCAGGATCAGCCCGATCGCGACCTCGACCGGCCGGGAGACAACCGGTTCAGGACCGGTATTCGGCATTGATGCGCACGTACTCGTGGGAGAAGTCGCAGGTGTACTTGCGCGCGCCCGCGGGGCCCCGGCCGAGGTCGATGCGCACATGAATCTCGTCCGCGCCGAAGGCCCGCTGGCCATCGGCCTCTGCATAGGCCGGGGCCCGGCCACCGTCGCGAACGATCTCCACATCATTCACGTGGATCGCGACCCGCTCGATCGCCAGGTCCGGCACACCGGCGCGCCCCACCGCCGCCAGGATCCGGCCCCAGTTGGGGTCCGAGGCGAACAACGCGGTCTTCACCAGCGGGGACAGCGCGACCGTCTCGGCCACCTGCGCCGCTTCTTCGCGCTCCCGCGCCCCGGTCACCTCCACGGTGACGAACTTGGTCGCGCCCTCGCCATCGCGCACGATCGCCTGGGCCAGCTCCAGACACACCGCCGCCAGCGCGGCGAGAAACGCCTCCCGATCCGCCGGCGTGGCGAGCCCGGCGCCGCTGGCGCCACTGGCCATCACCACGACCGCATCGTTGGTCGAGGTATCGCCGTCCACCGTGATCGCATTGAAGCTGTCGCGGTTGGCCACGCGCAGCAGGCCCTCGAGTTCGGCGGCGTCGATGGCGAGATCGGTCCCGATGAAGGCCAGCATGGTCGCCATGTCCGGGTGGATCATGCCGGAACCCTTGGCGATGCCCGTCAGGGTCACTTCGCCCTGCGACAGGGAGACGCGGCGGCTGCAGCCCTTGAGCACGGTATCGGTGGTCATGATCGCACGCCCGGCCTGCATCCAGGTATTGGGCGCCAACCCGGCGTACAGGACCGGCAGGGCCGCGACGATCCGCTCGACCGGCAGCGGCTCCCCGATCACGCCGGTGGAAAACGGCAGGACCGCATCCGCGACGGTCCCGGTAAGGCCGGCCACCGCCTCGCAGGAGGCGCGCGCGGCGGCCAGCCCGGGCTCGCCCGTACCGGCATTGGCGTTGCCGGCATTGATCAGCAGCCAGCGAGCGTGCCCCCGCGCCTGGTGCTCGGCGGCCACCACCACGGGCGCCGCGCGGAAGGCATTGGTGGTGTAGAGCGCGGCGATGGTCGCTTCCGGGCCGGCGTCGATCAGGACCAGATCGTCACGGCCGGCGTAACGGATGCCGGCTGCGGTCGCGGCCAGGCGGATGCCCGGCACGGGATGAAGGACCTCCGGGGCGATCAATCCAACGGCCATTGCGTACGCCCCCTAAAGCTTGCCGTGGCAGTGCTTGAACTTCTTGCCCGAACCGCACCAGCAAGGCTCGTTGCGTCCCAGCTTGGGCTCCTCGCGACGATAGGGGGCCTCGCCACTGGCAACCGGCTCGCGGCCCTCCGCCTCGCCTTCGGCATCGGGCTTCAGGGCGCTGTCGGGGTTCTGGTGCTGGAACTGCAGGTCGTCCTCGGCCGGCGCTGCCTTCTTCGGCTGTAGCGCCTCGACCTCCTCCGGCGACCGCAGCTGCATGCGCAGCAGGAACTTCACGACATCGTGCTTGATGCGTTCCAGCAGGGACTGGAACATGGCGAAGGCTTCCTTCTTGTACTCCTGCTTCGGGTTGCGCTGAGCGTAGCCGCGCAGCCCGATGCCCTGGCGCAGGTAGTCCATCGCGGCCAGGTGTTCCTTCCACTGGCTGTCCAGGACCTGCAGCATCACGTCACGCTGCAGCCGGTTCATGGTCTCGTCGCCCAGCTGCTCGCGCTTGCCGGCCAGCATCTCGCGGGCATGCCCCACGATGCGTTCGCGCAGCGGCTCTTCGTGGAGGTCGTCCTCGTCGTCCAGCCACTGCTGCACCGGCAGGTCCAGCCCGAACTCGCCGTTGAGGGCCTGCTGCAGGCCCTCAACGTCCCACTCGTCCTCGATCGAGCCCGGCGGGATGTACTGGCTGATCTGGGCGTTGACGACGTCCTCGACCAGGGTGTCGATGGTGTCGCTGATGTCTTCGGTGGTCAGTAGTTCGGCGCGCTGGTCATAGATCACCCGGCGCTGGTCGTTGGCCACGTCGTCGTATTCCAGCAGCTGCTTGCGGATATCGAAGTTGTGGGCCTCGACCTTGCGCTGGGCGTTCTCGATGGCGCGGGAGACCCAGGCGTTCTCGATCGCCTCGCCCTCCTTCATGCCCAGGCGCTGCATCAGCCCGCGCACGCGCTCGGAGGCGAACACCCGCATCAGGTTGTCTTCCAGCGACAGGAAGAAACGGCTGGAGCCCGGGTCACCCTGACGCCCGGAGCGCCCGCGCAGCTGGTTGTCGATGCGCCGCGACTCGTGGCGCTCGGAGCCGATGATGTGCAGACCGCCGGACTCGAGCACGGCATCATGGCGCTGCTGCCAGTCGGCCCGGATGGCCTCCTGCCGGGCCGTGTCCTCCGGATCCACCTCGGCCAGTTCGGCATCCAGCGAGCCGCCCAGGACGATGTCGGTGCCGCGCCCGGCCATGTTGGTCGCCAGGGTCACGGCTTTGGGACGGCCGGCCTGGGCAATGATCGAGGCCTCGCGCTCGTGCTGCTTGGCGTTCAGGACCTCGAAGGCGATGCCGGTCTTTTTGAGGGCCTGGGCCAGGCGTTCGGAGGCCTCGACGGATGCAGTGCCGACCAGCACCGGCTGGCCGCGATCCACGCACCACTGGATCTCCTTGATGATGGCGGTGTATTTCTCTTCCTGGGTCAGGAACACCAGGTCCTGCATGTCGTCGCGCACCAGCGGTTTGTTGCCGGGGATCACGACCACTTCCAGGTCATAGATGGTCTTGAACTCGTAGGCCTCGGTGTCCGCGGTACCAGTCATGCCGGCGAGTTTGTCGTACAGCCGGAAGTAGTTCTGGAAGGTGATCGAGGCGAGCGTCTGATTCTCGCGCTGGATCGGCACGCCTTCCTTCGCCTCGATGGCCTGGTGCAGCCCCTCGGACCAGCGCCGCCCGGCCATGATGCGTCCGGTGAACTCGTCGATGATCTGGACCTTGTCGTCGCGCACCAGATAGTCGACGTCGCGATGGAACAGGGCGTGCGCGCGCAGGGCCGCGTTCAGGTGATGCAGGACCGCGATGCTCGCGGAGTCGTACAGGGTCTGGTGTTCTTCCAGCAGACCCGCCTGGCGCAGCAGTTCCTCGGCCTTCTCGTGACCCTCTTCGCTGAGGAAGACCTGTTTGGCCTTCTCGTCGACAAAGTAGTCGCCCTCGCTCTCCTCGTCTTCCTGACGAGTGAGCTGCGGCGGGATGGTGTTCAGCCGCTCGTAGAGTTCCGAGCTGTCGCCGCTGGGGCCGGAGATGATCAGCGGGGTACGCGCCTCGTCGATCAGGATCGAGTCGACCTCGTCCACCACCGCGAAGTTGAGCGCCCGCTGCACCCGCTGGTCGGCCGAGAAGGCCATGTTGTCGCGCAGGTAATCGAAGCCGAACTCGTTGTTGGTCCCGTAGGTGATGTCCGCCGCGTAGGCCTCCCGACGGGTGACCGGGCGCAGGTGCTCGAACCCGCCCTCCTCGGCGTGATAATCCGGATCGAAGAGATAGGAGGCGGAGTCCACGCCCAGGCCGCCGGAGCTGTTGACCACGCCCACCGAGAGCCCCAGCGCGTGATAGAGACGCCCCATCCAGGCAGCATCGCGCCGGGCCAGGTAGTCGTTCACCGTGACCACGTGCACCCCGTCGCCGGTCAGTGCGTTGAGATAGGCGGGCAGGGTCGCGACCAGGGTCTTCCCCTCGCCGGTACGCATCTCGGCAATGCGGCCGTCGTTCAGGACCATGCCGCCGATCAACTGCACGTCGAAATGGCGCAGGCCCATCACCTGCGCGCTCATCGCGCGGCACACGGCAAAGGCTTCCGGCAGGAGCTTCTCCAGGTCCTCGCCCTCGCCCAGGCGGCGCTGGAATTCCCGGGTCTTGTGGCGCAGCTCGTCCCGCGACAGCGCCTCGGTGGAGTCGGCCAGGGCATTGATGCGTTCCACCGCGCGGGTATAGCGCTTGAGGATGCGATCGTTGCGACTACCGAAGATCTTCTGAACGAGCTGCTTGACCATGGGGATCCGTAAGGGTTGGCTGAAACCCGCCTAGGATAAACGATCCGCCGGGGAAACGCTGTGCCGGGAAAACGGCTTTCCGGGAGGCCACCGACGCCGAATCCCGCGCCGCGCAGCCACTAGGGAGACGCTGATTGAATCGCACGTCCGCGTTGGTGCCCCCTGTTTTCCGAGACAAGGCGCGTCGTGCAGCGGGTAGTGGTTCTACCCGCAAGCGGCGCAACGCAGGGTCGGGGAATAGGGGGCACCAACCCCGCAAGCGATTGAATGCAGGGGATCGGGCGCCCGTTGCTGATCAAAAACGGGCGCGCGCACGGCGTTGCGGTTCCCTTGTGCAGAGTGACTGCACGGCAGTCACCGCGCCTTGTTCGCACGCAAAAGCGACTCGAGCGCGGACGTGCGATTCAATCAGCGTCCCCCTAGGTGTCAGTCCCGATCGGGAAGGAAGTTGTAGGGGTTGAGGGCCTTGCCGGCATCCACCACCTCGTAGTGCAGGTGGGTGTCGGTCGCGCGGCCGGTGCGGCCCATGGTCGCGATCACCTGGCCGGCCTCCACGCGCTCGCCAGCCTCGACCAGGATCTCCGCATTGTGGGCGTAGCGCGTGTTCAGGCCGCCGCCGTGGGCGATCTCGACCAGGTTGCCGAAGCTGCTGCGCCGCCCCGCGAACACCACCAGACCGCCACCCGCCGCGCGGATCTCGGAGCCGGGCCGACCGGCAAAGTCCATCCCTGAGTGGAACCGCCGATTGCCGGTGAACGGATCCTCGCGGTAGCCAAACGCCGAGCTGATCCAGGCATCATCCTCGACCGGACGAAGCCGCGGCGACAGGGCCTCGCGCGAGGCATCCAGGCGCAGCTCGGAGCCCACGAGGTCCACCGCGGCGCTGTGCCGGCTCAGCAGGTGCTCCAGCGCCAGCAGGCGGTCGTGCACCTCCAGCGGCGAATCCGGTCCTTCCAGCAGGGGCCCGCCCTGCCCCCCGGTCTCCGGCGCCAGATCGGCCACGTCCAGCCCGAGGGAGTCGCCCACCGAGCGGATGCGCAGATCCACACGCGACAACTGGCGTTCCAGCGCCACGACCCGTTCGACCAGATGATTCAGGCCCTCGCGGGCGGCTTCGCGCTCCACCGTCTCGACGGCCACAGGATCCAGGGTATTGGTTACCGGAATCCGGACCACCTCGCGCTGGCTCTGGCCGACCAGGTAGGCCGCCACCACCGCGGCCGCCATCAGCAGCACCAGCACGCCCCCCGACGCGGCCATCGCCCACAGGGGCAGGCGTGCACAAAGGCCGTCCGGACGTAGTACGATCAACTGCATGCGAATCCTCTTGTTCTCTCCGCCTTGCGCCACCGGGTTATCGGGATGACACCGCAGCGGATCACCCGTTTCATCGCCCGCGACTGGTCCGCGCACTCCGGCCGCGACCGCGGCGTGGAGCGCGCCCTCGAGGGCCTCGCCGGCAATGCGCTGAAGGCCCGGCGACTGGCGTTCACCCTGCGCGAGGACACCCTGGTCGCGATCTGCGCGGACCGCGGCCTGGCAACCGAGCTGCGCTTCCAGCAACGCGAACTGCTCAAGACCCTGCGTGCCGCGGGCTTCGAGGGCATCGAGCAGATGCGCATCCGGCTGTCCCGGGTGCCCCGCCCTGCCGAACCGGCCGCGCGGCTGGAACGGCGCGAGATCCCGGAAGCCGCCCGGCAGATCCTCGCCGACACCGCCTCTCGCGTTCAGGATCCCGAACTGGCCGGTGCGCTGGATCGGCTCGCCCGCGCGGCGCGCCCGTCCCCGCCGAAGCCGGACTGAACCGGCGCCGCGGTATTCAGCCCGCCGGCGTCGGTGCCAGCTGGCCGAAGGAGATCGGCAGGCGCTCGTTCGGGTCCTCGAAGGTGACCTTTTCCCAGGCCGTCTCGTCGGCCGCGAGTTGGCGGATCAGCTGATTATTCAGTGCATGCCCGGACTTGTGCCCGGTGAAGGCGCCGATCAGGCTGTGGCCGAGCAGGTACAGGTCCCCGACCACGTCGAGGATCTTGTGCTTGACCAGCTCGTTGTCGTAGCGCAGACCGTTCTCGTTCAGGATCTTGTAGTCATCGAGCACCACGGCATTGTCGAGGCTGCCGCCCAGCGCCAGCTGGTTGGCCCGCAGGGCCTCGATGTCGCGCATGAACCCGAAGGTTCGGGCACGCGAGACCTCCTTCACGAAGGAGGTGGACGAGAAATCCAGCTCGGCGCGCTGGCTCCCGTCGGTGAACATCGGGTGTTCGAAGTCGATGCAGAAACCGACCTTGAACCCCTCGTAGGGATCGAAGCGCACCCATTTGTCGCCCTCGCGGACTTCCACGCTGCGCTTGACCCGAATGAATTCCTTGGGCGCGTCCTGCTCTTTCAGCCCGGCGGACTGCAGCAGAAACACGAAGGGACCGGCACTGCCATCCATGATGGGCACCTCGGCGGCGCTCACGTCGACGTGCAGGTTGTCGATGCCCAGTCCGGCTATGGCCGAGAGCAGATGCTCCACGGTCGAGACCCGGACATCGCCATTGACCAGCGTGGTCGAAAGCCGCGTGTCGCCGACATTGTCGGCACAGGCGCGGATCTCCACGGACGGATCAAGATCGCAGCGATGGAACACAATCCCGGTGTTCACCGGGGCCGGCCGCAGGGTCAGCACCACCTTCTCTCCGGTATGCAGTCCTACCCCGGTCGCCCGAATGCTGTTCTTGAGCGTTCTTTGCCTGATCAACGAATTGAGCCTCTCTCTTTCAGGAGAGCGCATAAGGGGAGCCCGGGCCCTCCCGGGCTCCTCATGCACACAACGATTGCCGCATTATTGCAGGATTCCGCTCGTCCTGCATGTGCCGGCGCTCTCAGTCCGCCTGTTTGCGCAGAAAGGCCGGAATATCCAGCACATCAATGCCTTGCTGCTGGTTGTAGTCCACCGCCAGATTGTCGCCACCGCGGCGCTTGACGGTCGGCTGATCGAGGTCGACTTCGACGTCGGAACCGACCGCCTTCTTCGGCTGGGCATCAACCACCCGCACCTGCGGACGTTCGGACTGCGAAGCCGGGGCCCCCAGGCCGGTCGCCACCAGGGTGACCCGCAGCTCGTCGGTCATCTCGGGGTCGATCACCGTCCCGACGACGACGTTGGCGTCTTCCGAGGCCAGGGCCTTCACCGCCTCCCCGACTTCCTCGAACTCGCCGATGCCGACATCCATGCCGCCGGTCACGTTCACCAGGATGCCGCGCGCGCCGGAGATATCGATGTCCTCCAGCAACGGGCTGGCGATCGCGGCTTCGGCCGCCTCACGGGCACGGTCCTCGCCGGAACCAGAGCCGGTCCCCATCATCGCCATACCCATCTCGCGCATCACGTTGCGCACGTCGGCGAAGTCGACGTTGATCAGGCCCGGGCGGGTGATCAGCTCGGCAATGCCCTGCACCGCGCCGAACAGCACGTCATTGGCGGCCTTGAAGGCGTCCAGCAGCGTGGTGTTCTTGCCCAGCACCGTCAGCAGCTTCTCGTTGGGGATGGTGATCAGCGAGTCGACCTGCTCGGTCAGGGCCTTGATCCCGGACATGGCCACCTGCATGCGGCGCTTGCCCTCGAACGGGAACGGCTTGGTGACCACCGCCACGGTCAGGATGTTCATCTCCTTGGCGATCTGCGCCACCACCGGCGCGGCCCCGGTACCCGTACCACCGCCCATGCCGGCGGTAATGAAGACCATGTCCGCGCCCTGCAGCAGGTCCTGGATGCGCTCGCGATCCTCCAGCGCAGCCTCGCGGCCCACGGAGGGATCCGCCCCGGCCCCCAGGCCCTTGGTGATGTCGCCACCCAGTTGCAGCAGCGTCTTGGAATCCAGGCTCTTCAGGGCCTGGGCATCGGTATTGGCGCAGATGAAGTCCACGCCCTCCAGTTGCGAGTTGACCATGTGCTGCACGGCGTTGCCGCCGCCGCCCCCGACGCCGACGACCTTGATCGTCGCGTTCTGGCTATAGGTATCCATCAGTTCGAACGTCATGATTGCGTCCTCTCGTTGCGTGTGTACAGGTACTTCTGTTGGCCTGCGTCATGGCCGGAGAGCGGTCCGACCCCCAAAGATTCCGGTGTCCTGGTCATCAGAACTGCCCGGAAAACCAGCGCTTCATGCGCGCCCATACGCCCTGGAACCCGCTGCTCACGGGCCGGGCCTCCTGCTCCGCACGCGACTCGCGGGCGTAGAGCAGCAGCCCCACTCCCGTCGCGTGGATCGGATTCTTCACCACATCCAGGAGCCCGGTGACGCGTTGCGGCACCCCCAGGCGTACGGGCATGTGGAAGACCTCTTCGGCGAGGTCCACCACACCTTCCATTCGAGACGATCCGCCGGTCAGTACGACCCCGGCGGCGATCATTTCCTCGGTTCCGCTGCGGCGCAGCTCCGCCTGCACCAGCTGCAGCAGTTCCTCGTAGCGCGGCTCGACCACGGAGGCGAGCGTCTGACGCGACAGCCGACGCGCGGCCCGATCGCCCACCCCGGGCACCTCGATGCTCTCGCCCGGGTCGGCCAGCGAGCGCAGCGCGCAGGCGTACTTGATCTTGAGTTCGTCGGCGTACTGGGTCGGCGTGCGCAGGGCGACCGCGATGTCGTTGGTCACCTGATCCCCGGCAATCGGGATCACCGCGGTGTGCATGATCGCGCCATGGGCGAACACCGCGATGTCGGTGGTGCCACCGCCGATGTCCACCAGGCAGACACCCAGGTCCTTCTCGTCCTCGCTGAGCACCGAATAGCTGGAGGCGAGCTGTTCCAGGATGATGTCGTCCACCCGCAGCCCGCAGCGCTCCACGCACTTGACGATGTTCTGCGCCGCGGACACCGCGCCGGTGACCAGATGCACCTTGGCCTCCAGCCGCACCCCGGACATCCCGATCGGCTCGCGGATGCCCTCCTGCTCGTCGATGATGTATTCCTGCGGCAGCACATGGAGGATGCGCTGGTCGGCCGGGATCGCGATCGCGCGCGCGGCGTCGATCACCCGGTCGACGTCACCCGCGACCACCTCGCCGTCCTTGATCGCCACCACGCCGGTGGAGTTGTAGCTCTTGATGTGGGAGCCGGCGATCCCGGTGTAGACCGAATGGATCTCGCAGCCGGCCATCAGCTCGGCCTCCTCCACCGCGCGCTGGATCGACTGGACGGTGGACTCGATGTTCACCACCACACCCTTCTTCAGCCCGCGCGAAGGGGAGGAGCCGATCCCGATGATCTCGATCTCGCCTTCCTCGGTCAGCTCCCCGACCACCGCCTCGATCTTCGAGGTCCCGACGTCCAGGCCGACGATCAGACCGGGTTCCGACTTCTTTGCCATCATCTTTCTGCGTCCTGTCGTTCGTGTCATCGGGCGTCCCCCGCACCGTCATCCGCCGCATCCGCCCAGGCCACCGCGAGCCCGTGCGGATAGCGCAGGTCGATCCGTTCCACCGGGGCATCGCGATAGTCGCGAATCGCCGGCACCGCGCGGACCAGCTGACCCAGGCGGCTCAGATCGGCATCCCGCCCCATCAGCACGCGCACGCCGTCCGCCAGGTGGATGCTCCAGTCATGGCGGGCCCCTTCCTGCAGCCCGGTGACCTCCAGCCCGGCATCGGCCAGGCGCGCGGAGACCTCCAGGTAGCGATGCATCAGCACCACCTGCCGCCCATCCGTCCCTGCGAGGGCCGGCAGCCCCTCCCAGTCATCCAGCGCCACCGGCCCGAACAGCCGGCCGTGGCGGTCGACCAGGTGATCGTCGCCCCATTGCGCCACCGGCACCGGCTCGCGGATCTCGACCACCAGCGTGTCCGGCCACTGGCGGCGCAGGCGCACCGTGTCCACCCAGGGCTGGGCCTCCAGCGCCGCGCGCAGGCGCTCCAGCTCGACCCCGACGAAGCCCGATGCATGGGCGCGGGCCAACTCCTGCACGGCCGCGACATCCGCGTGCTGCGGGTTGCCGGTCACCTCGATGCGCTCGATCGGCAGCCAGGCATCCGGGTCGAACTGCAGCCAGGCCAGCGCGCCCAGCACCAGCATCCCGGCGAGGCCCATGCCGGCCATCAGGCGCAGCCCCGGGCCAGCCAGGCGGCGCAAGGGCGATGGCCCCTGCGACTGCGGCCGGCGCGCGGGTCGGGTTGTGCGGCGTGCGTTCAACGCAGCCCTCCACACTCGAAACTGGAATCGAGGATGCGCAGGCACAGCTCGTCAAAGTCGATCCCGGCCTGCGCGGCCGCCTTGGGCACCAGGGAGTGATCGGTCATGCCCGGGATGGTGTTCACCTCGATCAGGAAGTTCTCGCCGTGCTCGTCCTGCAGGATGTCAACCCGGCCCCAGCCGCAGCCCTCCAGCGTCGCGAAGGCCGCGATCGCCAGGGACTGCAGCTCCAGAAGCGCGCTCGAATCCAGCGGGGGCGGGCAGACGTAGCCGGTATCATCGGCCTCGTACTTGGCGTGGTAGTCGTAGAACCCACCCGGGGTACGGATCTCCACCACGGGCAGCGGCTCGTTGCCGAGGATCGCGACGGTGTACTCGCGCCCGCGGATCCACTGCTCGGCGAACACCTGGCCCGGCTGCAGCCGGGCCGCCTCGAACGCCGCCGGCAGATCCGCGACGCGATCGACCCGCGTGATGCCGAGGCTGGAGCCCCCGCGGGCCGGCTTCACGATCAGCGGCAGGCCCAAGGCCTCGGCGACCGCCTCCGGATCGAAACCGGGTGTCAGCAGGCGGTAGGGCGCGCTGGGCAGATTGCTGCCCGCCCACAGCCGCTTGCAGGCCAGCTTGTCCATGCCCAGCGCGGAGCCAAGCACGCCGGTCCCGGTGTATGGCACACCCGCCATGTCGAGGCAGCCCTGCAACGTGCCGTCCTCGCCACATTCGCCGTGGAGCACGATAAACACCCGGTTGAAGCCCTCCAGCGCCAGGCAGCGGGCACTCTCGCGGGTCAGGTCCAGCGGGTGGGCATCCACGCCCTGGCGCTGCAGGGCCGCCAGCACGGCCTGGCCACTCTGGAGCGAGATGTCGCGCTCGCCGGACCAGCCACCCATCAGGACCGCGACCCGGCCGTAGTCTTGTGCGCTTCGCTTGCTCATGCCGTTCCCTCGCTTGTCTCGTTCGCACCCGCGGCGCGTCCCAGCACCCGGACCTCCGGCTCCAGGTGCACCCCGAAGCGCCGCTCCACTTCGTCCTGGGCATGGCGCAACAGCCATTCGATATCGGCGGCGCGGGCCGTCCCGTCGTGGGTGATGAAATTGGCGTGCTTGGGCGAGATCTCCGCCGCGCCGCGGCGCAGGCCCTTCAACCCGGCCGCCTCCACCAGACGCGCCGCGTGATCCCCCTCCGGATTACGGAAGACCGAACCGCAGGACGGCAGACCCAGCGGCTGCTTCGCCGAGCGCTCGCGCAGGAGTTCGCGGATGCGTCGGATTCCGGCTTCGGGGTCGCCCGGGGCCAGCCGCAGCACGCAGCCGGTGAACCATTCGTCTTCCGGGCCCCGGACACTGCGGTAGCCGATGGAGTAATCCGCTGGCGTGCGGGTATGCAGTTCACCGCGCACATCCACCGTGGCCACCGATTCCACCAGCGGCCAGATCTCGCCGCCCCAGGCGCCCGCATTCATGTACAGCGCGCCCCCCACCGTGCCCGGGATGCCGGCCAGGAACTCGGCCCCGACCAGCCCCTCGCGGGCCCCGAAGCGCGCGGCCTGGGCACAGGCCAGCCCGGCGCCCAGCAGGAGACGATCACCGTCCAGACGCCGGCGCTCGTTGAGGACACCCGACAGGTGCACCACCAGCCCCTCGACACCCCCGTCGCGGATCAGCACGTTGCTGCCAAGCCCGAGGAAGGTCACCGGCATCTGCGGGGCGTGGGTCGCGTGGTCGCGCAACGCGGCCACCAGATCGTCGAGGTCGACCGGCTGGAACAGCCAGTCGGCCGGCCCGCCGACCCGCCACGACGTGAGCCCGGCCAGCGGCACCCGGGCCTGCAGCCGCCCGCGCGGCTCCCCGGCGAACGGCGTCGCCATCGGCTCGATCTCGCGCGCCGCCATCATGTGCCCCCCTTGCCGGACGCGCTCAGCTGTTCGGGCAGCAGACCGGCCAGCCGGCCGATGTCGCCGGCGCCCTGGGCAATGACCACGTCATCCGCGCGCAGCATGCGCCCGAGGACGTCGACGACGTCGTCGGCCCGCTCGACAAACACCGGTTCGACCTGACCGCGCAGGCGGATGGCCCGCGCCAGGCTGCGGCCGTCGGCACTGGGGATCGGCTCCTCGCCGGCGGCATACACCTCCAGCAGGATCAGCACATCGGTCTCCGACAGCGCCTCGACAAAGTCCTCGAACAGGTCGCGCGTGCGGGTATAGCGATGCGGCTGGAAGATCGTGATGCGCCGCCGATCCGGCCAGGCATCGCGCGCGGCGGCCTGGGTCGCGGCGATCTCCCGCGGGTGATGGCCGTAGTCGTCGACCAGGGTCACCGGGCCGCTGGGGGCCTGCCAGGACTGGACCTGGAAGCGCCGGCCGATGCCCTGGAAACGCTCCAGCGCGGCCTGGATCGCGGTCGGCGCCACCTCCAGCTCGTGCGCGACCGCCGCCGCGGCCAGGGCGTTCAGCACGTTGTGGCGGCCGGGCAGGTTGAGGGTCACGGGGAATGCGGCCTGCCCCGGCAGGGCCAGATCGAAGTACATGCGCACGCCTTCCTGGCGCACATTCAGGGCGCGCACGTCGGCCGGCTGCTCGATGCCGTAGGTCAGGCGCGGGCGCTCCAGTTCCGGATACAGGTCGCGCACCTGCGGGTCGTCCGCGCACAGCACGGCGATGCCGTAGAACGGCAGGTGATGCAGGAACTCGAGGAAGGTGGCGCGCAGCTTGCCGAAGTCGTTGCCATAGGTCCCCAGGTGATCGGCATCGATGTTGGTCACGATGCTGATCATTGGCTGCAGATGGAGGAACGAGGCATCGCTCTCGTCGGCCTCGGCCACGAGGTAGTCACCGGCCCCGAGGTTGGAGTGACTGGCCGTGCTGTTCAGGCGCCCGCCGATCACAAAGGTCGGATCCATGCCCGCCTCCGCCAGGACACTGGCGACCAGGCTGGTGGTGGTCGTCTTGCCGTGGGTGCCGGCCACCGCGATGCCGTAGCGAAAACGCATCAGTTCGGCGAGCATTTCGGCGCGGCGCACAATCGGGATACCCCGACGACGGGCCTCCTGGACCTCTGGGTTGGACGGGTTGATCGCGCTGGAAACCACCAGCACGTCCGCGTCCGCCACATTCGCCTCGGTATGGGCCGCCACCACCGGGATGTCCATCGCCTTCAGGCGCTCGACCATCGCTGACTGCCCCAGGTCGGAACCGGAGACCCGGTAACCCAGCTGGTGCAGGACCTCGGCGATCCCGCTCATGCCGGAACCCCCGATCCCGACGCAGTGGATACGGCGAATGCGGCGCATTGCGTGACGCGGCAGGCGCGTGGCGTTCATGACGATCCCTCCGGGCGGGCACCCGCCATCTCCATGCAGGCGTCGGCCAGGCGCTGCACCGTGTCCGGGCAGGCCTGCTCGCGCGCCAGGACCGCGCGGGCCCGCAGGGCCTCGCGATCCAGCGGCCCGACCCGGTCAAAGATGGCCTGGGCCGTCAGTTCGGCATCCGCGATACACCAGGCCGCGCCCGCGCGCACCAGGGCCTCGGCGTTCGCGGTCTGGTGGTCATCCACCGCATGCGGATAGGGGACGAAGATCGCCGGCACCCCGGCGGCGGCCACCTCGGCCACGGTCAGGGCCCCGGCGCGACAGATCACCAGGTCCGCCCAGGCGTAGGCGGCGGCCATGTCCTCGATAAAGGCGGAGACCTCGGCCGCCAGCCCGGCTTCGGCGTAGGCGGCCCGGGCGTCCTCCAGCGTGCGTTCGCCGGCCTGGTGGCGGATGTTCAGGGGCTGTTGCGCCGCCACCATCGCCAGACCCGCGGGCAGGGTCCGATTAAGAGAGCGCGCGCCCAGGCTGCCCCCCAGGACCAGGATGTTCAGCGGGCCTTCGCGCTCGTCGAAGCGGACCTCCGGGACGGGCAGGCCGGTGATCCGCGCGCGCACCGGGTTGCCCACGACCGTGACCGCCACCCGCTCGGGAAAACTGTGCTCGAAGCCGGAGTACACCCGGTCGGCGACCTTCGCCAGCCAGCGGTTGGTCAGGCCGGCCACCGCGTTCTGTTCGTGGATCGCCAGGGGGCGCCCCAGCGCGGCCGCCATCAGGCCGCCGGGCCCGGCCGCGAAGCCGCCGAAACCGATCACGGCGTCCGGGCGCAGGCGCGTCATCAGGCCCAGCGCCGCCCACAGCGACAGACCCAGCCGCCACGGCGCCAGCGCCAGCCCGATCACGCCCTTGCCGCGAATCCCGGCGATGGGGAGGGTTGTCAGTTCGATGCCGGACTCCGGTACCAGCCGCGCCTCCACGCCGCGGGTGGTACCCAGCCAGCGCACCTCGGCGCCGCGGGCACGCAGCTCCTCGGCCACCGCCAGCCCGGGGAACACGTGGCCTCCTGTGCCGCCAGCCATGATCAGGATGCGCGGGGCGTTCATGCCGCACCTCCCCGCCGGCGACGGGACGGCTGCGCCGCCCGGGGAGCGGGCACCTGGGCCTCGCGGTAGACGCGCATCACCAGGCCGATGGCCGCCAGCGAGACAATCAGCGAACTGCCGCCGTAACTGAGAAACGGCAGGGTCAGCCCCTTGGTCGGGAGCAGCCCCATGTTCACGGCGAGGTTCAGGAAGGCCTGCAGGCCCATCCAGATCGCCACACCGAACGCCAGATGGGAGGCGAAGGCATGGCCGGCGCGCTCGGCATACAGGCCGATACGGATGCAGCGCCAGACCAGCACCCCGAACAGCGCGATCAGGGCGATAACGCCGACGAAGCCGAACTCCTCGGCAAAGACCGCAAACAGGAAATCGTTGTGCGCCTCCGGCAGGTAGAACAGCTTCTGCACGCTGTTGCCCAGCCCGGCCCCGAACCAGCCGCCGGAGCCGATCGCGATCAGCGACTGGGTCAGCTGAAAGCCGGTGGCGAACGGGTCCTGCCAGGGGTCGAGGAAGGCCGTCAGGCGCGCCACGCGGTAGGGTGCCGCGACCGCCACCACCGCCATACCGGCGCCGATCGTGACCCCCAGCGCGGCGAACTGCCACAGCTTGGCACCGGCCAGGAACAGCATGCCCATGCCGATCGCCAGCATGATCGCCGCCCCCCCGAAGTCGGGCTGCAGCAGCATCAGGATGGTGCCCACCCCGAGCACGATCAGCGGACGGATGAAGCCGAGGAAATGCAGGCGCAGCGTCGAGTAGTGGCGCACGATGTAGCCGGCGAGGTACATCACCACCAGCAATTTCACCAGCTCCGCCACCTGGAGGTTGAACATGCCCAGCGGGATCCAGCGGGTCGCCCCGTTCACCGTGCGGCCCACCCCGGGGATCAGCACGGCGATCAGCAGCACCATCACCAGGATCAGCAACCAAGGCCCCGCGCGCTCCCAGCGCGCCAGCGGAACCGACCACAGGAAGGTCGCCACCGCCAGACCGATAGCGGCGAAGATCACCTGGCGCTGGAAGAAGTGCCAGGTATTGCCGAAATAGCGCTCGCCCAACTCCATGGAGGCCGAGGCGACCATCACCAGCCCGATCCCCAGCAGGGTCGCCGCGACCGCCAGCAGAGGCAGGTCCACGTGATCGCGCAGGCCGGCCACCAGGCCGCGATCCGGCAATCCGAGGCGGCTACTCGAGACACTCATGCCGCCAGCCCCCGCACCGCGCGGGCGAAGTCGTCGCCGCGCGCCTGGTAATTCTCGTACATGTCCAGGCTGGCACAGCCCGGCGACAGCAGCACGGTATCCCCGGGCTGCGCCCAGGCGGCGGCCTGGGCGACCGCGGCGGCCATGTCGTCGACCCGCTGCACCGGCACCACTGATGCCAGGGCGCGGGCGATGGCCGGCGCGTCCTCGCCCAGCAGGACCACCCCGCGGACCTTGCCCGGGATGTAATCCGCCAGCGGGGCGAAGTCCTGGCCCTTGCCCTGCCCCCCGGCAATCAGCACCAGCGGCCCCGGCGTGCCGCGCAGCGCGGCCAGGGTGGCGCCCACGTTGGTACCCTTGGAGTCGTTGATGTATGCGACCCCGTCGACCTCGGCAATCCACTGCGAGCGGTGCGGCAGCCCGGCGAATTCGGCCAGGGCCGCCAGTGCGCGGGCGCGCGGCTCGCCGGCCTCGACCCAGGGCCAGGCCAGGGCCAGCGCGGCCAGGGCGTTGGCCCAGTTGTGCTGCCCCCGCAGGCGCAGGCGACCCGTGGCGAGGAGGCCCTCGTCGCCATGCACCAGCTCGGGGCCATCCTCGGGGGCCGGTCGCACGCCGAAGTCGACCGCGCGCGGCGGGGCGTCGAGACCGAAGGAGATCACCTGCAGGTCCTGCGGCAGCGCGATCTCGCGCAGCCAGGTGTCCTCGCGATTCAGCACGCCGCGCTGGGCGCGATCCAGGATCCGGGCCTTGGCGCGTACATAGGCGTCCAGATCGGCGTAGCGGTCCAGGTGGTCGGGGGAGATATTCAGGATGGCGGCGGCGGCCGGCGCCAATGTGTGGCTGCGCTCCAGCTGGAAGCTGGACAGCTCCAGCACGTACAGATCGGGCGCCGATTCCAGCAGGTCCAGCGCCGGGGTCCCGAAGTTGCCGCCGACCGCGACACGGTAGCCAGCGGCCTGGAGCAGCTCGCCCACCAGGGCGGTCACGGTGCTCTTGCCGTTGGAGCCGGTGATCGCGATCACCGGGGCGGGCGCCTGCTCGGCGAACAGGTCGATGTCCCCGATCAGGCGGGCGCCGGCCGCCTGCGCCTGCTGCAGGACGGGGTGTTCCAGGGCGACGCCGGGCGAGACCACGATTCGGGAGAACCCCGTGGCATCCAGATCGTCCAGCGGCCCCACCCAGGCGGCGTTCACCCAGTCCGCGCCCGTAGCCAGCGCCACGGGGGCCGCCCGAGTATCGGTGAGCGCAAACGACTGGCCCTGCGCGCGCAGGAAGCGGGCCACCGACAGTCCGGTCGCCCCCAGGCCCACGATCAGGTTGTCGCCGCTGGCTCGCATCATGGGATCAGCGCACCTTCAGGGTCGCGAGACCGATCAGCACGAACACCACGGTCAGGATCCAGAAACGCACGATCACGCGCGGCTCCGGCCAGCCCTTGAGTTCGAAGTGGTGATGCAGCGGCGCCATGCGGAAGATGCGCCGCCCGGTGAGCTTGAACGAGGCGACCTGCAGCATCACCGACAGCGTCTCCAGCACGAAGATGCCGCCCATGATCAGCAGGACGATCTCCTGGCGGGTCAGGATCGCCAGCATGCCCAGGGCCGCACCCAGCGCAAGGGCCCCGACATCGCCCATGAATACCTGGGCCGGGTAGGTGTTGAACCACAGGAACCCGAGCCCGGCGCCGACCAGCGCGGCGGTGAAGATCACGACCTCGCCCACCCCGGGCACCGCCGGGATGCCGAGATAGTCGGCGAACACCGCATGACCCGCCGCGTAGGCAAACACGCCCAGGGCCCCGGCCACCAGCACCGCAGGCATGATCGCCAGGCCGTCCAGCCCGTCGGTGAGGTTCACCGCGTTCGAGGAACCGACCACGACCAGCCAGACCAGCGGGATGAACAACCAGCCCAGGCTGAACTGGATGTCCTTGAACACCGGGAGGTAGAACGTGGTCTCCACCGGGCCCTGCGCGGTGTACATGATCACGCCGGCCGCGATCAGGGCGAACAGGGTCTGCCACAGGATCTTGGCGCGCGCCGACAGTCCCTTGCTGTTGCCATAGCGCAGCTTCAGGTAGTCATCCCACCCGCCGACCGCACCGAACGCGAGGGTCGTCAGCAGCACGAGCCAGACGAAGCGGTTGGTCAGGTCGCTCCAGAGCAGGGTGGCGATGGCCACCGCGACCAGAATCAGCGCGCCGCCCATGGTCGGGGTGCCGGCCTTGGTCAGGTGCGACTCGGGGCCGTCGTCACGGATCTGCTGGCCGACCTTGCCGACGGTGAGGCGGCGAATCATTGCCGGGCCGATCAGCAGCGCGATCGCCAGCGCCGTGACCACCCCGAGGATGGCGCGAACGGTCAGGTACTGAAAGACCGTGAAGCCGGAATAGAACTGGCTCAGGTACTCAGTCAGCGCGTAGAGCATCCGCCACCTCCGGCGCTGCCGAGGCCAGATCCAGCCCCTCGATGATCCGTTCCATGTGCTGGCTGCGCGAGCCCTTCACCAGCACCGTCGTACCCTCGGCCAGGAGCGCCTCCAGGCGCGCCTGCAATGCGCCGTGATCGGCAAACCATTCGCCACCATCACCGAACGCCTCGGCACTGTCGCGCGCGGCGTCGCCCAGGGCGAGGCAGTGGTCGATGCCCATGGCCCGGGCCAGCCGGCCCGTTTCGCGATGCAGTTCGCGGGTCTCCGAGCCCAGCTCGCCCATCGCGCCCAGCACCAGGATGCGCCGGCCGGGCATGGCCGCCAGCACCTCCAGCCCGGCCCTCAGCGAGTCCGGGTTGGCGTTGTAGCTGTCGTCCCACAGGCGTGCGCCAGTGACATGCCACAGTTCCTGCAGGCGCCCGCGGACGGGCTTCCAGCGCGCCAGGCCCTCGACGATGCGGTCGATCCCGAGGCCCACCGCATTGGCCGCGGCGGCCGCAGCGACGGCGTTTGCCGCGAGATGGCGCCCGGGGCCGGCCAGGCGCAGGTCGCGCCCCGCGCCGAGGATCGCCAGCCGCAGCCGGTCCGGGGCCTGCCACATCCCCTCGACCTCGCCGCCGCCCTCCAGCGAGAAGCGCTGGCAGTGGTGGTGCTCGTTCAGGGACAGCCAGTAGTCGGCAAACGGGTCGTCCAGGTTGATCACGGCGGTACCGCCCTGGGCCGGCAGACCGGAGTAGATCTCGGCCTTGGCATGCGCCACGCCCTCGAGGCTCCCGAAGCCCTCCAGATGGGCGCGCCCGGCATTGGTGATCATGGCCACCTGTGGCTCGACCCAGCGCACCATGCGGCCGATCTCGCCGGCGTGGTTGGCGCCCAGTTCGATCACCGCGTAGTCCACGTCCTGCGGCATGGCCAGCAGCGTCAGCGGCGCGCCGATCTCGTTGTTCAGATTGCCCGCGGTGGCATGCACGGACCCTGCGCCCTCGAGGATGCAGCGCAGCATCTCCTTGGTGGTGGTCTTGCCGTTCGAACCGGTCAGGGCGATCACCCGCGCCCGGCTCTGGCGGCGCCAGTGGCGGCCGAGCCGACCCAGCGCCTCGCGCGTATCGGAGACAATGACCTGCGGCTGCGGGACATCCAGGGCCCGCTCGACCAGCAGCACCGGCGCCGGCAGATCGGCGGACACCTGCGTGTGGGCATCGAAGTTGGGCCCCTTCAGCGCGATAAACAGCGCCCCGGGGCGAGGCTCGCGGGTGTCGGTGAACACACCCTCGAAGGCCACGTCGCCCGCCCCCTGCAGGCGTCCCTTCACGGCCTCGGCCAGTTCCTGGCTGGTCATGCGAATCATTCTCCCTCCTCCCTGGTCGCGCGCTGCGGGTCGCGCGTGTCCTGCGGATGCCGACGCCCCACGGCCCGCACCTGCTCGCGGTCGCTGAACGGATACCGTTGCCCGCGAATCTCCTGAGTGGTCTCGTGGCCCTTGCCGGCCACCAGCACTACATCGCCCGCACCAGCCTCGGCCAGGGCACTGGCGATCGCGGTGGCGCGGTCACCGATCTCGTGGCATTCGGCGGCCGTGGCACAGCCGGCAAGAATCTCGGCTCGGATCTCGGCCGGGTCCTCGCCGCGCGGGTTGTCGTCGGTCACGAAGACCACGTCCGCACGCTCGCAGGCCACCCGTCCCATCGCCGGACGCTTGCCGCGGTCGCGCTCGCCACCGCACCCGAAGACCACGCTCAGGCGTCCCTCGGTGTGAGGCCGGAGGGCGCGCAAGGCGGCGTCCAGCGCCTCGGCGGTGTGGGCATAGTCGACCACCGCCAGGGCCCCGTTGGGCAGCGGGAAGCGCTCCATGCGCCCGGGCACGCCGGGCAGCCGCGCGAGGGCGGCGATGGTCTGTTCACGCTCCAGGCCCAGCGCCTGCAGCGTGGCAAGGGTCGCCAGCAGGTTGCCCACCTGGAACAGGCCGAACAGCGTGGACTGGACCGTGCGGGTCTGGCCCTCGGCCTCGAGCGTGAAGCGCAGCCCGTCGGGCGTGGCCACCACGTCGCGGGCGCGCAGGTCGGCCGGCGCCCCGGTCGCGCTGTAGGTCAGGGCGCGAACACCCGGCGGCAGCCCCCCGGCGATGCGGCGCCCGAAGGCGTCGTCGATGTTCAGCACCGCCGTCTGCAGGCCGGGCCAGGCAAACAGGCGGGCCTTGGCCTCGGCATAGGCCTCCTGACTGCCGTGGAAATCGAGGTGGTCGGAACTCAGGCAGGTCAGCACGCCGACCGTGATCGGAGCCCCGGCAAGGCGCCCCTGCGCCAGGCCGTGCGAGGAGGCCTCCAGCGCCACGGCCTGGCAACCGGACCCCGCCAGATCCGCCAGATGACGATGCAAATCGAGCACTCCGGGCGTGGTGTGCCCGGTCGCCTCCAGCTGCCCGGGACGCCCGACGCCGAGGGTGCCGATCAGGCCGGTGGGCCGGCCCAGGGCCTCCAGGGCCAGCGCGATCAGGTGGGTCACCGTGGTCTTGCCATCGGTGCCGGTCACCGCCACCAGGGGGGCCGCCTCCGGCCACGCCCCGAACAGGGCGCGCGCCATCTGCGGTAGCCGGTCGCGCAGACCCGGCACATGGATCAGCGGGACCTCCACGGCGGATTCCGGGGGCTCCCCCTCGTCCCAGAGGATGACCCGGGCGCCACGGGCGGCCGCATCGGCGGCATGCGCCAGGCCGTGCCCGTGGGTGCCGGCCAGGGCCACAAAGGCCGCGCCGGGGCCGACCCGGCGGCTGTCCTGGACCAGGTCGGCGACCGGGAGGGCCGCCTGTTCGGGACGCAGGGACCCGGCGGGCAGCAGATCGCCCAGCACGGGTGCAGCCTCGCCTCGGGTATCGCGGGCGGCCATCATGTGGCCCCCTCGTGTTCCGCCGCCAGGCGCATCGGGATTTCCGGCATCGCGTCCGGGCGCACATTGAACATGCGCAGGGCCGAGCCAACGACCTGCCGGAACACGGGGGCCGCGACGGCCCCGCCGTAGTAGACCCCGGCATCGGGTTCGTCGATCACCACGGCCATCACGAAGCGCGGATCAGAGGCCGGGGCCAGGCCGACAAAGCTGGAGAAATAGCGGTCCTCGGTATAGCCACCCGGCCCGCTCTTGCGGCTGGTGCCGGTCTTGCCGGCCACCCGGTAGCCATCGATCGCCGCCTGGCGGGCCGTGCCCTCGGTGCCGATCACGTGCTCCATCATCGCCAGTACCTGGCGGGCGGTGCGCGGGGACATCACCCGCGCCGGTTCGCGCAGATCGTCGGCGGTGCGCACCAGCCGGACCGGCACGCGCTCCCCGTCGTTGGCGAAGGCGGTGTAGGCGGCCGCCATCTGCAGCGGCGACAGCGACAGGCCGTAGCCATAGCCGAGCGTGGCCTGCTCGACCTCGCGCCAGGTGGTGAAGTCCCGCAGGCGCCCGCGGGCCTCGCCGGGGAAATGGGTGCCCGGCGCCTGCCCGAACCCGGCCTGGTGGAGGGTCTGCCAGAAGCGATCCGCCGGGGTTTCCAGCGCCAGCTGCGTGGCCCCGACGTTGCTGGAACGGGCAATCAGGGTGGTCAGGTCGATGGTCCCGTAATCGCGCAGGTCACGAACGGTCAGGCGCCCGACACGCATGGTACCGGGGCCGGTCTCCAGGGTGGAGTTGGCATCCACCACCCCGGCATCCAGGGCCGCCGCGACGGTGAAGGGCTTCATCACCGAGCCCGGCTCCATGGTATCGGTGATGGCGCGGTTGCGAGCGCGGTCGGAGCGGATGGCACCACGGTTATTCGGATTGAATCCGGGCTGGTTGACCAGCGCGAGCACCTCGCCGCTGCGGGCGTCCAGCATCACCGCGGAGCCGCCCCGCGCGTTGTGTTCGGCGACCGCGGCCTTCAGCTCGCGGTAGGCCAGGTACTGCAGGCGCTGATCCAGGGTCAGCGCCAGCGTATTGCCGTCCCGCGCGGGGCGAATGCTGGCGACGTCGCGGATGGTGCGGCCGTGGCGATCGCGCAGCACGCGCTTGGCTCCCGGCTGGCCCGAGAGCCACTGATCGAAGGCCAGCTCGACCCCCTCCTGGCCCTGATCGTCGATGTTGGTGTAGCCGAGTACGTGCGACGTCGCCTCGCCGTGCGGATAGTAGCGACGGAACTCGCGGGTCAGCCCCACCCCCTGCATGCGCAGCGCGGCCACGCGTTCGGCCTGTTCCGGCAGCATGTGGCGGCGCAGATAGACGAACTCGCGCGAGGACCGGCTCTCGATCCGCTCCGCCAGCCACGCAGGCTCCACCTCCAGCGCCGCCGCCAGATCCGACCAGCGATCGCGCTGTTCCATCAGGTCCTGCGGATTGGCCCAGGCGGTCTGCACCGGGGCCGAGATCGCCAGCGGTTCGCCATGGCGGTCGGTGATCATGCCGCGATGGGCGGACTCGGTCAGGGTGCGCACCTGGCGCTGTTCGCCCTGCGAGGTCAGGAAGTCGCGCTCCAGCACCTGCAGGTCGACGGCGCGCAACAGCAGCGCGATGCCCGCCAGCGCGAACACGCCGATCACGACCTTCAGGCGACCGCCGCTGATCTGCCGCTTCAGCGCGCCCACACATCACCCCCGATCACCACGATGCGGTCGGAATCCGGCTGGATCATGTCCAGCTGCCGGCGCGCCTGTTCCTCGACCCGGCCCTGGGTCGCCCAGGTCGACTGCTCGATCTGCAACTGCGTCCATTCCAGATTCAGGACATCGCGCTGGGCGAGCGCCTGCTGCTGGTCGACGAAGGCCTGGCGGGCCTCGTGCTTCGCCGCGACGACCCCGATCGCCGAGGCAAACACGCCGGTCGCCAGCGCCACTGCCAGAAGTCCGCGCGCGACCATCAGAGTCGCTCCCCGACACGCAGCACGGCCGAGCGCGAGCGCGGATTGATGCGCTGTTCCTCGCGATCGGCGTGGACCGGCTTGCCGACCGGCCGCAGCTTGCGCTCCGGCTCCTCCGGCATCACCGGCAGGCCCTTCGGCAGCCGCACGTCGGACACCGGCTTGCGCAGGGCCTGTTTCACCATGCGGTCTTCCAGCGAATGAAAGCTGATGACCACCAGCCGCGCGCCGGGCGGCAGGACGTCCGGGATCGTGGCCAGCCACTGCTCCAGTTCGGCGAGCTCCCGGTTCACAAAGATGCGCAGGGCCTGGAAGGTGCGGGTCGCCGGGTGCTTGCCCGGCTCGCGCTTCGGCACGGCCCGGCGCACGATCTCGGCCAGCGCGGCGGTACGGGTAATCGGCGCCTCGGCGCGCGCGGCCGCGATGGCGCGGGCGATACGCCGCGAGTGGCGCTCCTCGCCATAGTGGTAGATCACATCGGCGATCTCGCCCTCGTCGGCGCGTGCCAGCCAGTCCGCGGCGCTCTCGCCGCTGGCGGGGTCCATGCGCATATCCAGCGGACCATCATGCTGAAAGCTGAAGCCGCGCTCGGGCGTATCGAGCTGCGGCGAGGACACGCCCAGATCCAGGAACACCCCGTCCGGGCCGCGCTCGGGGAAGCGCCGGCGCAACGTGTCCGCCATGGTCGAGAACGGCCCGGCCTCGAAGGCGAAGCGGGGGTCGTCGGCCAGCGCCTCGGCGGACGCCGCGGCTTCCGGATCGCGGTCCATGGCCAGCAGCCGGCCCTCCGGCCCCAGCCGCTCCAGGATGGCCCGGCTATGGCCACCGCGGCCGAAGGTGCCATCGACATAGAAGCCGTCAGCTCGCACGGCCAGGCCCTCCAGCACCGCGTCGCGCAGCACCGGAATATGGGAGACGGATTCCATGCCCGTCACAACGCGATGGACTCGAGCGCTTCGTCATCCACGTCACCCCCCAGCACCTGGGCGCAGGTCTCCTCCCAGGTGGCCTCGTCCCAGATCTCGAACTTCTTGCCCTGCCCCAGCAGCACGACCCGCTTTTCCAGGCCGGCGTACTGACGCAGGGGCGTGGGCAGCAGCAACCGGCCGCTGCCATCCAGCTCGCATTCGGTGGCATGACCCACCAGCAGGCGCTGCAGATTGCGCACCTTGGGATTCATGTTGGGGCGGGACATCAGGTTCTGCTCGATGCGCTCCCATTCCGGAAACGGGTAGAGGAGGAGGCAACGGGAGGGATCAACGGTAATCACCAGCTGGCTGTTGCAGCTCGCAGCGAGGTCGTCGCGATACCGCGCCGGCATGGCCAAGCGGCCCTTCGCATCCAGATTGAGCTGGCTGACGCCTCGAAACATGGCTGGTAGCGGTGGTTACCCACCTTTCCCCACTTTGACCCACTTTTCGACACTATAGGTACGGGCATCCTCCAGAGTCAAGAAAATCGACCCCGAAAAACAAAAAATAAGCGTTGAATCACAGAGACTTAGCGCGACCGACGCGAGGGCGCCGAAAGAGCTGGAAGAAGGGTATTAAAAGCCTCGCGTTGAGGCCCAAACTTCATGCATCACTTTACAAGTTTGCCGCGGACACAGCGGGACCGGCCCGAACCGGCACGGCGGCGGGAGACTCACAGGTGGGAAAAAGTGGGAGCCGGCCATAAGCCGGGTTCTGTCGTGGACAGTCATTCATCTGGGACGTCCGTCACCGGACGCCTCGTGCAGCCTACCCGGGTGCGATGCGGGCCACACCATGCACCCCTATTTGGCCTTGCTCCGGACGGGGTTTACCCTGCCACGAACTGTTACCAGTCGCGCGGTGCGCTCTTACCGCACCATTTCACCCTTACCTGTGCCCGAAGGCCATCGGCGGTGTATTTTCTGCGGCACTTTCCGTCGGCTCGCGCCGCCCAGGTGTTACCTGGCGTCCTGCCCTGCGGAGCCCGGACTTTCCTCCACATCCGAGGATGCAGCGACTGCCCGGCCGACTCCCGCGCTCCTTGTACGCCGCCCCGCCACGGAACGCAAGGCTTTTCAGGGGCCTGGCCGCCGACGCCCCCCTTTTGTTCACCACGAAGCACACGAAGGCACGAAGAAGGGCAAGGTCAAAAGCAATGACAGGAAGGCTGGAAGGATAGAAGGGCGTTACTGCTGGCAGGATTGGCCGGACACTCATTGCTACACCGTCCGAGCCCAGTGGGTTCAACCCGCATTCATTCCTTCAAACCTTCGCGACTTCCTGTGAAGCGCCCTTGACCTTGCCCTTCTTCGTGCCTTCGTGTGCTTCGTGGTGAAAAACAGGCCTTAGCTTTGGGCGTCCTTTAGGGCCAGGGCGCGGGCGTAGACGCGGTTGCGTGGCAGGTCGGTCGCATCGGAGAGCAGGCGCGCGGCACGCTTGAGGGGGAGCTCCTGCAGCAGCGCGGTGAGCAGGCGCTCGTGTTCGGCCGCCAGCGGCTCGTCGGCCTCGCCGCCGGTTTCCGGGGCCGGCGCCGCCCCCAGGATCAGGACAAACTCGCCGCGGGTGCGGTTGGCATCCGCATCCAGCCAGGCCGGGAGGTCCGCAGCGACGCCCCGGTAGTGCTCCTCGAACTGCTTGGTCAGCTCGCGCGCCAGGAATACCTCGCGCTCGGGCGCCAGTCCGGCAAGGTCCCCGGCCGCAGCCCGGATACGATGAGACGACTCGAACACGATCGTCGTAACCGGCTGGGCCAGCAGCACCTCCAGCTGCCGCCGACGCGCCCCGGCCGCGTGCGGCAGAAAGCCCTCGAAACAGAATCGGTCGGATGGCAACCCCGCCACGGCCAGCGCCGCCAGCGGGGCGCTGGGGCCCGGAACGGCCCGCACCGGCGCGCCCACCTCCCGCGCCGCGCGCACCAGACGGAAGCCGGGATCGGACACCAGCGGCGTGCCCGCATCCGAGACCAGGGCCACCGACTCCCCCGCCTGCAATGCCTCGAGCAGCGCCGGGATTCGCTCGGCCTCGTTGTGCTCGTGCAGGCTGACCAGCGGCGTATGCACACCCAGGTGGGCCAGCAGTCCGGCGCTGTGTCGCGTATCCTCCGCGGCAATCCGCTGCACCCGGGCCAGGATCTCGCCCGCACGCGGGCTCATGTCGCCGAGATTACCAATCGGCGTGGCCACTACCCACAACGTGCCCCAGTTCGTTGACACGGCCTGATGCGCTTTCAATACTGACTCCTCATTCGCCAGGGAAACCTCGTGACCACCATCGTGCCCCGACCCCTTCATCGCGCCGGACACGCCCGGCCCCTGTCCCGCCTTGCTCTGTTGCTACTGGCCTCGGCCATTGTGGTCGGGTGCGCCACGCCGCGCCCGGACCCGGAGCCGGCCCCGGAACCCGAACCCCGCGCGGACCTGGCTGAACTCCCGCCGGAGGTCCGCGCCAGCCTGCTGCTGAGCGAAGCGCGTTCGCGCCCGGAACCCGAGACGGTCCGGGGTGCGATCGAAGCCGTCCTGGCACTGGACCCGGCGACGCCGGATCAGCTGGAGCGGGCCGACACCCTCTGGGCCGAGCTGCCCGACGCCGAACGGGACTCCCAGGCCGGCCGCCTGCTGGGCGCGCGCCTGGCGGCGGCCCAGCGTGACTGGGACCTGGCCCGCGAGCGTCTCGGGGCGGACGATCCGGACGATCCGACGCGTTCACCGGAGGTCTATCGTGAAGGCCTGTCGCTCCACGCCCGGCTGCTGGAACACGAAGGCCAATGGTATCAGGCCCTGGACGCCCGCCTGCGCCTGGACGGGCTCCTGATCATGGAGCCGGATCTGCACAGCGAGAACCAGCAGCGCCTGTGGGGTCTGCTCGCGGCCCTGCGCCCGGCCCAGCGCGAACGAGTGATCGGCAACCACCCGCCGGATGGCGATGCCTGGGTCAGCCTGTTCCGGTTGCTGCGCGGCGCCGACACGCAGGACGCAGCACGCCAGGCCGCTGGCCAGTGGCGGGAACGCCATCCCTCGCACCCGGCCAACAGCCTGCTGCCGGAGCTGCTGGCGTCCCATCCCCTGACGCCGGACGCACCGGGCGACACTCTGGTGCTCCTGCCCCTGTCGGGCGATCTCGGCGAACTCGGCAATGCGGTCCTGGACGGGGTCACCCGCGCCTACTACGCAGAGGGGGCCAGCAACGGGCGCCTGATCGTGCGCGACACTCGCGGGGAGCCGGATGCCGCGGCCGCGCTCTACCGTCGCGGCGTAGAATCGGGCGTCGCACGCATCATCGGCCCACTGCGGCGCGAATCGGTTCAGCAGGTCGCAAACAGCGACCAGGCCGTTCCATCCGTGCTGCTGAACCGGGCCGGCACCATTGTCCACGAAGCGATGACCACGCTGGCCCTGAACCCGGAAGAGGACGCCCGGGCGGTGGCCGATCGCGCCGCGCGCGCCGGCTGGCTGCACCCGCTGGTGATCCTGCCGGAGGGGGCCTTCGGCGATCGCGTGGCGAGCGCCTACCAGGCGACGCTCGCCGAGGACGACCGACGCCCACGCGACGTGATCCGGGTCCAGCCCACTGCGGGCGAACTGAACGCCACCATTGGCAATGCCCTGGGTATCCCACAAAGCGAATCCCGCATTCGCGAGGTGGCGCGCCGGACCGGGCTGGAACTGGAGGCGGATCCGCAGGTACGTGCCGATGTGGACCATCTGTTCATCGCCGGGTCGGCCCCGCAGGTGCGGCGTATCGTGCCGCACGTGCACTTTCACCGCGCGAGCCACCTGCCGATGATGGCGACGGCCCATGTCTATTCGGGCCGTCCGGATGCCAATCGCGATGCCGACCTGAACGGGATCGTGTTTCCCGACGCGCCGCGCCTGTTCGACCGGGTACGCCCGCTGGACGAAGAGGCAGACGCCGGCGACGAGGCACTGCCTCGCTTTGTCGCCCTGGGGATGGATGCGCTGCGCCTGAGCCTGCGCCAGGAAGCGGTGCGCGCCGCCCCGCATCACCAGCTGGTCGGCGCCACCGGGACCTGGGGACTGAACCCGTTCAATCACGAATGGGTGCGGGAACCGGCCTGGGCGCGCTTCGAGCGCGGCGAACCCCGGCGCATCGACCTCCCCGCCGGAGGCTCCTGAGTGTTTCGCCCGGGCGTCTCGGGGCAGGCCGCCGAGGACCGGGCCGCCGCCTACCTCGAGACGCGCGGCCTGGAGATCCGGGCGCGCAACGTCCGCCGTCCGTATGGCGAGCTCGACCTCGTCGCCCAGGAGGGCGACACGCTGGTGCTGGTGGAGGTACGCAAGCGCAGCCACCCGGGATTCGGCGGCGGCGCGGAGAGCATCGACCGACGCAAGCAGGCGCGCCTGCTCCGGGTCGCCGAGGCCTATTTGCAGGAGCATGCCTGGAACGGGCCGGTGCGTTTCGATGTCATGACCCTGGATGGCCGCGACCGGATCGAGTGGCTGCAGGACGCCATCCAGGCACCCACCGATTAAACCGGCTCCCTTGAATCCAAAGCCCGCCCCATGACTCCACTGACCCGCGAACTGGAACAACTGCTGGCACCCGGCGATCGGCTACTCGATCCGGCGGACTGCTGGACGTATGGCGCGGACAACTCGAAGCTCCACGCGGTGCCCGACGCGGTGGCCTTCCCGCGCGACGCGGATACCGTGCGCGAGCTGGTACGGCTGTGCCGGCGCCTGGGCGTCGCCCTCACCTGCCGCGGACGCGGGACGGGCACCACGGGTGCCGCAGTGCCGGATCACGGGGGGCTGGTGGTGTCCTTCGAGCACATGAACCGCATCCTCGAGGTGGACCCGGACAATCGCTGGCTGATCGCGGAACCCGGCGTCACCAACGGCGAAATCCAGGAGGCCGCGGGACGCCATGGCTTCTTCTGGCCACCGGATCCGACCAGCAGCGCCTACTGCACCCTGGGCGGCAACCTGGCGTACAACTCCGCGGGGCCGCATGCGGTGAAGTACGGCACCCCGAGAGACAACACCCTGGGCCTCGCTGGCGTCGCCGGAACCGGGGAGGCCTTCCGCACCGGGGTCCACACCACCAAGGGCGTCGTGGGCTACGACCTCACCCGGCTGCTGATCGGCTCCGAGGGCACGCTGGCCGTGATCACGGAGGCCACGCTGCGCCTCACCCCCAGGCCGGAGGCGACCCGCCTGATCCAGGCGGTATATCGCGATGTCGGCGGCGCTGCCCGCGCCGTCTCGCGCCTGATGGCCCGAGCGGAAGTCCCCTCGGCACTGGAATTCATGGACCACTCCGCCATTGCCATGATTCGAGACTATGATCCGGACTGCCCCCTGCCCGCGGACGCCGGCGCCATCCTGATGATCGAAACGGATGGCACCGAGGCCGGTATCGACGCCACCACCGCCGGCGTGCGCGCCGCGGCCGAGGGCCCCGGTTGCCTGGAGACCCACAGCGCCGACACCCCCGAGGCGGCACAGGCCCTGTGGGCCGTACGCAAGGCCCTGTCCCCGGCGCTGCGGACCGTGGCGCCGAAGAAGATCAACGAGGACGTGGTCGTGCCGGTCTCGCGCATCCCCGAGCTGATCGCGGGCCTGGACCGCCTGGCGACGGAGCACGCGATCAAGATCGTGAATTTCGGCCATGCCGGCAACGGCAACATCCACGTGAACCTGCTGGTCAACCCGGACGATCCGCAGGAGCTGGCGGCGGCCGAACGCTGCCTCGACGGGGTCTTTACGCTGGTCCTGGCGCTCGGCGGCACCCTGTCCGGCGAACACGGCATCGGGCTGGTCAAGCGGCCCTATGTGGCGCGCGAGCTGGACCCGGTGGCACTGGGGCTGATGGCGGGCATCAAGCGCGAGTTCGATCCCGACAACATCCTCAACCCCGGCAAGGCACCCGGCCCGGCCTGAGGCTACGCCCCCTTCGTCCGGCACACATCCCCGGAAAAGAAACGGGCCCCATACGGGGCCCTGCGCACTACTTGACGACCTTGAGCGACGGCCCCTTGCGCCTGGGCGCCGGGGCATCCTCTCCGCCCCCGCCATCACCGGACCCATCCGGCGGCGCGCCTGGACCATCGTCCTCGGGGCCGGGCCCCGGCTCACTGCCGAACATCATGCCCTGCCCGTTCTCGCGGGCGTAGACCGCCAGGACCGCTGGCATCGGCACAAACACATCCATCGGGTTGCCGGCGAAGCGGGCCGAGAAGGCCACGGCGTCGTCCCCGATATTCAGCGCCTGTACCGCGGAGGGACCAACGTTCAGGGTGATCTTGCCCTGATCCACAAAGGCCTCGGGCACGACCACACCCTCGACCGTGGCGTCGACCAGGATATGCGGCGTGAAGCCGTTATCCGTGACCCACTCCCACAGCGCACGGAGCAGATAGGGGCGCGACGAAGTCACAGGCGCAGCTCGCGCTCGGCCTCGGTCAGACTCACCTGGAAAGACTCGCGCTTGCACACACGGTCGGCGTATTCCTGGATCGCCTGCGGCAGCGAGGCCAGGTCGATACCGACCGCCGGAAGCCGCCACATCACGGGCGCGATGGCACAGTCAACGATGGAGAACTCGTCACTCAGGAAGTACGGCTTGAGTTCGAAGATCTCCGCCGAGCTCACCAGGCTCTCGCGCAGGATCTTGCGCGCCTTGGTCAACCCCGAGCCGGAGGCCTTGTAGACCGCGTCCAGCCCCTCGTACCAGTCGCGTTCCACGCGATAAAGCGCCAGCCGCGCGGCCGCCCGCGAAACCGGATCCACCGGCATCAACGGCGGATGCGGAAAACGCTCGTCCAGGTATTCGGTGATGACATGCGTCCCGTACAGGGCCAGATCGCGATCCACCAGGGTCGGGACCTCGTTGTACGGATTCAGATCGGAGAGATCCTCGGGCAGCTCGTCCGGCCCGAGATTCACGACATCCACGGCGATGTCCTTCTCCGCGAGGATGATGCGCACCCGGTGGCAGCGCACACAGTCGTGAGCAGAAAACAGGGTCATAACGGAACGACGGTTGGCGACCAGCGCCATGGCTTTCTCCCTAGCCCGGCCAGGCACGAGGCCACGCCGGGCAGACGGTCAATAACACCGGCGCGCGATCATCCCTGATCGGTGCGCCGGCGACGGTTCAGGCCGCCTAGTGTACGTCTTTCCAGTACTCCTTTTTCAAGAAGTAGGCCAGAATCGTGAAGATCCCGAGGAAAATCAGGACGTACAGGCCGATCCGCTGGCGGTCCAGCTGCATCGGCTCGCCCATGTAGGAGAGGTAGGTGACGATGTCGCGCACGGCGCGGTCGTATTCGCTGGGCGTCATGCTACCGGAGCGCACCAACTCGAGACGCTCGTTGCCGTCCTCGTCGACAACCTTCTCCTGCCACCCCTGGAGCTCCCACAGCACGTGCGGCATGCCGACGTTGCTGAACACGGTATTGTTCGCGCCCAGCGGACGCGACTCATCCACATAGAAGCTCTTCAGGAAGGTGTAGACCCAGTCCTCGCCATGGATGCGGGTGGTCATGGTCAGGTCGGGCGGGACCACGCCGAAGGCCTCTTCGCCGTAATCGTCGCTCATGGCGTTCTTCATCAGCGAACCCACACCGACCGGATCACCGGCTTCGTCGGTCATGAAGATGAAGTTCTCTTCCATGTGCTGCTCGGTGAGCCCGATATCCCGCGCGACGCGGTTGTAGCGCATGTACTCCGTGGAGTGGCAACCCATGCAGTAGTTCATGAACAGGTTGGCACCGCGCTGCAGCGAGGCCTCATTGGTCACGTCAATATTGGCCTTCTCCAGGTCACCGTCGTACCCGGCCGCCGAGGCGGCCGGGACGGTGAACAGGGCCGCAGCGGCCAGGAACGTAGTTGCAATCAGCGTTTTCATTACGAAGTCACCCTTTCCGGAACGGCACGGTCACGGCCCAGGCCACGCGCAAAGGCGGGGGCCACCATGGTCACGAACAGATACACGGTCGGAATCAGCCAGGACCACATGATCAGACTCGCGTCACTCGGATCGAAACGCAGGATGTCGTAGATCGTGTAGATGCCCACCACCACGGCGAAGGCGATCAGGCTGAAGACCGCGGAGCGTTCCTTGCTGAGGAACCACAGCAGGAAGAAGAACGCGAAGTAGACCGTAGAGAAGCGCAGGCTCATCTCGCTCACTTCCGTGGTGGCCTGCTGCAGACCCAGCCAGCCGAGGATCACGAAGGCCACCACGAACACCGCCAGGTTGAACTTGGCCGCGAACGAGCGGTAGCGCATCGACAGTACCGGATTGCGATCCAGCCACGGGATGAAGAACAGCATCACCACCGCAAGGCCCATCGCGACCACGCCGAGGAACGGATCCGGCACGGATCGCAGCACCGAATACATCGAGGTGAAGTACCACACCGGCGGGATGAGATCCGGGGTGACCAGCGGGTCGGCCGGGATCATGTTGTCCGGCTTCAGGAACAGGCCGCCACCGGTCGGGAAGAAGAACATGATCACGGCAAAGACCATCAGGAACACGCCGACACCGACCAGATCCTTCACGGAGTAGTACGGGTGGAACGGGATGCCATCCTTCGGGATGCCGTTCTCGTCCTTGTTTTCCTTGATGTTGATGCCGTCCGGGTTGTTGGAGCCCACTTCGTGCAGCGCAATGATGTGCGCGGCCACCAGCATGATCAGCACCAGCGGCAGGGCAATCACGTGCAGCGCGAAGAAGCGGTTCAGCGTGGCATCGGAGAGCAGGAAGTCACCGCGAATCCAGGTCACCAGGTCCGGCCCGATGTACGGGATGGTCTGGAACAGGTTCACGATCACCTGCGCGCCCCAGTAGGACATCTGGCCCCACGGCAGCAGGTAGCCGGCGAAGGCCTCGGCCATCAGCACCAGGTAGATCAGCACACCGAAGATCCAGATCAGCTCGCGCGGCTTCTTGTAGGAGCCGTACAGCAGCGCCCGGAACATGTGCAGATAGACGACCACGAAGAACATCGAGGCGCCGGTGGAATGCATGTAGCGGATCAGCCAGCCCCACTCCACGTCGCGCATGATGTACTCGACCGACGCGAACGCGAGTTCCGCATCGGGCTTGTAGAACATGGTCAGGAAGATGCCGGAGACGATCTGGATGACCAGCACCAGCAGCGCCAGGGAGCCGAAGAAATACCAGAAGTTGAAGTTCTTCGGCGCGTAGTACTGCGCCAGATGCTCGTTCCACATCTGGGAGAGCGGGAAGCGGGCATCGACCCAGCCCAGCAGACCGCCCTGGATCTTGGTATCAGGATTGCTGGCCATTTAGATCGCCTCCCCGTCTTCGTCTTCACCAATGACAAGCAAGGTGTCCGTGCGGTACATGTGGCGCGGGATCACCAGGTTGGTCGCCGCCGGCATGTTGCGATACACGCGGCCGGCCAGGTCGAAGCGGGAGCCGTGGCAGCCGCACAGCCAGCCACCCTGCCAGTCGGAACCCATCTCGGGGTCGCCGATCTCCGGGCGGTAGGTGGGCGAGCAGCCCAGATGGGTGCAGATGCCGATCACGACCAGGAACTCGGGATTGCGCGAACGGTGCTCGTTCTGCGCGTATTCCGGCTGCTGGCTCTCGACCTCGGACTCCGGATCACGCAGACGGTCGGTCACCTCGGACAAACCGGCGATCATCTCTTCGGTGCGTCGCACGACCCAGATGGGCTGGCCGCGCCATTCGACGCTGACACGCTGGCCCGGCTCGACAGCGGACACGTCGAACTCGACAGGGGCCCCGGCCGCCTGAGCGCGCGCGCTGGGCTGCAAGGACGCCAGGAACGGGGCCGCGACAGCGGCGACCCCGGCTCCGCCTACGACAGATGTCGCGGCGACGAGGAACCGGCGCCGGCCTCGGTTTACGCCTTGGTTTGCCATGTTTGTCTCTCCAAACAACGTGTTGAAATCGTATTCCCGCAGCCACGCAACCAAGGCGCAGCCTGAACGCGAGGGGCCTTGGCCGCACGCGCGAATACCCATCTGGGCGGGCTGTAAAATCCGATAGAATTCCCGAACACGCTAATAAGGTCAAGTAGATTACTGCCTTAAGACCGAGCATTGCGCTTGGTCACGCGCGTCGAAAACCTACATAACCAACTGATTACAGACGGGCGCGGACGGGGTGTCCGGCACGCCCCCAAAGCGAACAGGCTGCACTGCAATCTCGCACGCAGTCGCGTGCGGGCGGGATCACCCCCGCTCAGGCGGGATTGTCGATCTCGATAAACTGGTGTTCGAGACCGAAGCGCTCCGCGCACCACTGGCCCAGGGCCGGGGCCCCGTAGCGCTCGGTCGCATGATGTCCGGCAGCGAAGTAGTGCACCCCCAGCTCGCGCGCCTCGTGGGTGGTCTGCTCGGAGATCTCGCCACTGATGTAGGCATCCACTCCCTGTGCCGCGGCCTCGGTAAGCAGGGACTGGGCCCCGCCGGTACACCAGGCGATGCGGCGGATGGGATGGTCACCGGCCTCCACGCACAGCGCCTCGCGCCCCAGCACGTTGCTGATATGCGCCTGCATGTCGGGCGCCGACATCACCCGCGCCGGGCTCCCCACCTGGCCGACGCCGTCCTCGCGCAGCACACCGTCGATCGCGAATCCCAGGCGCCCGGCCAACTGGGTGTTGTTGCCAAGCACCGGGTGGGCATCCAGCGGCAGGTGGAAGGCGACCAGGTTAATGTCATGCGCCAGCAGCAGGCGCATGCGCTCGCGCTTCATGCCGGTCACCTCCTGCGGTTCGCCCTTCCAGAAGTACCCGTGGTGCACCAGGATCAGGTCGGCCCCGGCCTCCACCGCCGCCTCCACCAGCGCCAGGGAGGCGGTCACCCCGCTGACGATCCGACGGATCTCGCGGCGCCCCTCCACCTGCAGACCATTCGGGCAGTAATCGCGGAAACGCTCCGGCTCGAGCTCCGCATTCAGTGCCTGCATCAGTTCATCGCGATTGACCACGGCGGGATCCCCTGTTGAACGCTGATTCGGTATATTCGACATATGGTGAATTTCTCTCGCTTTCTGCTGCAAGCCGCGCTGACCGGCATTGCCCTGGCCGTGGTGATCGCGGTGTTCTTCCCCGAGATCCTCGGCCGCGACGAATCCGGCGCCGATCTGCAGGTCGCCGAACCCGTGCCGGCCCCGGGCGCCACGGGTGCGCCGGCCAGCTACGCCGACGGCGTACGCCGCGCCGCACCCGCGGTCGTCAACATCATGACCTCGCGCACCATCGACCGGCCCTCCGGCCTCGGCCTGCATGAATTCTTCGGCCAGCCCCTTCCGCCGGGTGAACAGGAGCAGTCCAGCCTCGGTTCCGGGGTCATCATGACCGAACAGGGGCACATCCTCACCAATCACCACGTGATCGAGGAGGCTGATGCCATTGCCATCATGCTCCCCGGCGGCGAGGCCCACCCCGCCGAGATCATCGGCATCGATCCGGATACCGACCTTGCCGTTCTGCGCGTGCGCGCGCCGGGGCTCGGTGTGGCCACGGTGGGGCACTCCAGCGACCTGCGGGTGGGCGACGTCGTGCTCGCCATCGGCAACCCCTTCGGCGTCGGCCAGACGGTGACCCAGGGGATCGTCTCCGCCACCGGGCGCAACCAGCTCGGGATCAACACCTTCGAGGACTTCATCCAGACCGACGCGGCGATCAATCCGGGCAATTCCGGCGGCGCGCTGATCAATGCGCGCGGCGAGGTCGTCGGCATCAACACCGCGATCTTCTCGCGCTCCGGCGGCTCCCACGGCATCGGCTTCGCGATCCCGGTGGATCTGGCGCGCAGCGTGATGACCGAGATCATCGAACAGGGCTATGTCGCCCGCGGCTGGCTGGGGATCGAGGTCCAGGCGATGAACCGCGAACTGGCCGAATCCTTCGGCCTGGACACGCCGCGCGGCGTGCTGGTCGCCGGCATCCTGCGCGAGGGGCCTGCGGAAGAAGCTGGAATCCGACCGGGGGACATCATCACCCACCTGGACGGCAGCAGCGTGAACACCCCGCGAGAAGCGCTCAACGTGATCGCCCGCACCTCGCCCGGCGCGACCCTGGACATCCGTGTCCAGCGCGAGGGCGAGGACGTCGAACTCGCCGCCACGGTCGCCCAGCGACCCATCTGACGCCGAACCGCTAGCGCCCGCGTCGCCTATCCACCGGCCGGCGAACTGACCGTGGTCAGTACCGCGGTCAGCAGCAGGATCGACCCGACCAGACCGCCCTCCAGCGCGATACTGCGGCGCAGCCGCCCGGGGGCCCCGGGTTCGCCGCGCTCGAACGCCGGCACCAGCCGCCACTTGTTCGCGGCGGCCAGCAGCAGGAGCAATCCGACGATCAGGACCTTGCCGATCAGGAACTGCCCATAGCCCGTGGTGAGCAATGGCGTGACACCGCCCAGCAGCAAGGCCGCCAGCACCACACCGGCCAGCACCAGCAGCCCGACCCCGAACACCGCCACCTGGCCAAAACGCGCCAGGATGCGCGCGGCATCACAACCCGCCGGCGGGTGCCCCGCCAGGCGATACAGCGGCCACAACGAACCGACCCAGAAGGCCGCAGTCAGCAGATGCAGCACCAGCAGCCCTCCCAGCAGGACGCGCGGCTCGTCCACCGTGTGCCCGACCTGCACGAAGGCGAGCATCACCAGCAATACGCCGGCAAGGCTGAGACCGTAGCCCAGCCCCGGCAACCGACGGGCATCCAGCAGGATCGCCTGCACCAGCAACAAACCGCTCACAGCCAGCACCAGCCGGGTTCCCTGCGCCCCCTCGAACACCAAGCCGAGCAGCATGGGGTCGAAGGCAGCCGCACCATTGCTACCCCCGAGGTATCCGGCCTGCAGCGGCCACTGGACCAGGGCCAGTACGATCGCGACCCAGGCCGCGATCGCACCCATGCGGCTGGCCGCCCGGCGATCCGGATCAGGCAGATCCGGAAACGCCAGGCGAAACAGCACCGCCCCGGCCGCCAGCAGGGCACCGGCATAGAACCCGGCCACCACCAGCATCATGGCGACCGTCCAGGCATCCACACCGGCAAGCGCAGACAGCCAGGCCACGGCTCAGTCCTCCACCGTGAAGCGGAAGCTCCCGGACATCATGTGGCCGTCACGGGCCAGACCACGCCAGCGCACCTCGTAGCGCCCCGGTTCCAGATCACCGGCCGGACGCACATGGTACTCCTCGGTCGGATCACTGCCCGGCTCGTTCTCCAGGGACACGCGGCCCTGCGGGCCGATCACGTCGAACTGGGTGATGCGCATCGCGCCATCGAAGTGAATCCCGATCTCCTCCGGGGTGCCCTGCACCGTGGAGCCATCCTCCGGGACCTGTCCCATTTCGCCCTCGTGGGCCAGCAGGGGGCTGGCGAAGGCCAGCAGCAGGGCCGCAAGGGCGGAACGCAGGATATTGCGGTTACCAATCGTCATCATGTCGTCCTCAAGTTGTTCAAGTGCAGTCGTGTCGTGTCGGAATCCGCCGGCCACAGGCCACCGGGGGCCGCCTTGCGGCGGTCCCGGTGCCCGCACCGGTGGAAACTCAGTGGTTGTGGCCTCCGTGGCCGTTATGTCCTCCATGCCCCCCGTGGCCGCCATGGCCTCCGTGCCCGCCATGCGCATCGCGGCTGGGGGTCGGGAGCCCGTCGGAATCCGCACCCGCGACCTTGCCGCGGCGCACCGGATTGCCGAAATCCGGATCGCGGCTCACGCGGCGGGCCACCTCCCCGTCCGGGTGCCAGTACCAGCCGGGATCGCGGAAGTCCCCGGGCTCCAGGTCGTCGCGCACCTTGATCAGGGTGAACATGCCGCCCATGCCGATGTTGCCGAACGGCCCCTGGCCCATCCCCATCGGCAGGGTGTTCTCCGGCCCGCGCATGTGGCCGCCGTCGGTGTGGTCCTGGTGATCCGCCATGCCGTGTTCGCCCATGGCCATATAGCCGGGCAGCAGCGTACGGATCTCCTCCTCGAGGCCGGACTGGTCCACACCCAGGGTGTTGGCGATGCCGTGCCCCATCGGGTTCATGGTGTGGTGGGACATGTGGCAATGGAATGCCCAGTCACCCGGTGGCGCGACGAACTCGATATCGCGGGTCTGGCCGACCGCGACGATCTCCGTGGTCTCCTTGCGCCACTGGTTGCGCGGCCAGCGCCCGCCATCGGAGCCGGTCACCTCGAACGACACCCCGTGCACGTGCATCGGGTGGTTCCACATCGACAGGTTGCCCATGCGGATGCGCACGCGCTCGCCCGTTTTCGCCACCAGCGAGTCGATGGCAGGGAACACCTTGGAATTCATCGACCACAGGTCGAAGTCCACCATGATCGACGGGTCCGGCGCGCGCGTGCCCGGGTGCAGCCCCCAGTTGTGCAGCAGGATCGCGTAGTCGCGGTCCACCGGCTCGATCTCGCCGTCCTTCGGGTGGATGATGAACATCCCCATCATCCCCATCGCCATCTGCACCATCTCGTCGGCGTGCGGGTGGTACATGTGCGTACCGTGCTGGTTCAGCTCGAACTCGTAGACGAAGGTCTCCCCCGGATGGATCGGCGGCTGGGTCACGCCCTTCACCCCGTCCATGCCCGAGGGCAGATGGATGCCGTGCCAGTGCACCGAGGTGTATTCCGGCAGGCGGTTGGTCACGTAGATGCGAACCTTGTCGCCCTCCACCGCCTCGATGGTCGGCCCCGGCGTGGTGCCGTTGTAGCCCCAGCACTTCGCCACCGAACCGGGCGCGAACTCGTGCTCGATCTCCTCGGCGACCAGATGGAACTCCTTCACGCCGTTGTTCATTTCGTACGGCAGGGTCCAGCCGTTCGGCGTGTGCACCGGCATGTAGCCCTGTTCGGTGCGTTCGCCGGGCGTGGCATCGCCCTCGTTGTGGTGCTCGTGACCCGTTTCGGCCATCACCCGGGTCAGGGTGGTTGCCGGCAGCATTGCCGCACCGGCGGCCAGCAGGAAGTTACGCCGTTTCATCAGTGATGCCCTCCGTGACCGTCGTCGCCGTGGTCACCGTGATCGTCATGGTCATGATCTCCGTGATCTCCGTGATCTCCGTGATCTCCGTGATCTCCGTGATCTCCGTGATCTCCGTGATCTCCGTGATCCCCGTGATCCCCGTGATCCCCGTGATCCCCGTGATCCCCGTGATCCCCGTGATCCCCGTGGTCCCCGTGGTCCCCGTGGTCCCCGTGACCGCCGTGACCGCCGTGACCGCCATGGTCTCCGTGATCCATCTCGGACGGGTCATGCTCGAGCGCGTCGGTTTCGAGATAGCCCTCGTGACCCGGCGCCCCGCCCGGCAGCTCGCCGGCCACCGTAAAGGCCAGATCCACCCGGGCCCGCCAGTAGTCACCCAGCGCGGCCACGGCCCGCTGCCAGTCGGCCAGCTCTTCCTGCTTGGTCACCAGCAGGTCGAAGACATCGTCGAACATGAAGTTCACGCGCTCCTGCACGCGCTCCAGTTCGATCTCCCGGGCCGGCAGCAATTCATAGCGCTTGGTGCTGAACTTGTCGCGGTGATGGGCCAGCCGCACGAAGTGCTGGTGCACATCGGCGGTCACCGCCTGCTCCAGCTTGGCCCGCCGGGCCTCACCGTCCTCCAGCCGCGCCTCGGCCCGGGCGATGCCGGCCTGGTTCTGGTTGAAGATCGGCAGGGTGAAGGAGATGCCACCGCCCCACAGGCGGGTGCCGTCCGTCTCGCGTTCGAACTCGATACCGGGCTCGATGTCACCCAGCCAGCGATAGCGCCGCACCAGGGCCACGCCCTCGGTGAGCCCCTCCAGGGCATGGTCCAGGGCCCGCAGGTCCAGACGCTGCTCCAGCGCCTGCTCGACCAGGGCATCGCGATCCTCCACACCGGCCAGCGGCAGTGGCAGCTTGCCGGGGACCTCCCAGCCATCCACCTGGCCGGGCAGCCCCATCAGGTGGGCCAGGCGCAGACGGGTTTCGCGCTCGCGCTGCCGCGCATCCTCGAGCTTCAGCCGGGCCTCGGCCGCACGGATGCGCAGCTGTACCCGCTTCAGGTCGGGGATGTTGCCGGCGTCATAGAAGCGCTCGCCCAGCAGCGAGCCGAGATCCGCGGCGCGGGTCTCCAGCGCCTGCACCTGCGCCCGCTGGCGCGCGGCCACCGCGTCATACCAGGCACGCTCGGTGTCCGAGGCCAGGGCCACCATGCCTTCGGCCAGCTGCAGACGTGTGGACTCCCAGTGGGCCTCGGCAATGTCCTGACGCGCACTGCGCATCAGCAGGCCGGAAATCCCCCAGGCCAGGCCGACCCCCGTCTCGTTGCCGCCACCGCCCTCGGGGCGCATCACCGACAGCGACAGGGTGGGATTGGAAAACTGGGCGGCCTCGACCACGTCGGCGGCCGTCAGATCCAGCTTGGCGTAGGCCTGCTGCATGCGCGGGTTGCGCCACAGGGCCTGATGAATGGCCTCCTCGAGCGTCAGCTCGCCGGAGGGGCGGGGCATCTCCGACTCGGGCAGGTCGATCCCCTGCACCGAGATGTCCTCCGCCAGTTCGGAGCGGTCCAGCTCGGGCGCAGTGACCGCGCAACCGGCGAGGAACAGCACCGATACGACGGGGAGCAGCAATCGGGTTGCTCGCATCGTGAAAATCTCCTTGATCGGACTTCGATTCCGCATCCCGCGCGAACGCGCGACACGGCCTTGCCGTCCGCCAGTGCCGAGTGGAACCCGGATATACGGACAGCCCCGGCGCTCGGGCCGGTACAGTCAGATCAGGAGAGGATCGGGGGTCGGTATAACGCGGCCGCAGGCGGGCCGCTCTGGAAGGAATACAGGCGCATGGCCTGCGTGACCGGGGTCAGCAGGTGCATGCCGGTGATGGACGGCATGCCCTGGCAGTGGCTGCAGGCCGAGCAACTCGCCAGACAGGCGCCATCCAGGCAATCCGCGTGCACGATCACCCCGCTGGCGTCAGAGGAATCGGATGCTTCATGGGCGTGGTCGCCGCCATGCCGAGTATCGGCGGGATCGTCCTGCGCATGGTGATCATGGTGGTCGCCGTGCGCGTGATCATGCGCATGGGCACGCGGATCATCATGAGCCGCGTGATCCGCTGGCTGGTCACCCTTCGACTGGGCCCCGTGCATCGCATGCCCGGCGTGACTGCCTCCCTCGCTCGCGACCGCCGCAAGCGCCGGCAGGCCGGCAATCGCCAGCACCAGCATCCAGCACAGCAGTCGATGGAAGACCCGTTTCACGTCGGTCAAACCTCATGTCGAGGGGCGTCGCGCCCCGATAACCGGCCAACACGCTACCATAACCAACAGCCCCTGTAGGAGCGTGCTTGCACGCGAATGCTCCTGCCCGCGTCCGACTTTGGCGGGGGCTTCGCGTGCAAGCACGCTCCTACGGTCACGCCCGGCGCGCGATCGGCGAGAGGGCTGGCCGCCTACGCCAGCGCGCGCTCGATCACGTCGCGCAGGTCGCGCGAGACTTCGAGTGCGGCGAGGCGCTCGAGTTCCGCGCGCATCTGCTTGCCGCGCGCGGTGTCCACCTTGCGCCAGCGCGTCAGCGGCTGGGCCAGGCGCGCGGCGGTCTGCGGGTTCATCGCGTCCAGCTTCTCGACAAAGCCGCCCATGCGGCGATAGCCCTCGCCGTCTTCCTGGTGGAAGTGGCGTTCGTTGCGGGCCATGAACGGCCCGAGCACCGCGCGCACCCGGTTCGGGTTGGTCCAGCGGAACCCGGGGTGCTCCAGCAGCGCCTCCAGGCGCTCGAAGCCTCCGGGGACCTGGCTGCCGGCCTGCAGACCGAAGTACTTGTCCAGCACCAGCGGGTCGTCGCGGTAGCGCTGCTCGAAGTCCGTCAGCAGCACCTCGCGGGCCTCGTGATCCAGCTCGTTCACCGCGTTCAGCGCACCCATGCGCATGGTCATGCTGCGCGCCTTCTGGTACTGCGCCAGGGCCTCGGGCACCGCGGCCTGGTCGCGGGCCGCCACACGCAGCGCCAGCAGACGGTTGCGCAGCTGGCGCAGGCCCATCGCCTCGGCGGTGAAGGCACCATTGTCCACGTCGTCCAGCTTCGGCTGGATCTGCTGCATCGCGCCGGTCAGCGGGGCATAGAGGCGCTTCTCCAGGTCGTCGCGCTCCATGCGCAGGCGCACCGGATCGACGCGCTCGAACAACTCGGCCAGCTCGCGCGTGGGCGGCAGCTGCAGGATGGTCGCCAGCAGCACCGGCTCGATCGCCGGATCCTCGATCAGGGCGTGCAGGGCGTGCTCGATGGCGGCCTCCAGCGCGGAGTCGGCGGCGTCGTGCTCGATGCGCGCACGGATGGCGCGACGGAACAGGGTCTGCGCGGCCTCCCAGCGGGCGAAGGCATCATCGTCATGCGCCAGCAGGTGCGCCAGTTCGTCCACGCCCTGGTTGGCGTTCAGGATCACCGGGGCGGAGAAGCCGCGTAGCCAGGAGATCGCGGCCACCTCGGCGGACAGGTCCTCGAAGCAGAAGGTGTGCTCGGCGGCGTCCAGCTCCAGCACCCATTCGTCGCGCGCGGCTTCGTCGCCGTCCCGGCGCGCGCGGATGCGCTGGCCGTCGGCATCGAGAAAGGCCATGCGCACCGGGATCACCACCGGCTCCTTGTGCGCCTGGCCCGGGGTCGGCGGGGTCTCCTGCGCGAGTGTGATACGGGCCGGTCCGCCGGGGCCGTCGAACGCGGTGCCTGCGGTCACATGCGGCGTGCCGGCCTGGGTATACCAGCGCTTGAAGCGGGAGAGATCGCGCCCGCTGGCCTCGGCCATCACCGCGACAAAGTCGTCCGTCGTCACGGCCTGGCCGTCGAAGCGCTCGAAGTAAACATCCAGCCCGCGGCGGAAGACCTCGCGCCCGATCAGGGTGCGCAGCATGCGGATCAGCTCCGCGCCCTTCTCGTAGACGGTCAGGGTGTAGAAGTTGTTGATCTCGGCGTAGTGATCCGGACGCACCGGGTGCGCCAACGGGCCCGCGTCCTCCGGGAACTGGAAGGCGCGCAGCATGGCGACATCGTCGATGCGCTTGACGCCGAACAGGGTGCAGTCGGTGGTGAATTCCTGGTCGCGGAAGACCGTGAGCCCTTCCTTGAGTGACAGCTGGAACCAGTCGCGGCAGGTCACGCGGTTGCCCGACCAGTTATGGAAATACTCGTGGGCGATCACCGACTCGATGGCGACAAAGTCACTGTCGGTGGCGGTGTCGGGGCTGGCGAGCACGTACTTGGCGTTGAACAGGTTCAGCCCCTTGTTCTCCATCGCCCCCATGTTGAAGTCGTCCACCGCGACGATCATGTACACGTCCAGGTCGTATTCGCGGCCGAAGGCCTCCTCGTCATAGCGCATCGCGCGCTTCAGCGAGGCCAGCGCGTGATCGCAGCGATCGGCGTTGTGCGCCTCCACAAACAGCTCCAGCGCGACCTCGCGCCCGGACATGGTGGTGAAGGTGTCGCGCTGGCAGGCCAGATCCCCGGCGACCAGCGCAAACAGGTACGACGGCTTGGGGAACGGGTCCTCCCACACCGCGTAGTGGCGCCCGCCGTCCAGCTCGCCGGCCTCCACGCGGTTGCCGTTGGCCAGCAGCACCGGGTACTGCGCCCGGTCCGCTTCCAGGCGCACGCGGTAGGTGGTCAGCACATCCGGACGATCGGGGAAGAACGTGATGCGGCGAAAGCCCTCCGGCTCGCACTGGGTACACAGCATGCCGCTGGAGGCGTACAGGCCCTCCAGCGCGGTGTTCTGCTCCGGGTGGCAGCGGCTGACGATCTCCAGCCGCGCCGCCTCCGGCAGGCCGTGCAGCAGCAGGCCCTCGGCGTCCTGCTCCAGCAGGCCCTCGCCCGGCTCCGCGCCATCCACCGTCAGCGACGCCAGCTCCACACCATCGCCGTACAGCCGCAGCGCCCCGTTCGGCTCCGCCGCCTGCGGGTTGCGGCGCACCGCCATGCGCGTGGTCACCTCGGTGGTCGCCGCGTCCAGCTCAAAGTCCAGCTCCAGGCTCTCCACCACAAACGCCGGCGGCTGGTAATCGCTCAGATAAACCGCCTGGGGACTCGCATCACGCATTCCAAACTCCAAATCATCAATAACCGTTCAACACGTATCACGCCCACGCGGTCCATACCCCAAACCCGGACAAGGACCCCGTCATTGCGAGGCCCCGCAGGGGCCGTGGCAACCTCCATCCGCACCCCCCACGCTTCTCCGTCCCGGCCCGGGCCACCCCCACAGATCGCCACGTCGCTACGCTCCTCGCGATGACGCCGATTATTCCCCCGTCATTGCGAGGAGCGCAGCGACGAAGCAATCTGCCGGCCCGAAACCACCGGAGCCCTCGAATCCACCGCGCTGCCAGCCGCAGGAGATTACTTCACCGCCTTCGGCGCCTCGCAATGACGGCGCCGGGGATCTGGCGCTGCGTGTCCAATCCGTTAGCATACCGCGCATGGAATGGATCGATATCTGCTTCAACCTCACCCACGAATCCTTCAACAAGGAACGCTCCGAGGTCCTCGAGCGCGCCCGCGAGGCCGGCGTCTCCTGGATGCTGATCACCGGCGCCGACGCCCACCAGAGCGAGAAGTGCCTGGAGATCGCCGACCAGTACCCGGACTGCTGCCGCGCCACCCTGGGCGTACACCCGCACCTGGCCAGACAGTGGACCGACGCGATCGCCGCGCGGTTCAGTGACCTCGCCCGCGCGGACGCCAACGTCGTCGCCATGGGCGAGATGGGGCTGGACTACAACCGCGACCACTCGCCGCGCCCGCAGCAGCGCATCGCCTTCGAGGCCCAGCTGGAGCTGGCCGCCGATCTCGGCCTGCCGGTGTTCCTGCACGAGCGCGACGCCCACGACGACTTCGCTCAGATCCTGCGCCGCTGGCGCGACAAGCTGCCGGCCGCCGTGGTGCACTGCTTTACCGGCGAGGCCGACGCCCTGGCCGAATACCTCGACCTCGACTGCCACATCGGCATCACCGGCTGGGTCTGCGACGAACGCCGCGGCACCCACCTGCACCCGCTGGTCCCGCGCATCCCGCGTGGCCGCCTGATGATCGAGACCGACGCCCCCTACCTCCTGCCGCGCACCCTGCCCAAGGGCAGCGGCAAGAAGATCGGCAACGGCCGGCGCAACGAGCCCGCCTTCCTGCCCCACATCGGCGAATACGTGGCCCAGCTGCGCGACGAGACCCCGGAAGACCTCGCCACCCACACCACCGCCACCGCCCGCGCCTTCTACAACCTCCCCGAAACCGCCGACGCCTGAGAGCAGCGATGCTGCCGATCGTCGAGCGGTGGCGCCGTGAGCAACATTCAGCGCATTGTCATGGCCTGCAAGGGCGCGCAGGATGGTTGGTCCGATAGCGATTCGTGTGAGGAAGTGCGTATGAAGACTTCGGTGATTCTGACGGTGATCGGGCCGGACCGGCCGGGGCTGGTGAGCGCGGTGGCAGCACGGGCGCGAACGTCGGGCGGCAACTGGCTGGAAAGCCGGATGTCGCAACTGGCCGGGCAGTTTGCCGGGGTGGTACTGCTGGAGGTGGATACCGAGAATGCGGACGCGCTGGAGGCGGCGCTGCGCGAACTGGAGGGTGACGGGCTGCAATTACATGTCCAGCGGGGCAGCGAGCTGCCGCCAGCGGCGCGGCATCCCGTGGTGCTGGACCTGATCGGACACGACCGGCCGGGAATCGTGCAGGACATTACCGCCGTGCTCTCGCGCCACGGCGTGAGTGTCGAGACGCTGGAGACGGCCTGCGAGCCGGGCTCGATGACCGGCGAGCCGATGTTCCGCGCAAAGGCCCGCCTGGGCGTGCCGGAAGGCCTGGACCTGCACACGCTGCAGGACGACCTGGAGGCCCTGGCCAACGAGTTGATGGTCGACCTCGAACTCCACGACCCGCTGCAGGAACCACCCGAGGCCGTAGCCTGACCGCCGCCCGACACAGGTAGGCAACATCCTGCAACCGTAGGGTGCCGTTGAGCGCAGCGAAACGCACCACTCCCCGCTCGGTGCATCCCCCGATGCGATTCGCTTCGCTCATCGCATCCTGCGACGTGGCGACGGGCAGACCCCGTTCCAATCAGGGTGCTGCGCGGTGGCGGCGGGCGGCGTCGAGGCGGCGGACGAAGTCCTGCATCAGGGTGGTGTAGAGGGTCTCGCCGAGGACCTTGTCCTCGATGCCGGCGTCGAGGTTGGGGTTGTCGTTGACCTCGATGACCATCACGCCGCGCGGGGTCTGCTTGAGATCGACGCCGTAGAGGCCATTGCCGATCAGGTTGGCGGCCTTGACGGCCGTCTTGACCACGGCGGCGGGCACGTCCGCCAGTGCCAGTGTGCGGAAGCCGCCCTCGCGCGGGCCGCCCTTGGCGTCGTGGTTGACGATCTGCCAGTGCTTGCGCGACATCAGGTACTGCGAGGCGTACAGCGGCTGGCGGTTGAGCACGCCGATGCGCCAGTCGAACTCGGTGTAGACGAACTCCTGGGCGAGGATCAGATCGCTCTCCTTCAGCAGCCGCCGGGCGATGGATTCCAGCTCGGCGCGGTCGTTCGCCTTGAATACGCCGCGCGAGAAGCTGCCGTCCGGGATCTTGAGCACCACGGGATAGCCGATCTGCTCCTCCGCGCGCAGGATGGTCTCGCGGTTGAGGATTACGGTCTTTGGCGTCGGCACGCGATGGGCGGCCAGGCGCTCGGCCAGATAGACCTTGTTGGTGCAGCGCAGGATGGAGTCGGCGTCATCGATCACCACCATGCCCTCGGCCTCGGCCTTGCGCGCGAAGCGATAGGTGTAGTGGTCGATGGCGGTGGTCTCGCGGATGAACAGGGCGTCGAACTCCGCCAGCCGTGGCAGATCGCGCGCCTGGATCAGCTCGACATCCATCCCCTGCTCCTGCCCGGCGCGGGCGAAGCGCTTGAGCGTGGCCGGCGTGGACGGGGCCATGGCCTCGTCCGGGTTGTGCAGAATGGCCAGCTCGTAGCGCGCGCTGCGTGCCCCGCGGCGCCGCCGCCAGGGCTTGGAGAGGTAACGCTCCAGCGCGGCGAAGAAGGCCGGCTCCTGCTCGGGTTCCAGCGTGTTCAGCGCGAATGGGCGCAGGGCGTGGATCTGCCAGCGGCCCTGAAGCCGGAACTCCACCCGGAACATCGGCGCGGGGAACAGGGCGAACAGCTGGCCGGCGATCTCCTGCAGCGCCGGCTCGTCGCACTGGCCGAACAGCACGGTCAGCTCCAGGCGCTCGGGCTGCGCGCCCTGGCGGCTGCGGCCCAGAACGCGTGCCACGCGCTCGTCCAGCTCCTCGGTATCCAGGCTGTAGATGGACTTGCGCGACAGGTCCTGCAGGGTGCGTACGCTGGGGATCACCCGGTTCCCGCGCGCCTCCGCCAGCAGCGAGCCGTAGTACCCGGCGGACAGGTAACGCTGGCTGCGGCACAGGTTGATCACACGCAGGATGGCCGGGTCGTCGGCGGCCGGGCCGCGCAGGTAGTCGTCGATGGCCATGACCGGCAGGTCGGGGAAGTGCGGCTTCCAGTCCGCCCGGCGCTCGACCAGGATGCGGTGCTCAGGCATGCGCGCCCTCCGCCGTACGGCGCGGGCCGACGATCACCGCCGCCTGCAGCCCCGCGCGGCCGTAGCGCGCCATGCGCTCGAAGTCCGCACGCGCGATCGGCATGTTCACCGAGTCCACCGCGCGCTCCCCTTGCTCCACGTCCACGAACGGGTCATGCACGTAGACAAAGCGCTCGTCGAAGCCCGTCACCGTGACCCAGTGCGGGAAGCGCTCGGCATACAGCCGCACGCTGCTGATCAGCACCACCGGCACCCCGCCCTCGGCAAAGCGCGCCTCCAGCTGGGATACGTTCACCGGACCGTGCACCACCGGCACCCCCAGCTGTTCCAGCTCCTCGACCATGTCCTCCTGCACCAGCTGCATCACCTCCTTCTTCTCCGCGCTGCGCACGGAATCCGCGAACGCCACGCCGCGATCGCGCACCAGCAGTTCCACCTCGAACCCGCGATAGGCGGCCGCCAGCGCGAGCCCGTACGGCCCGCAACCGCCGTGGCCCGAGGTCATAAAAATCGTGGTGGCATCCCGCCACAGGCGCAGCTCCAGGCGCCGGTCCAGCTTCAGCGCCGGGTCCACCGCGCGCATCGCCATCATCAGCGCGGCCGGGCCGCAGGTGAACTCCAGCGTCTGCGCGTAGTAGGGCGCGCGCACCAGCGCCGGATCGGGGCCGGTCGCCAGCGACTTCTGCAGCCGCAGCGCATCCATGTGGTCCTCGTAGTAATCGTCGATGGTGCCGAAGTCGCGATAGCCGAGCCCGCGGAACAGGGCCAGGCTGGTCGCATTGTCGCGCCGCACCTCCAGGCGCAGATCGGTCCGCCCGTGCTGGCGCGCCGCGTCTTCCGCCGCCTCCACCAGACGCCGGCCCAGCCCCTGGCCGCGCGCCCGCGCGCTGACCGCAATCGAGTACAGCCGTGCCAGCGAAGTACCGCGGCTGAACAGCAGCATCACGTAGCCGAGCAAGCCCTCCCCGCCGGCATCCTCCGCCACCAGCGTGACCGCATGCCCACGCGTGAGCAGGTAGCGAAACTGCCGCCGCGAGATGCGATCGATCTCGAACGCCGCATCTTCCAGCGCGACTAGCGCCTCCAGATCCTCCAGCGTGGCCGGACGGATCAAGGCCGATTCTGCGGCGGGCGCAACCCGTTGCTTGACCTGCTGGCTCACGCTCCTCTCCCGGCGGCGGCCCGATCTCCATCGTAGCGCAACCACCGGGCGCCAATAGCCCGCTCCAGCAGGAATATTTGCCGACGGCAAGACCCCGGCTAACGCAGTGCCCCGGACAGTTCGTCCAGGCCGCCGATGGTGGCCGTGGGCTCCCCGCCCCAGGGGTCGAAAAGACCCTGCCGCGCACGGTCGAGCCAGACCGTGCGTATGCTCGCAGCCTGCGCGCCGATCACGTCAAAGGGGTTGCCCGAGATCAACCACGCATCCGTGGGCGAGGCATTGGCCCGCTGCAGGAAATGCCGGTACACGCGCGGGTCCGGCTTGAAGCAACCGATCTCGTCCACGCTGACGAGATCCTCGAAGCGATCCTCCAGGCCGGCGTTCCGCAGCAGCCCGCTGACCGTCTCAGTGGTCCCGTTGGAGAACGCGAACAGACGGTGTCCCTCCGCCCGCAACTCGTCCAGGGCCGACCCCGCATCGGCGAAGGCCGGGAGCTCTCGATAGCACCGCAACAGCTCCGCCTCCTGCTCCGCTTCAAGCGCGATACCCAGTGCCTCGCAGCAGTACCGCAGCGCCTGCTCGGTGCAGGTATCGAAATCCGCGTACGCCCCCATCAGCCCGCGCCGGAAGGTGTACTCCAGCTGCTTCTCGCGCCAGGCCCGCGCCAGCACCGGCGCCCGCTCGCCCATCCACCCTTCGAGCGTCGCCGTAACCCCCTGGGTATCGATCAGCGTCCCGTACACATCAAACGCCAGCGTCTGCCGCATAGCCCCTCCCGGATGTAACCACCAAACCGCCATCTCGCACTACCGGCCGCAAGATGCCAGTATGAGAATTCCGCTTGCGCCGGTCATCGCCCCCCAGCGATACCAGGAAGATGGTGACATGAAGATCAAAGACCTTATTGACGAAGCCGAGTCCCTGCCCGTGGAAGAGCGCGCTCTGGTGGTCGATTCCCTCCTGCGCAGCCTGAACCCGCCCGATGCGGGCGTGGACCGCAAATGGGCGGAGGTCTCGCGGAAGCGCCTGGAAGAGATCCGCTCGGGCACAGTCGAAGCGATTCCGGGCGAACAGGTCTTCGAGAGGATATGGAGCCGGTTTGAACGATGAGTTTTCGCTTTCACCCGGAAGCGGAGCAAGAACTCACCGAGGCCGTTCAGTACTACGAAGAAATCGAGCCCGGCCTCGGGAACGATTTTGCAGTTGAAGTGTTTGCAGCGGTGCAACGCGCCATCGCCTACCCGCGTGCCTGGACCGTTCTGGAGGGCGAAGTGCGGCGCTCATTCGTGAAGCGGTTTCCGTACGGGGTTCTCTACGCAGAAGAGGACGGGGGCATCCTGATTCTCGCGGTCATGCACCTGCATCGCCACCCGGATTACTGGAAGGAACGCACACGGGAAGGCTGATGACTGCCCCCCCAGACAGCGGCAGCCATGCGGCTGGCCAAGGATCTGGACATGCGGGTACGACACGGCACACTGAGTGCGATGTCCCGTCAATCGAAGCACTGGAGTCGTCGATGAACATGCAGGAGACCATTACCCGGAAGCTGGAGGAGCGCTTTGCGCCCGAGCATCTGGAGGTGGTGAACGAGAGCCACATGCACAACGTGCCGCCGGGTTCGGAGTCGCATTTCAAGGTGACGGTGGTGTCCGACGCCTTTCGTGATCAGAAGCTGATCGCGCGGCACCGGCTGGTGAATCAGGCCCTGGCCGACGAGCTGGCCGGGGGCATCCATGCCCTGGCGCTGCACACGCTGGACCCGGACCAGTGGTTCGAGCGTGCCGGCAAGGTCGCCGACTCCCCGCCCTGCATGGGTGGCGACGGCGGCAAGGCCTGATCGCTTGTCGATGACGGCTAACGCCGCGGCCGACTCGGTCGTGGATGACATCCTGCGCGCCCGGCTGGAAGCGCCGGGGCTGATGGACCTGCTCGGCCAGATCGAGGCCAGCCTGAACCCGGTGGCCAGCCACCCGCCGCTGGCGGGTGTATCCGAACACCTGGGGCCGGACCGCCATATCGTGCTGTGGCTGATCGACGGTTTTGCCACCCGCTATCGCCGCCACACGCCGCTGCTGGGCGCGGACTACGTAACCGACCTCGAGACCGTGTTCCCCAGCACCACGGCGACCGCGATCACCAGCATCCTGACCGGGCGCGCACCCGCGCAGCACGGCCTGCTCGGCTGGCACACCCGGCTGCCGTCTGCCGAGCGCACGCTGACGGTGCTGATGGGCCAGGAGCGCGACGCCGAGGACCGCCCGGCCACGCTCGGCTACCGCGAGCTGACCGGCCGCGTACGGCCAGACCGCCTGGTCGACCGGCTCGGCTGCCACACCACCATGATCGGCCCGGACTGGATCGGCGGCACACCCTACAACCGCATGATGAACGGCTCCGCCGCGTTCATCGGCTTCGAGGACCTGTCCGAGCTGCCGGCACGGGTGGCCGCGCATGTGAACGCGACACCGGGGCCGCATTTCACCTACGTCTACTGGTCGGAGCTCGACCACCTGGGCCACGCCTACGGCCCGGAGAGCCCGGAGGTGGAGCGCCACCTGAAGCAGCTGGACCTGGCCTACACCGCGACCTGCGCGCAGATCCAGCGCCAGGAAAGCATCTTCCTGACCACCGCCGACCACGGCATGCGCACCATGGAGCGCCGCCTGGACCTGCGCGAGCACCCGGCGGTGCAGGCCTGCCTGCGTCACCGCCTGACCGGCGAGCCGCGTGCTGCCATTGCCCACGTGCGGGAGGGCCTCAATACGGAGTTTCGCCGCGCGCTGCACGCGGCCTTCGGTGAGGACGTGGCCGCAATCCCCGCCGCCGACTGGCTGGGGCACGGCACACTGGGCCTTCCGCCTGGGCATAACCGGGAGCACCCCGAGCTGCGGGCGCGCGCCGGCGACTACCTGCTGCTGCCGGCGGAGGACGCCTACCTGGTAGACCCGCCGGACGACGACGAGGGGCCATTCTTCATTGGCGCCCACGGCGGACTGTCCCCCGAGGAGCGGCATATTCCCCTGTTTCTTCGGAATATCGGCCAGTCGCGGTAAACTGCCGGGTTCGTTCGCGATCGAAGGATCGCGGCTAGCCGAAAACCGATTTCGAGAATCCATGAACGACACCGCCGACCAGACCTACAACAACGCTGCCCAGAACCTGATCGAGCTGGCCAACCGGCTCGCCGACGACGGCCAGGCCGCCGAGACCGGCGACGTCGCCGACGGCCTGCTGGCCGGTGCCGTGCACTTCTGGCTGTACAGCCGCCAGCCCTGCGGCGATCCGTTGTGCGAGGACTGCGCCCCGTTCTCGGACGCCGAGAGCCGCCTGGCCATGCTGCACGAGCTGATCGACGAGCTGGCGCGCGACAGCGACTACTTCCACGCCACCACCGACACCACCGTCGGCCACGCCTGACGCGTCATACGCGAGCCGATGCCGGTCACGCCCTTTCGCCCCGCGACCGATACCTGGTTCGGCGAGGCCTTCGGGCAGGCGACCGCGATCCAGTCGCGCGGCTGGCCCGCGATCCGGGCCGGCCATCACTGCCTGCTGATCGCCCCCACCGGCAGCGGCAAGACCCTCGCCGCCTTCCTCAGCGCCATTGACCGCCTGACCGGCGAGTCCGCACCGGATGCCCGGCGCGGCTACTCGGTGCTGTACATCTCGCCGCTGAAGGCGCTGGCCACCGACATCGAACGCAACCTGCGCGCCCCGCTGACCGGCATCGCTCAGACCGCCGCGCGTCTGGGCGAGACCGCGGGCCCGACCGCAGGCGAGACCGCAGGCGAGCCGGTGGTACACATCCGCACCGGCGACACCCCGCAGGCCGAGCGCCGCGCCCAGGCGCGCGAACCCGGCGACATCCTGGTGACCACGCCGGAGTCGCTGTACCTGCTACTGGGCTCGAAGGCCGCCGAAAACCTCGAGTCCATCCACACGGTGATCATCGACGAGGTGCATGCGCTGGCCGGCAACAAGCGCGGCGCGCATCTCGCCCTGTCGCTGGAACGCCTGGCCGAACGCTGCGGCGAGGACCCGCAGCGCATCGGGCTTTCCGCCACCGTGCACCCGGTGGAGGTGGCGCGCGGCTTCCTCGGCGGCGACCGCGAGGTGGAGGTGATCGACGCCGCCGAGCCACCGCGCCTGGACCTGGAGATCCTCGCCCCCGAGGAGCCACCCGCCGAGCACGCAGAACCGACCATCGAAGGACCGGAGGCAAAGTGCCCTTCACCATCCGGCCCGATCCCGTCCGGCTCCATCCTCGGCGCGGTGTACAGCCAGGGCACCGGGCAGCTCCCCACCGCTGGCGGCGACCGCGCCGCACGCCTGGAGCCGCGCCTGCTGGCCGCGATCCTCGAGCACCGCTCCACCATCGTGTTTGTGAACAGCCGCGGGCTGTGCGAGCGACTGGTCCAGCGCATCAACGAGGCCTGGCGGGAGCAGCAGCCGGAGGATGCCGAACCGGTGGAGGACCTGGTCGCCGCCCACCACGGCAGCGTCTCCCACGAGCGCCGCGCCGAGATCGAGGGCCGGCTGAAGACCGGGCGCCTGCGCGGCATCGTCGCGACCAGCTCGCTGGAGCTGGGCATCGACATGGGCGCGGTGGATCTGGTGATCATGGTCGAATCCCCCGGTGCGGTCGCGCGTGGCCTGCAGCGCGCCGGGCGTGCCGGGCACGGGGTGGGCCAGGTCTCGCGCTCGCTGCTGCTGCCACGCTTTCGCGGCGACCTGCTCGAATGCGCGGTGATCGGCGAGCGCATGCAGGCCGGCGCGCTGGAACCGATCCATGCCCCGCACAACCCGCTGGACGTGCTGGCCCAGCAGCTCGTCGCGATGGTCTGCGAACGCCCGCGCACGGTGGACGAGCTGCACGCTCTGGTCCGCCGCGCCGCGCCCTGGCGCGAGCTGTCGCGGGCGCTGCTCGAGGCCACGCTGGACATGCTCTCCGGCCATTACCCCAGCACCGACTTCGCCGACCTGCGCCCCTGGCTCGCCTGGGACCGCGCCCGCGACGAACTGACCCCGCGCCGGGGGGCGGCACTGGCCGCGCGCCTGAACGCCGGGACCATCCCCGACCGTGGGCTGTACGGCGTGCATGTTGGCGAGGGCGGGCCGCGCATCGGCGAGCTGGACGAGGAGATGGTGTTCGAGCTGAAGACCGGCGAGAACGTGACCCTGGGTGCGAGCACCTGGCATGTGGAGGCGATCACCCGTGACCGGGTGCTGGTCTCCCCCGCCCCCGGCGAGGTCGGCAAGCTGCCGTTCTGGCATGGCGACGGCCCCGGCCGCCCGATCCAGCTCGGCCAGGCCATCGGCGCCGCCACCGAGCGCCTGGCACGCATGGGCCGGGCCGAGCGCACGGCCTGGCTCAGGGAACACGCGCCACTGTCGGAGGCGGCGGTGGAGACCCTCAGCGACTACATCGACGAACAGCGCGAGGCCACCGGCCAGTTGCCATCCGACCAGCGCATCGTGGTCGAGCGCTTCCGCGACGAGGTCGGCGACTGGCGCGTCTGCATCCTGACCCCGTTCGGCGCGCGCGTGCACGCCCCCTGGGCGCTGGCCCTGCAGGGCGCGCTGACCAGCCACTCCGGCTTCGAGGTGCAGGTGATGTACACCGACGACGGCATCGTGCTGCGCCTGGCCGACAGCGAGGACCTGCCCGAACTGGACAGCCTGTTCCCCGACCCGGAAGAGCTGGAGGAGGCGGTCACCCGCGAGCTGGGCCACTCCACCCTGTTCGCCAGCACCTTTCGCGAAAACGCGGCGCGCGCCCTGCTACTGGTGCGCAACCGCCCCGGCCAGCGCACCCCGCTGTGGGCGCAGCGGCTGAAGTCGCAGCAGCTGCTGGCCTCAGTGCGCGAGTACGCGAGCTTCCCGGTGGTGCTGGAGACCTACCGCCAGGTGCTGGCCGACGTGTTCGACCTGGACGCCCTGCGCCAGATCCTGCGCGGGGTGCAGGAACGCCGCATCCGCGTACATGAGGTGGAGACGCCGCAGGCCTCGCCGTTCGCCCGCAGCCTGGTGTTCGCCTACGTCGCGGCCTACATCTACGAGCAGGACGCGCCGATGGCCGAGCGCAAGGCCCAGGCGCTCACGCTGGACCGCGGCATGCTGGCCGAACTGCTGGGCCAGGCCGAGCTGCGCGAGCTGATCGACCCCGAGGCCCTGGCCGAGCTGGAGGCCGAGCTGGCGCACGCCACCGAGGCGACCCGGGTGCAAGACGCCGACGCGCTACACGACCTGCTGCGCCGGCGCGGGGACCTGACCCCGGACGAGGTCGCGGCCGCCTGCGCCGAGGCGCCGGGGCCGTGGCTGGAACAGCTCGCCCGGTCCCTGCGCACGGTGCAGGTGCGCATCGCCGGCGAGTCGCGCTGGATCGCGGCCGAGGACGCCGCGCTGTACCGCGATGCCCTCGGCGTGGTGCCCCCGCCCGGCCTGCCCGCCGCCTTCCTGGAACCGCCGCAGCGCCCGCTGGAACAGCTGCTGCGCCGCTACGCCCGTACCCACGGACCTTTCCGCAACGAGGACCTGGGCGCTCGCTACGGCCTCGCGCCGGGCGCACTGCTGCCGGCGCTCGAAAGCCTGGAACGTGCCGGCGTGCTGCTGCGCGGCGAGATCCGCCCGCAGGGCACGGGCGAGGACTGGTGCGAACTGGACATCCTGCGGCGGCTGAAGCGCCGCACCCTGGCGCGGCTGCGCGACGAGGCGGCCGCGGTGGACGCCCGTGCGCTGGGCCGCTTCCTGCCCGCCTGGCAGGGCCTGACCGAGCCCGGCCGCGGGGCCGGTGCCCTGCGCGACACGCTGACACAACTGGAGGGCATCGCCCTGCCCTGGTCCGCCTGGACCGCCCACGTACTGCCGATGCGGGTGCGCGACTTCTCGCTGGATGCGCTGGACCGCATCACCGCCTCCGGGGAATTCGTCTGGGTGGGCAGTGGTGCGCTGGGCCAGCGCGACGGGCGCGTCGCCTTCCTGCGCCGCGAACAGGCGATGGTGCTGCTGGAACCGGAGGCCGATGCCACGAATACCCTCGCCAACGACGACCCGCTGGCGCAGGCGATCCTGGAGACCCTGGACCGGCGCGGCGCCTGCTTCTACCTGGAGCTGGAACGCGCGGCCCGCAGCGCACAGCCGGACGCCCGCCAGGACGCGATCGAGGCCGCGATCTGGGACCTGGTCTGGGCCGGGCAGATCACCAACGACACCTTCGCGCCACTGCGCAGCCTGGGCCAGCGCAAGACGTCCGCGCGTGGCCGACGACGACCGGGACAGGGTCTGGCCGGTGGCCGCTGGTCACGGGTCGCCGAGCTGATCGACCCCGGCGTGTCGCTGACCGAACGCGCCCGCGAACAGGCCGAAAACCTGCTGGCCCGGTACGGCGTGGTCAGCCGCGAGATGGCCCGCGGAGAGGGCCTGCCGGGCGGCTTCGGGCGCGTGTATCCCGTCTACCGCGCGATGGAGGACGCCGGCAAGCTGCGCCGCGGCCACTTCGTCGAGGGCCTGACCGGCGCGCAGTTCGCCCGCGCCGGCGCAGTGGACCGCCTGCGCGCCCTGGAACGCGCGGCCGACGACACCCCCGAACCGCAGTGGCTGGCGAGCGTCGACCCCGCCAGCCCCTGGGGCCAGCTCCTGCCCTGGCCGGAGCCGCCGGAAGGCGCCGAGGGCCGCCTGCGCCGCGTCGCCGGGGCGCTGGTCGCACTGGCAGGGGGCCAGCCGCTGCTGTACCTGGCCGCCTCCGGCCGCCAGCTGTTCGTCTGGGAGACCATCCCCGGCATCGACACCGACGAGGCCCACGCGGCACTCGTCACCGAGGCGATCCGCCAGCTCGCCGGGAGCCGCTGGCTGCCAAAGCGCCGCGGCGTGACCATCGAGAGCATCAACGGCGAACCGGCGCGCCAATCCCCGTTCGCCGCTGCCCTGCGCGCCGGCGGCGCCCTGGGCGAGGTCCGCGGCCTGCGCCTGGAGCCACCCGCCGGCCGCCGCTAACCGACCTTGCAAGGTGAAGGGCCAGGAAGGGCGTTCACCACAGAGGGCACAGAGGACACGGAGAAGTTCGGGTCTCGGTTAACAGGAAGATGGGAAGGCTGGAAGAAGGGCTTCGGGGGTGTGGCCGATTGGGCGAAATCCGTCGCGGCGCGACATTCAAACGACCCGTGTCATCCCGGCCGCAGCGGAGTGGAGAGCCGGGATCTATGCGGCCCATCCCGCCCCGCGACGTTCGGACGGACCCCACCGCCGAGATCCCGGATCACCGCGACGCGGTTTCCGGGATAACCAAGGAACGTTGCCGGGCGGGAAAAGGTGGACACCGACCCCGACAACCCTGCGACATTCTCCGTGGGCTCCGTGCACTCTGTGGTGCAACAAGAAGACGTCAGGAACCGAGAGCCTGGCCCAGCGCGGCGAGGAAGGCGTCGTTTTCGTCGGGGCGGCCGACGGTGACGCGCAGGCAGTCGGCGAGCAGGGGATGCGCGCGGCCGACGTCCTTGATCAGGATGCCGGCGTCGCGCAGGGCGGCGAAGGTCGCATGCCCGTGTCCCTCGCGCACCCGGAACAGGATGAAATTCGCCTGGCTCGGGAACACGTATTCGATGCCGTCAATCGCCGCGAGTGCGTTCGACAGACGGCCACGTTCCTCGATGATCCCCCGCGCCTGGGCATCCAGTGCCTCGCGATGATCCAGGGCGAAGGCGACGGAGCGCTGGGTCAGGGTGTTGATGTTGTATGGCAGGCGCAGCCGGTCCAGCGCGTCGATCCAGGCCGGGGTGCCGGCCAGATAGCCGAGCCGAGCGCCGGCCAGCCCCAGCTTGGAGACCGTGCGCATCACCATCAGGCCGTCATCCGCGCCGACCCGCGAGAGGAAGCTGTGGGCGGCAAACGGGGCATAGGCCTCATCGACCACGGTAACCCCCGAATTCGCGTCGACGACCGCCTCCACCGTCGCGGCGTCGTCCAACGTGCCGGTGGGGTTGTTGGGGTAGGCCAGGAACACCACGGCCGGGTTGTGCTCGGCCATCGCCGCGCGCATCGCCGCGAGGTCCAGGGTGAAGTCCGCGTTCAGGGGCACGCCAACGAACGGCACGCCCAGCGCCCGGGCCAGCACGCCGTACATCACGAAGGTCGGCTCCGGCGCCAGCACCGGTCGCCCGGATCCGGCGATCGCCGTGATCAGGATCTGGATTAGCTCGTCGGAGCCGTTGCCGAACATCAGCCCGGCGGCCTCGGGCACGCCGTGGGCGGCGCGCACCTGCCCGGCCAGGCCCAGCGCCTGGGCATCCGGATAGCGGTTCAGTTGCGGGTCGCGCAGGGCCTCCAGCCAGGCGTCTTCCAGCGCGCCGGGCCAGGGGTGCGGGTTCTCCATCGCGTCCAGCTTGATCAGGCCGGTGGCGTCGGCCACCTGATAGGCCGGCTGCGCCAGCACCTCCGGGCGCATCAGGGCGTCCGGGGTTCGTGTCGAGCGTGCGGTCATCGACTGCGCAGTTCGGCGGATCGCGCGTGGGCGGTCAGGCCCTCGCCGTGCGCGAGGGCGGCGGCGGTCTTGCCGAGCGTCGCCGCGCCCTCGGCCGAGCAGTGGATGATGCTCGAGCGCTTCTGGAAGTCGTACACCCCCAGCGGCGAGGAGAAGCGCGCGGTGCGCGAGGTCGGCAGCACGTGGTTGGGCCCGGCGCAGTAGTCGCCCAGGGCCTCGGAGGTGTAGCGGCCCATGAAGATCGCGCCGGCGTGGCGCAGGCCGGCGTCCAGCATCGCCTGCGGGTCGGCCACGGACAGCTCCAGGTGTTCCGGGGCGATGCGGTTGGCGACGGCAACGGCCTCGGCGGAGTCGCGTACCTTCATCAGCGCACCGCGCTTGTCGAGGCTGGTGCGGATGATCTCGGCGCGCGGCATCTCGGCCAGCAGGCGGTCCATGGCCTCCGCGACGCGGTCGAGGAAGGCCGCATCCCAGGACAGCAGGATGGACTGGGCCTGTTCGTCATGCTCGGCCTGCGAGAACAGGTCGGCCGCGATCCAGTCCGGGTCGGTCTCGCCGTCGCAGACCACCAGGATCTCCGACGGGCCGGCGATCATGTCGATGCCGACCGTGCCGAACACCTCGCGCTTGGCCGCGGCCACGAAGATGTTGCCGGGGCCGACGATCTTGTCCACCGCCGGGATGGTATCGGTGCCATAGGCCAGGGCCGCCACCGCCTGGGCGCCGCCCACGGTGAACACGCGGTCCACCCCGGCCACGGCGGCCGCGGCCAGCACCAGATCGTTCAGTTCGCCGCCCGGGGCGGGCACGACCATCACCAGCAGCTCGACGCCGGCGACCTTCGCCGGGACCGCGTTCATCAGCACGGAGGACGGGTAGGCCGCCTTGCCACCGGGCACATACAGGCCGACGGAATCCAGCGCGGTCACACGCTGACCGAGGACCGTGCCGTCTTCGTCGGTGAAGTCCCAGTCCTGCATCTTCTGGTGTTCGGCGTACTGGCGGATGCGCGCGGCGGCGGTCTCCAATGCCGAGCACTGCTCCGGCGGGATCGACTCCAACGCGGCCTGCAGGCGCTCGTGCGGGATCTCCAGGTCCGCGACCGCAGGGCGATCGAGGCGATCGAATTTGGCGGTGTAGCGCAGCACGGCCGCGTCACCCTCGGCGCGCACGGCCCCCAGGATCTCGTCCACCGCATCGCGTACGCCGGTGTCGGCAACGGACTCCCAGGACAGCAGGTGCTCCAGGGCCTGGTCGAAATCGGGCTGCTGGGTATCGAGTCGGGCAATGGAGGGCATGGCGTATTCCTCGGTTCAGACGGGCACGGACGTCTTGTCAGGCAGGCACGGGCGTCTTGCGGCGGGCCCGCACGGCCTCGGCCAGCAGGCGCAGGGTGGCCTCGCTGTCGTCCCAGCCCATGCAGGCATCGGTAATGCTCTGGCCGTATTTCAGCGGCTTGCCGGGCAGGATGTCCTGGCGGCCGCCGGTCAGGTGGCTCTCCAGCATCACACCCATGATGCGTCGGTCACCGCCGGCGATCTGTTCGCCCAGCACCCGTGCCACCTCGACCTGCTGTTGCGGGTCCTTGCGGCTGTTCGCGTGGCTGCAGTCGACCATCACCATCTCCGGCAGCTCGGCCATGCGCAGCTCCTTGCAGGCCTGTTCGATGCTCTCGGCATCGTAGTTCGGCTGCTTGCCGCCGCGCAGGATGATGTGACAGTCGTCGTTGCCGGTGGTGGAAAAGATCGCCGAGCGACCGGCCTTGGTCACCGACAGGAAGTGGTGCGGGCGTGAGGCCGAGCGGATCGCGTCGATCGCCACCCGCAGGCTGCCGTCGGTGGAGTTCTTGAAGCCCACCGGGCAGGACAGGCCGGAGGCCAGTTCGCGGTGCACCTGGCTCTCGGTGGTGCGAGCGCCGATCGCGCCCCAGGCGACCAGGTCCGCGATGTACTGCGGGCTGATCAGGTCGAGGTATTCGGTAGCCGCCGGCATGCCCTTGACCGCCAGATCGCGCAGCAGCCCGCGCGCCACGCGCAGGCCCTTGTTGATGTGGAAGCTGCCGTCCAGGTCCGGGTCGTTGATCAGGCCCTTCCAGCCGACCGTGGTGCGCGGCTTCTCGAAATACACCCGCATCACGATGTGCAGGGCATCGGAGAGTTCCTCGCGCAGGGTCTTCAGGTGATCGGCATAGTCCAGCGCGGCATCCACGTCGTGGATCGAGCAGGGGCCGACGATCACCTGCAGGCGATCGTCCTCACCGTGCAGGATGCGATGGCAGGCCTGGCGTGCCTCGAACACGGTGTCGGCGGCCGCATCGGTGATCGGCAGCTCCTCGCGGACGGTGTCCGGGGCGGACACCTCCTGGATTTCGCGGATTCGGAGGTCGTCGGTATCGGCGGTCATGGTGTTCTCGGTTACGTCGTCGCGGGCGTGACGGCCTCGCGCAGGCCCTCGATGAGATTTTGAATGGTTCTATGTCGCATCTTCATGGCTGCCTGGTTCACGATCAACCGGGAACTGATAGGGGTAATCAGTTCCAGCGGCTCCAGGCCATTGGCCTTGAGGGTGTTCCCGGTATCGACCAGGTCCACGATGTAGTCGGCCAGACCGACCAGCGGCGCCAGTTCCATCGAGCCGTAGAGCTTGATGATCTCGACCTGACGGCCCTGCTGGGCGAAATAGTTCTGCGTGATGTTCACGAACTTGGTGGCGATGCGCAGGCGCTGCTGCGGGTCCGGCTGCTGGCCCGGGCGCCCGGCCAGCATCAGGCGACACTGGGCGATATGCAGGTCCAGCGGCTCGTACAGCCCCGCGGCCCCGTGCTCCATCAGGACGTCCTTGCCGGCCACGCCAATGGATGCCGCGCCGTGCTGCACATAGGTGGGCACGTCGGTCGCCCGCACCACCACGATCTTCACGTCCTCGCGGTTGGTGTCGAGGATCAGCTTGCGCGTCTTGTCCGGATCCTCCAGCAGTTCAATCCCGGCGCTGGCCAGCAGCGGCAGGGTGTCCTTGAGGATACGGCCCTTGGACAGGGCGATGGTCAGGGCGTTGGGATCCATCATGGGTCAGGCGTTCGTCCGGTTCCGTGTGAGTCGCGTATCAGACCGGCTCGCGACGGATGGTCGCGCCGATCTGGCTCAGTTTTTCCTCGATGCACTCGTAGCCGCGGTCGATATGGTAGATGCGGTCCACCTCGGTCTCGCCCTCGGCCACCAGGCCGGCGATGATCAGGCTGGCCGAGGCCCGCAGGTCGGTCGCCATCACCGGCGCGCCGACCAGCCGTTCCACACCCTCGACGATCGCGGTATTGCCCTCGATCGTGATGTGCGCGCCCATGCGTTGCAGCTCCAGCGCGTGCATGAAGCGGTTCTCGAAGACCGTCTCCACCACCGAGCCGGTGCCCTCGGCGACCGTGTTCAGCACCATCATCTGGGCCTGCATGTCGGTCGGGAAGGCCGGGAACGGCGCGGTACGCAGGTTCACCGCCTTCGGCCGGCGGCCTTCCATGTCCAGTTCGATCCAGTCGGGCCCGGTATCCACGCGGGCACCGGCCTCGACCAGCTTGGCCAGGACCGCGTCCAGCAACTCCGGGCGGGTATTGCGGCAGCGCACGCGCCCGCGGGTCACGGCCGCCGCGACCAGGAACGTACCGGTCTCGATTCGATCCGGCATCACGTCGTATTCGCAGCCGTGCAGGCGTTCCACGCCCTGCACCCGGATGGTGTCGGTGCCGGCGCCCTGGATCTTCGCCCCCATCGCCGTCAGGCAGTCCGCCAGATCGATCACCTCCGGCTCGCGCGCGGCGTTCTCGATCAGAGTCTCGCCCTCGGCCAGGGTCGCGGCCATCAGCAGGTTCTCGGTACCGGTCACGGTGACCTGGTCGAACACCACCCGCGCGCCCTTCAGGCGATCCGCGCGCGCATGGATGTAGCCGCCGTCGACATCAATCTCGGCGCCCAGGGCCTCGAGGCCACGCAGGTGCAGATTCACCGGCCGCGAGCCAATCGCACAGCCACCCGGGAGCGACACCTCGGCCTCGCCGAAGCGCGCCAGCAACGGCCCCAGCACCAGGATGGAGGCGCGCATGGTCTTCACCAGATCGTACGGTGCCACGCACTGAGTCAGCGTGGTGGGGTCGACCTCGATGCGCATGCGCTCGTTGACCGTCAGGCTTACGCCCATGCGCCCGAGCAGCTCCATGGTCGTGGTGACGTCCTGCAGGTGCGGGACGTTGCCAATGGTCATCGGCCCGTCCGCCAGCAGGGTGGCGGACAGGATCGGCAACACGGCGTTCTTGGCCCCGGAGATCCAGACCTGACCCTCGAGTCGGCCGCCTCCGGTGATGATCAGCTTGTCCATGGGGTGCCCGGATTCACCGCCGGACCGACCATGGCCCGGCGAAACGCGCCATGATAACGAATCCGCGCGGCACTCGCCCGTTCGCCCGGGTCAGGCCACGGATCGGGCCGCGGAGGCGGTGATGATCGCCTCCAGGTCATACAGCCCCAGCAGCGGCCGGAGCCCGTCCGGCAGGGGTTCGAAGACCAGCGTGCGGCCCTGCTCCCGCGCCCGGCGCCAGAGGATGACGAGGAAGGCCACGCCGGCGCTGTCGATGCGTCCGGCCCGCGACAGATCCACCCGCGCATGCTCCGGCAGGTGCGCCATCAGCCCGCGCGCCCGGGCCTCCAGCCCGGAGACGGTGGCGAAGGTCAGCGGCCCGCTGACGACCAAGCCACCGTCATCGGCCCGGATCTGTGCATCGCTCACGGGTTGCCGGCCCCGTTGTCCTGGATGGCATCGCCCACCGCGTCCTCGACCAGGCTCTCGTCCCCGTCCTCCAGGCGCTCGATCAGGGCGTCCAGACCGTCGCGGTTGATCTCCTCGTTGAAGCGGGTGCGGAAGTTGCCCACGAAGCTGAGCCCCTCGGCCTCGACATCGAAGACCTTCCATTCGCCGTTCACCGGGCGCAGCCGGTAGTTCACCTGGATGTTCGACTGGCCGGATCCCATCACCACCTCGGTGGCCACCACCGCCATGCGCTCGTCCTGGCGCGAGCGGCGCTCGATCACGCGCACATCCTTGTCCAGATGGTCGGCCAGTTGCACCCCGTAGGCCTGCAGCAGCGTGTTCTTGAAGGCTTCGGTGAACCGGCTTTGCTGCTCGCTGCTGGCATCCCGCCAGTGGCGCGCCAGGACCAGCCGGGCCATGCCGTTGACGTCCACGCCCGGCAGGATCTTGTCCTCGATGACACCGATCACGAAGTCCGGATCCTCCTGCGCACGCGACTCGTTGGCGCGCAGCTCCTCGTACACCGCGTCGATGGACTGCTGGATGATCTCGGCGGGATTGTCGGCCTGGGCCGGCGCCGCCAGCAGCAGGACCATCAGCCCCAGCGGCAGGCTCCACATATAGTCACGCAACCGTGTCATGTCTCTTGCTCCGGGTTTGGGCGAATCAGTCACTACCCATGTTGGTCATGAAACGACCAATGAGGTTCTCCAGCACCAGGGCCGACTGGGTAAACATCAGCTCGTCGCCGTCCTGCAGGGTTTCGTAGTCGCCGCCCGGCTCCAGGGCGATGTACTGCTCGCCCAGCAGCCCCGCGGTATGGATAGCCGCCTGCGTATCCATCGGCAGATAGTCGTGCTCCGAGCGGATGGCGAGGGTCACCTCGGCGCGGAAGCGCTCCGGATCGTAGCGGATATCCGCGACCCGGCCGATGCGCACACCCGAGACCGTGACCGGGGCCCGGGTCTTGAGCCCGCCGATGTTGTCGAAGTAGCCAGTCACCGTGTAGGTGTCGCGGTCGTGGTAGTCGGTCACGTTGCTGACCTGGACCGCCAGGTAGAACAGCGCCCCGATGCCCAGCAGTACGAAGACACCCACTGCCAGTTCGAAGAAACGTACCTTCATATTGCCACCCTAGGGAAATACTGGTTGGTCAACCCGCGCCGAACATCAGCCCGGTCAGGATGAAATCGAGGCCCAGCACCGCCAGCGACGCGACCACCACCGTTTGCGTGGTCGCGCGCGAGATGCCCTCGGAGGTCGGCTGCGCGTTGAAGCCCTGGAATACCGCGATCCAGGTCACCACGAAGCCGAACACGATGCTCTTGATCACGCCGGACAGCACATCCTCGTTCCAGTCGGTCACCGACTGCATCTGCGAGAAATAGGCGCCGCTGTCCACGCCCAGCAGCCCCACCCCGACGATATAGCCACCCATCACCCCTACGGCGCTGAAGATCGCGGCCAGCAGCGGCATGGAGAGGAACCCGGCGACAAAGCGCGGCGCGAAGATCCGGCGATAGGGATTCACCGCCATCATCTCCATCGCCGAGAGCTGCTCGGTCGTCTTCATCAGGCCCAGCTCCGCGGTCAGCGCCGAGCCGGCGCGGCCGGCGAACAGCAGCGCGGTGACCACCGGCCCCAGTTCGCGCACCAGCGACAGCGCCACCACCCCGCCCAAGGCCTCGGCCGCGCCGAAGTTCACCAGCGTGATGTAGCCCTGGTACCCGAGCACCATGCCGACGAACAGCCCCGACACGATGATGATCAGCAGCGAGCGCACGCCCACCGAATACACCTGGGCGAGTGTCAGGCCGAACCGACGGATGACGATATCGAGGCTCGCCAGCACCCGCATCAGGAAGACGAAGGCGCGACCGAACACCACCAGGGCGTTGATCGTGGTCCGGCCCAGCGAGGCAATCGCGTCAGTCATCGCGGCGCTCCCCCTGTCCCAGCAGGTCGTCGCGATAGGACGCGCCCGGATAGTGGAACGGCACCGGCCCGTCCGGGCGGCCCTGCAGGAACTGCGCGCTCCAGTCGGAGGCGCGCGCCTCCAGCTCGTCCGGCGGCCCGGCATCCACCACCCGGCCATTGGCGATCAGCACCACGTGGTCGGAGATCGCCATCGCCTCCGCCACATCGTGCGAGACCAGCACGCTGGTGAGCCCCAGGCTCTCGTTGGTCTGGCGAATCAGGCTGACGATCTGGCCCATGGTGATCGGATCGAGCCCGGTAAACGGTTCGTCGTAGAGGATCAGGTCCGGGTCCAGCGCGATCGCCCGCGCCAGGGCGACGCGCCGGGCCATGCCCCCGGACAGCGAGGCCGGGTCCAGATCGCGCGCCGCACGCAGACCCACCGCCTCCAGCTTCAGCAGCACCAGTGCGTGCAGCACATCCTCCGGCAGATCGGTGTGCTCGCGCAGCGGGAAGGCGACGTTCTCGAATACGGAAAGGTCGGTCAGCAGCGCGCCGCTCTGGAACAGCATGCCCATGCGCTTGCGCAGGGCGTACAGGCGGCGGGTGGAGAGCTTCGCCACCTCCTGGCCATCCACCCAGATGCGCCCCGCGTCCGGGCGCAGCTGTCCGCCGATCAGGCGCAGCAGGGTCGTCTTGCCGCTGCCGCTGGGGCCCATCACGGTCGTCACCTGCCCGCGCGGGATACGCATCGACAAGTCGTCGAAGACCACCTTGCGCCCGCGCCGGAAACGCAGGTTCTCGATCACGATATGCGGACTGTCTGCCACTGCCGGGTCAGCCACGCGCGCTCCTCGCCATTAAGAACCCGGAAGTCTGGCCGCCGGCCGGTGGACCGTCAAACCCACGGGGAGATGCTCATCCCATTCCCAGTAGCTGGGCGATGGTCCGAAAGTCCGACAGACGGTCCGGGCGGGCCCGCAGGAAGACCGGAGTCTCGCCGCTTCCGCCGGCCGCACCCAGGGCCTCCACCAGCGCACGCCAGCCCGGCGCGCCCAGGCCCGGCTCGGGGGTGATCTGCCAGGCTCCACCGACGGTCGTCGATCCCGTCGGGGCCGGATAAAACAAAGCCGCCTCGGCGTGGGTGATCGTATGTGGCTCACCGGGTCCATAGACCATCAGTCGCGCCAGGCCGGCCGCCTCGAGCGCCTCCCGGATCGCCGAGACCTGCGCCGCCGTCATCGGCCCCGGCGCCACTGCCTGCAGACAGGGGCCCGCGGCCTCGGCAAGCGCGAGCGCCCGCGCGGCTCCCGACTCGGGAGTGACCTCCACCGGCCACTCGAGCGTCAGCCGCAGCGCGGGGGCGACGGCCTCGTCCCAGTCGCCGAACGCGGGGGCCGAGGTCTCCAGCCACAGCGCGGCGGGCAGCAGCAGGCGGCTGTGATAGTGGGTGTAATACTCGAGTTGCCACTCGCGCGGCAGATCCTCCGGGAAGAAGCCTTCCCACCAGTCCTCGCCGGGGCCCGCGACTCCGGCGGCCTGCAGCGCCAGCGCTTCCTGATCGTTCGTCATGTGTCTCCTTCCGTGCCGTCACCGCCCGGCCATCACCACGTTGTAACCGTATCCTCGCGCAGTCTGCTTGTATCGCCCCCGTGCGCGCGGCACAGTTGCGCCATGCGCTTCGACCTATTCCATGAACTCTCGGTGCCCGACTTCCTGCAGACCTCCGAATCGGAGGTGCTGGAGAACACCCTGCGCCTGTGGGAGCGGGCCGACCGTCTGGGCTTCGGCACCGCCTGGCTGGTGGAACACCACCTGATGCCGGAGTTCTCGCACTCCACCGCGCCGGACCTGGTCCTGGCCGCCGCCAGCCAGCGCACCGAGCACCTGCGCCTGGGGCTCGGCGTAGTGCCCCTGCCCTACCACCACCCGCTGCGGGTGGCCCAGCGGGTCGGCATGCTGGACCAGCTCTCCGGCGGTCGGCTGGACCTCGGCATCGGACGCGGCTTCTCGCCGCGCGAATATGCCACATTCGGGGCCGAGATGAGCGAGTCCCGCGCGCGGGTCGATGCCGGGCTGGACGCGCTGCGCCAGGCCTTCGCGACCGGCCGCATCACCCAGGACGGCCCGTTCCATCACCTGGACGACGTGCCCGTGATGCCGCGCCCGGTGCAGGCCCCGCACCCGCCGATCTGGACCGCCGCGGTCAGCCCGGAGTCCTTCACCTGGGCGGCCGAGCAGGGCATCGGGGCGCTGGCGGGCCCGTTCAAGCCCTGGCAGATGATCCGCGAGGACATCCGCCTGTACCACGAGGCCTGGGATGCCTCGCGCGCCGATATCGCCCATCCGCCGCGGGTCGGCATGACGCTTGGAGTCCTGTGCCTGCCGGACGGCAAACGCGCCCGGCGCGAGGCCAAGCCTGCGTTCGAGTGGTTCTACCGCCACATGTTCCAGCAGACCCTGCCGGTGCTGGAACGCCTGATCGAGGGCTACGACTACTACCGTTCGCTGGGCCGCTTCCGCCACCTGGTCAAGGCCGGGATCAACCTCAAGATCCTCGACATGCTGGGCATGACGCTGGTCGGCACGCCCGCCGAGTGTCGCGAGCGCATCGAGGGACTGCGCGAGGCGGGGGTCGACCAGGTCCTGCTCGCCTTCGGCGCCGGCGCCGTCCCGCAGGCCCTGGCCGAGGAGTCCATGGACTGCTTCGCGGAGGAGGTCATGCCCGCGTTCGCCGACCCCGCTCCAGCCGTCGCCCGCAGCGCGACCTGAGGGCCACACGGACCCATGCATATCGCCGTGACCGGCGCGGCCGGATGCGTGGGACAGGCCCTGCTGCCCGCCCTGGCGCGCGAGCCGGCGATCCTGCGCATCCTCGCGCTGGACCGGACCCCGCCGGCGCTCCCCCCGCCGGGAGGCGCCGCCGTCTGCGAGGCCCGTGTGGGCGACCTGACGCGGCTCCGGCCGGAGGATCTGGCCGGGGTCGACACCCTGGTGCACCTCGCCTTCCAGTTGATGGGGGGCCACGGCCGCCGCCACGACCGTGCCTGGGTCCGGCAGCAGAATGTCGCCCTCAGTGATCAGGTCTTTCGGACCGCGATCGCCGCCGGCGTGCGCCACCTCGTGTTCCTGTCCAGCGCCGCGGTCTACGGCCCCTGGCCGGACAGCCCGCAGCCCCTGACCGAAGACCACCCGACCCGGCCGCGCTTCCCCTATGCAGAGGACAAGGTGGCCGTGGAGCAGGCCCTGCGCGCCCTCGCGCGCGAACACCCTGAATGCCGCGTGACTATCCTGCGCCCACCCGCAATCGTCGGGCCGCATGCGCACCCGCTGCTGCTGCAGATCGCCCGCGGACGTTTCTATCCCGCCGCGGGCGAGCAACCGGTGCAAATCCTGTGGGAGGACGATGCCGCGGCGGCGATCGCCCGCAGCGTGACCACCCGCACACAGGGCACCTTCAATCTGGGGGCCGAACCCGCCTGGTCACTGCGGGCCATGGCTCGCCACCAGCGGCGCTGGGGGGTACCGGTCCCCCTGGGACTGATCCGCGCCCTGCACCCGCTGGCCTGGCGCCTGAGCGCCCGCGCGGGCGACCCCGGGTGGGTGCGCGGGCTGGACGGCCCGCTGGTGCTGGACTGCGCCCGCGCTCGCGAGCAGCTGGGCTGGACCCCGCGGGTCAGTACCACCGCGTGCCTGGAGCGCCTGCGCCACTGACACAGCGCCCCAATCCGCTACAATCGCGGCCTGACCGTTCGGGACCCGTCTGCCCCATGGCCCTACCCATCGCCGCCGTCATCGTCGGCCTGATCCTGCTGACCTGGAGTGCCGACCGCTTCGTGTTCGGCGCCTCCGCCTTTGCCCGCGGGGTCGGCGTGAGCCCGCTGGTCATCGGCCTGACCATTGTCGCCTTCGGCACCTCGGCCCCGGAACTCGTGGTCTCGGTCCTCGCGAGCCTGCAGGGCAACCCGGGCGTGGCGGTAGGCAACGCGATCGGTTCGAACATCGCTAACATCGCACTGGTGCTGGGGGCCGCCGCGGTGGTCGCACCGCTGGCGATTGGCCGCGGCATGGTTCGCCGCGAACTGCCGATCCTGTTGCTGGTCAGCTTCGGCGTACTGCTCCTGCTGGTCGGCGGCGAGCTGGGCCGGATGGAAGGCATCGCCCTGCTCGCGGGACTGACCGCATTCACCGCCTGGATGGCGTTGACCGCCCGCCGCGCGCAACAGGCCTCGGGCGAGGATGCCCCCGAAGTCGTGCGCGGCATGGTGGAGACCATCCCGGACAGCGATCGCCTCGGTCCCGCGATTGCCTGGCTGGTGTTCGGGCTACTGCTCCTGCTGGCCAGCAGCCAGGCCCTGGTCTGGGGCGCGGTGGAAATCGCCGAACAACTGGGGGTCAGCGATCTGGTCATCGGCCTGACCATCGTCGCGATCGGCACCAGCCTGCCCGAGCTGGCCACATCGGTGGTCGCCGCCTTCCGCCGCGAGGCGGGGCTGGCGATCGGCAACGTGGTCGGCTCCAACCTGTTCAACCTGCTCGCGGTGCTGGCCGTTCCGGCCCTGATCGCGCCGCTGGCAATCGACGCCGACGTCCTCGCACGCGACTATCCCGTGATGCTGGCACTGACGGTGGCCCTGTTCCTGATCGCGCTGGGCCGCCGGGGACAGATCCTGCGCTGGCAGGGCGCCCTTCTCCTCGTCGCCTTCGCAAGCTACCTTGTCTATTTGGGAATTACGGCAACTGCATGAACTTCAACCCCGAAACCACCCGCAACCTGGCCCTGGCCGTCCTCAACGACGAGGCCGAGGCCGTGCACAACCTCGCCCGGCGCATCGACGACAGCTTCCTCGAGGCCTGCCGCTGCATCCTCGAGTGCAAGGGGCGCGTGATCGTCACCGGCATGGGCAAGTCCGGGCACATTGGCAGCAAGCTGGCCGCGACCCTGGCCTCCACCGGCACCCCCGCGTTCTTCGTGCACCCGGGCGAGGCCAGCCATGGCGATCTCGGAATGATCACCCGCGAGGATGTGGTCATCGCGCTGTCGAACTCCGGCGAGACCGACGAAATCCTCACCATCCTGCCGCTGATCCGGCGCCTGGGCGTGCCGCTGATCGCGATGACCGGCAACCCCGGCTCGCGCCTGGGCGCCGACGCCACCGTGCACCTCGATGTCAGTGTCGAGCGCGAGGCCTGCCCGCTGGGCCTGGCCCCCACCTCCAGCACCACCGCGGCGCTGGCGATGGGCGACGCCCTGGCGGTCGCGGTACTGGATGCACGCGGCTTCACCGCCAACGACTTCGCCCGCTCGCACCCCGGCGGCCGGCTGGGCCGGCGGCTGCTGGTGCATGTCGCCGACATCATGCATACCGGCGACGCGATCCCGCGCATCACGCCGGAGGCCCCGCTGAAGGACGCCCTGTTCGAGATCACCCGCAAGGGCCTCGGGCTGGTGATCGTGGCCGGCGCCGACGACCGCATCCAGGGCGTGTTCACCGATGGCGACCTGCGCCGCACCCTGGATGCCGGGCACAGCCTGGACGGCCTGACCATCGGCGAGGCGATGACCACCGGCGGCCACACCGCGCAGCCCGACTGGCTGGCGGTCACGGCACTCGAGACCATGGAGAGCCGGCGCATCAACGCCCTGCCGGTCACCGACGCCGACCAGCGCCTGGTCGGCGTGATCAACATGCACGACCTGCTGCGCGCCGGGGTGGCCTGATGAACCTGGATGCCGCGACCCTGCGCACCCGCCAGCAGGCCGTACGCCTGCTTATCCTGGACGTGGACGGCGTGCTGACCGACGGCAGCCTGTTCCTGGGCGATGGCGGCGAGCAGTACAAGGCCTTCAACAGCCGCGACGGCCACGGGATCCGCCTGGCGCTGGACGGCGGCCTCGACATCGCCATCCTGACCGGGCGCACCTCCGGGGTGGTCGAACACCGCATGCGGGACCTGGGCGTGGAGCACCTGATCCAGGGCCGCCGCGACAAGGGCGAGGCCCTGCACGAGTTGCTGCAGCGCACCGGCCATGACCCGGCGGAAGCCGCCTTCATGGGCGACGACATCGTCGATCTGCCGGCCATGCAGCGGGTCGGGCTCGGGATCGCGGTCGGGGACGCCCACCCGCTGGTATGCCGCCACGCCCAGTGGGTCACCGAGGCCCACGGCGGGCGCGGCGCCGTGCGCGAGGCCTGCGAGGGGCTGCTGGCCGCGCAGGACCGGCTGGACGCCCTGCTCGAGACCTACCTGAACGGATGAGCCGGCGGAGACGCAACCGGTACGGTCTGGCGCCGCCGTTGGTCCTGTTCACGCTGGCGTGCGCAAGCCCCGCAACCGCCGAGGTCACCCCGCCCGAGGGCGAGGTGACCCTGCAGATCGACGGATTCACGCTGCACGCCACCAGCGACGACGGTGAGCGGACCCACCGGCTGCAGGGCACCCGACTGCGCGAATTCGGCCGCGACGGGCCGCAGTGGGTGGATGACCCGGAACTCGACCTGTTCGCCGATGGCGGTATCGAATGGCGCTGGACCGCCCCGGCGGCCCTGCACCGCCCGGCTGACGAAACCCTGGACCTGGTCGGCCCCACCCACGGCGTACAACCAGCCCTCGGCGAACGCGTGCAGACGGTCATCGACTCGCGGGATGTACGCATCGCCACAGACACCATGGTCGCCACCTCGGACGCCCTCTCCACCCTGAACCAGCCCGGGCTGTTCCAGCGCGGCACCGGCCTGCGCGTGGACTCGCGAGCGGATACCATAGAGCTGTTCCATGACGTGTACTCGCTCTACAGCGAGGCGAGCGAGGAGGACCCCGCGCATGACCCCGATCCCGAATAGCCGCCGCCTGCCGGGCCTGCTTGCGGCGGCCGGCCTCCTCTCCGCCCTGCTGGCGACGCCGGCCCTGGGCCAGCAGGGGTCGGGACCCTCGCTGCCGGTGGAGATCACCGCCGACCACGCGGAGATGGACGAACGCCAGGGCCTGGGCACCTACACCGGGGACGTGATCGTGATCCGCGGCGACATGACGCTGGAGGCCGACACGGTCTACGTGCGCACCCGGGATCGTCGCCCCTACGAGATGGAGGCCCACGGCGAGCCGGCCCGCCTGGAATCCCCCGACCCCGAGACCGGCGAGATGCGCATCGCCACCGCGCTGCGCATCGACTACCTGCTGAACGATGACCGCATGATCCTCACCGACCAGGCCCATGTGATCACCGCCAGCGAAGAGGCGCGCGGCAAGCGCATCACCTACGACCTGACCACCGACGTGATCGAGGCCGAACGCGGCGAGGACGACAGCGAACGCGTACGCATCACCATCCAGCCACGCGACGACGAATGAACGCACCCGCCACCAGCCCGGCGCCGGCACCCGCCGAGGCCCGTGATCGCCTGATCGGGCGCGAACTGACCAAGCGCTACGGCCAGCGCACCGTGCTCGACCAGATGGATGTCGACCTCGCACCCGGTGAAGTGGTCGGCCTGCTGGGTCCCAACGGCGCCGGCAAGACCACCTGCTTCTACAGCCTGGTCGGGCTGATCCGCCCTAACGCCGGGCGCATCACCCTGGGCGGGCACGACATCACCCGCGCGCCCATCCACGTGCGCGCCCGCGCCGGTCTCGGCTACCTGCCCCAGGAGGCCTCGATCTTTCGCCGCCTGAGCGTGTGGGACAACCTGCAGGCCGTGCTGGAACTGCGCCCCGGCCTGGACCGCCACGAACGCCGGCGTATCGGCGACGCCCTGATCGAGGAGTTTCAGCTCGAGACCGTGCGCCACAGCCCCGGGATCGCGCTGTCCGGCGGCGAACGTCGGCGCGCCGAGATTGCGCGGGCCCTGGCCGGTGACCCGCAATTCATCTGCCTGGACGAGCCCTTTGCCGGGGTGGACCCGATCTCGGTGGGCGATATCCAGGATGTAATTCGCCACCTTGCAGCGCGCGGCATCGGGGTTCTGATCTCCGATCACAACGTGCGCGAAACCCTCGGGATCTGCCACAGGGCCTATATTCTGAGCGAGGGGCGCCTGCTGGCCGCCGGGACACCCGACGAGCTACTGGCCGATCCCCAGGTGCGCCGGGTCTATCTCGGCGAGAATTTCCGCCTGTGATTCCGGCACGCGCACAACCCGCGCCGGTGCACAAACCACGAGGCAGCATTTAAGATCGCTCTTATGGTCACCCGCGACCCGCACAGCCAATGCTGAAACCCGGCCTGAATCTTCAGCTGGGTCAAACGCTCACCATGACCCCGCAACTGCAGCAGGCGATCCGCCTGTTGCAGTTGTCCACGCTCGAGCTGCAGGTGGAGATCCAGCAGGCGCTGGAGAGCAACCCCATGCTGGAACAGGTGGAAGACGAGGACGACATGGGCGGGGCCGAGCGCCTGGACGCGGAGGGCGAGGTGGTGGAAGGCGACCGCATGGAGGCCACTACCACCAGCGATGACGTGATTCCCGAGGAGCTCACCACCGACAGCCGCTGGGACGACATCTACGAACCGCCGCCCGCCCCCAAGGGCGTGGATGACCGCGACCCACTGGAGAACACCAGTGACGATGACGGCGAGGGCCTGCAGGACCACCTGCTGTGGCAGCTGCACCTGAGCCACCTGACCCCGCGCGACCAGCGCATCGGCGCGGCCCTGATCGACGCGATCAGCCCCGATGGCTATCTCGAAGGCGACCTCGAGACCCTGGCCGAGACCATCAGCCGCGGCGAGGACGAACCCGTCGGCGTGGACGAGGTCGAGGCGGTCCTGCACTGGATCCAGCAATGCGACCCGCTGGGCGTGGGCGCGCGCGACCTGCGCGAATGCCTGGAGATCCAGCTGCGCGAACTGGCCCCGGACGCCCCCGCCCGCGAGGCCGCCCGGGCGATCCTGGAACACGGCATGGACAGCCTGGGCAAGCGGGATTACAAAGCCCTGCAACGCCAGTCGGGTGTGCGCGACCCGGACGAACTGGCGCGCGCCCTGGACCTGATCCGCACCCTGAACCCGCGGCCGGGCGCGCAGATCAGTGCCGCCACCTCCGAATACGTGGTGCCCGATGTCTACGTGCGCCACACCCCGGAGGGCTGGCGCGTGGAGCTGAACCCGGAGATCGCGCCACGCATCCGTATCAACGACCTCTACGCCGGCATGGTGCGCCAGGTATCGGATGCCCGCGACAGCGCCTTCATGCGCGACCAGCTGCAGGAGGCGCGCTGGTTCCTGAAGAGCCTGCACAGCCGCAACGACACCCTGCTGCGCGTCGCTGAGGCGATCGTCCATCGCCAGCAGGGCTTCCTGGAACACGGCGAGGTCGCGATGCAGCCATTGATCCTGCGCGATATCGCCGAGATCCTGGAGATGCACGAATCGACCATCTCCCGGGTCACAACCCAGAAATACATGCACACCCCGCGCGGGGTCTTCGAGTTCAAGTATTTCTTTTCCAGCCACGTCGGCACCAACGACGGTGGCGAGTGTTCCGCCACCGCCATCCGTGCCATGATTCGCGAATTGATCGACGACGAACCCGCGAACAAGCCGCTCAGCGATGCCCGGCTCGCCCAGATCCTGGCGGACCGGGGCATCAATGTGGCGCGTCGCACCGTAGCCAAGTACCGCGAGGCGATGCAGATCCCTTCATCCAGCGAACGCCGGCAGATGGCCTCCATGCCCACCGGCCACAAGTAACCAAGGAGTCCCGACCATGCAGATCAACCTGACCGGCCACCATGTGGACCTCACCGACGCCCTGCGCGACTACGTCAACGAGAAGTTCGCGAAGCTGGAGCGCCACTTCGACAAGGTCATCGACGTGCACGTCGTGCTGACCCACGAGAAGACCCAGAACCAGTTCAACAAGGCCGAGGCGAATCTCCAGGTCAGCGGCAATCACATCCACGCCGAGGCCTCCCACGAGGACATGTACGCCGCCATCGACGCGCTGATCGACAAGGTCGACCGCCAGCTGATCAAGCACAAGGAAAAGGTCAAGGATCATCACCGGGCCGAGGGCGCCCAGCGCAACCGCGAGCAGGCCTCCTGACCCATGTCCATTGCCGAGCTGATCACCGCCGAGCGCATCCGCCTGGAGCCGGAATGCTCCAGTCAGAAGCGGGCCCTGGAGGCCCTGTCGGAACTCCTCGCCGGCGGCGGTGATGCCGGCGGACCGGGCAGCACCGCGATCTTCGAGGCCCTGTCCGCGCGCGAAAAGCTGGGCTCCACCGGCCTGGGCCATGGGGTTGCGATCCCCCATGGCCGCCTGGCCGATCTCGAGGCTCCGCGCGTGGCCGTCCTGCGCCTGGAGAGCGGCGTCGACTTTGACGCCATGGACCACGAGCCGGTCGACATCCTGATCGCCCTGCTGGTCCCGGAGGCCGCCACCAGCGATCACCTCGACCTGCTGGCCCAGCTGGCGCGCGGGCTTTCGCAACCGGACACCATTGCCGCCCTGCGCCGGGCCGGCGATGCCGCCAGCCTGGAACAGGAACTCGTCCGCCGCTTCCGCGAGGGCTGATCCCGTGCGCCCCGCACCCTGCCACGCCACCGATCCCCGCCGGCCCTGCTCATGAACGAGGCACTGGGCGAAGGCGGGATTGCCCGCGACATCAACGTGGAGAGCCTGATCCAGGCTATGGGCAACCGCCTGGATCTGCGCTTCGTGCATGGCGAGCACGCCGCCCCCGACCGCAAGCTGGTCGGCGAGGACGGGGATGACCTGCCTCTGGCCGGCCACCTCAACCTGATCCGACCCAACCGCATCCAAGTCATCGGGGACTTCGAGGCCCGCTACATCGCCGGCCTCAGCGACGACCAGCGCAACGACCTGATCCTGGAGATGGCCCGCACCGGCACCACCGCGGTGATCTTCGCCGAGGACACCTGCCCGTTCTCGGAGATGCCCCATGCCCCGCAGGAGGCGCTGCCGCTGATCCTGTGCTCCAGCACCAGCAGCCACGAGATCATCGCGCTGCTGCGCTACTTCCTGCAGCAGCGTCTGGCGCACTTCGAAGTGCGCCATGGCGTGTTCATGGAGATCCTCGGCATCGGCGTCCTGATCAGCGGGGCCTCCAGCGTCGGCAAGAGCGAGGTGGCGCTGGAGCTGATCTCGCGCGGGCACCGCCTGATCGCCGACGATGCCCCCGAGTTCGCGCGCATTGCCCCCGACATCGTGCGCGGTCACTGCCCGGCCCTGCTCCAGGACCTGCTCGAGGTGCGCGGCCTGGGGGTGCTGAACATCCGCGCGATGTACGGCGACTCCGCAATCAAGGGCGGCAAGTACCTGCGACTGATTATCGACCTGCGCGATCACGGTGAACCCTCGCCGGTGCCCGACGACCGGCTGAACGGGCGCCGCGGCGAGATCGACATCCTTGGCCTGCGGATCCCGCTGATCAGCCTCCCGGTGGCGCCGGGTCGCAACATCGCGGTGATGATCGAGGCCGCCGTGCGCAACCACATGCTGCACATGCAGGGCTACATCGCCGGGGATGACCTGCGCGCCCGCCAGCGGCGGCAGATGAGCGGCGAGGCCGAGGAGCCGCCCTACCACCGGGCCGTGCCCGCCACGACCGTCCCTAACCCGGACCCGGAGGGCTGAGGCCGTCATGCGCCTGCTGATCGTCAGCGGTCTGTCCGGATCCGGCAAGACCGTCGCCCTGCACACCCTGGAGGACGCGGGCTATTTCTGTGTGGACAACCTCCCGCTGCCGCTGCTGCCGGATCTGATCCGCCAGGTGCGCCAGGGCCACTACGACACCGAGGGCGATCGCCATCTGGCGGTGGGCGTCGACGTGCGCAGCGGGCTGGAGGCCCTGAAAGGGTTTTCCAGCCTGCTGGCCGGGCTACGGGCGGAGGGCCTGCAGGTGGAGGTCCTGTTCCTGCAGGCCTCCAGCGACGTGCTGCTGCGGCGCTACCACCTGACCCGGCGGCGTCACCCACTGGCGCGCGATGGCGTACCCCTGGTGGAGGCCATCGACCGCGAACGCGAGTGGCTGGGCCACGTCGCGGCGGAGGCCGACCTGACGGTGGACACCTCGCGGCTGTCAATGCACGACCTGGCCCGTACGCTGCGCGACCGTATGGGTGAGCGCGGAGAGCACGAGCTGTCCCTGCTGTTCCAGTCCTTCGGTTTCAAGCACGGCGCGCCGATGGACTCGGACTTCGTGTTCGACGTGCGCTGCCTGCCCAACCCCTACTACGAACGCGAGCTGGCCGGCCTGACCGGCCGCGACCCGGCCGTATGCGAGTTCCTTGAGGGGCACGGGGAGGTCGCGGCCATGTTCGACAGCATCCAGGGCTTTCTCTCGCAGTGGCTCCCGCGCCTGCTGGAGGACCACCGCAGTTACGTGACGGTCTCGATCGGCTGCACCGGCGGCCGACACCGCTCGGTATACCTGGTCGAACGCCTTGCGGGGGCGTGGCGGGACCGGGAACATGTTACTGTTAGCACCCGTCACCGCGAGCTGGGCAAGCAGTAATCACGAAGCGCGGGGGCAGGCCCCTACGGAACCCGCAATTGGAGCAGATCCATGGGCGTTGGTCTCATTCTGATCACGCATCAAAACCTGGGCGACACCCTCTTGCAGACCGCGCAAAGCATGCTTGGCGGCCTGCCCGATGACTGCGAGTCCATGGCGATGTCCCAGAACGACGACCCCGACGAGGTCCTGGCCCGCGCCCGCGAGCGCCTGACGACCCTGGACAGCGGCGCCGGGGTACTGATCCTGACCGACATGTTCGGTTCCACCCCCTCCAACGTCGCCAGCCGAGTGGCTCGCGGGGCAAATGCGCGCGTGATCGCCGGGATCAACCTGCCGATGCTGATCCGCGTGCTCAACTACCAGCACCTCCCCCTGACCGAGCTGGTCAACAAGGCCCTCTCCGGCGGGCATGACGGGATCCTTCTCTGCGACCAGGAGTGCAGCGATGCCGCAGCGCGTAGTCCCCATCGTTAATCGCCTGGGGATGCACGCGCGTGCTGCGGCCAAGTTTGTCAGCCTGGCCAGCCAGTACGCCGCCGATGTCACCGTCTCCCGCAACCAGCAGGAGGTCAACGGCAAGAGCATCATGGGGGTCATGATGCTGGCCGCGGCCCAGGGCAGCGAGATCACCATCGAGACCGAAGGCGAGGATGCCCCCGAGGCGCTGGACGCGCTGACTGAACTGGTGGCCGACCGCTTCGGCGAAGAGGCCTGATCCCCCTGACTCCTGTGTGCCGCTGAACCGGCGGCTACCCCCCTTTCTCCCGGCCCTAACCCGGCCCGGCGCCGAGGTCGGACACCTTCGCCGCCAGCCCCTCGAACCCGACCTGCGCGAGCTTGCGCTCGGCCAGGCGCACGGCCGCGTTCAAGGCCTGCTCGGGGGGGTTGCCGGAGACCAGCGCATCGATCAGGCCGGCATTGAAGGCATCTCCCGCACCCACGCTGTCCACCACCTGCAGACCGGGCGTGGGTGCACAGTGGTGGATCGCGCCACGGGCAGCCAGCCAGGCCCCGGCGCTTCCGGCCGTCACGGTCAGGATGCGGTCGGGGAAGCGGCTCGCCATCTGCCGCAGCGCGTCCTCCGGTGTGTCCGCCACGGTGGCGGCCCACTCCCGCGAAAGCATCAGGACGTCGGCATACTGAAGGCAGGCCTCCAGGCCGGGACGGGGTTTCTCCAGCTCCAGCGATACGGGCTGGTCGAAGATACACGCGCGCGCGGCTGCCAGGATCGCGACCAGGGCTTCGGGGTTACGGCCCTCGAAGTGCAGCCAGTCGTATTCCGACCAGGGCACGCCGGAGACATCCGCTTCCTCCAGTTCGGGGAGATCGCGGTGGTGGACGATGGTACGGCTGCCGGTGGCCCGGGAACGCAGGATATGCGAGGTCGGCGTCGCTCCGGGCCGCCGCACGCAGTGCTGTACGTCCAGCCCGCGCGCCTGCAACTGCTCGACCAGGGCATCCCCGCCCGCGCCCCGGGCAATCACCGCGGCCAGCCCCGGGCGATGCCCGAACTGGGCCAGGATCGCCGCGGTATTGGTAGCGTTGCCGCCGGGCTGGGTCGTGCTGGCGAGCGCGCGGATCTCCGCGTCCTCGGCGGGAAATGCGGCGACGTCGAGGGTATGGTCGAGGGTCACAATGCCGGTGGCGAGGATGCGTGCCATGCGGGCTCCAGAGGTCCGGGGGCGCCATTCTGGCGGCTCGAGCCGACCACGTCATCTCCCGGCCCGGCCCGCATTCGTCATCGGGAAGCGCTCCTGCGACAATAAGCATTCCGTTTCTGGAGCTCCCCCGACGCGTATGGCCACGTTCCCCTCTCCCCAGTCCGCGGAAGCCGCGTTCTACGAAGCCTTTCAGGCGGGCGACCCGCAGGGCATGCGCGAGGTCTGGCACGACAGCGACGAGTGCGTCTGCATCCACCCCGGGGGCGAACGCCTGCAGGGAACGGACGTGATCCTGGAGAGCTGGGACGACATTCTGCCCGGCATGCGCGGCGTCGTGGTCCACCGCACCCAGGTGACGGCGATCCCGGGCGATGACCTCGTCCTGCACGTCCTGCGGGAAAACCTCTACGTCCACGGCGAGCGCCGGGGCGTGATGCTGGCGACCAACGGCTACCGCCAGGTGGGCGACAGCTGGCGCATGGTGCTCCACCACGCCAGCCCGGACCCGGAACCGGCCCCGGAATGGCCGACCGGGGGCATGCACTGATGGAGACCGATGCCGACCGCTGCGTCGAGGCGTACTACACCGCGTTCCGCGCCGCCGACATCGAGCAGATGATGCGCCTGTGGGCCGAGCGGCCGGACATCGTCTGCATCCACCCGGGCAGCCCGCGCGCGCACCGCGGCGTGGCGGAGGTGATGGAGAGCTGGCTGCTGGTCTTCGCGCGCGAACTGAACATCGGTATCGAGCCAAAGATCGCGGGACGCCACGACAGCGGCGAAGTCATTAGCCTGGTCATCGAGGAGGCGATCACCCGCCCGGGCGACGTGGCGCCGACCGGGACCATCCTGATCAGCCAGACCTGGCGACGGGTGGATTCGCGCTGGCGGCTCCTGTTCCATCACGCCTCGCACGGCCGCCGCTCGCCCCCCTCCCAGGAAGGCATGTTCGTCCCCGACGGCGGCGGCAACACCCGCCACTAGCCGCCTGCACCACGCAGGCCCACGCGGAATTGAAGGTCAAGGGCGGTTGCACCACAGAGGGCACGAAGAACACGAACAAGGGCTGAATTCTTGGGCGGCCGGTACGGGGATGTCACGTCTGCCGGGGACGTTCACAACCACTGTGGTTCAAGGGTTCGAAAACCAAAGAATCGGGACGATCTCGTATCTTTGTGGGCTAAGTGGCACACAAATCCTTTCCCTTCTCTGTGTCCTCCGTGACCTCTGTGGTCAAAACGCTTTTGACCTACTTCGTGTCTTCGTGAGCTTCGTGGTCAATTCGATCCAGCGTCGGAGCGGGGTTGGCAGAGGTCGGGGCGCTGGACCTGGAGGGCCGAGCACACGCCTTTGACGGCGTCGCGCACACGGCGACCTTTGCCCTCCAGCGTCAGGCTGGCGATCTCCTGATAGAGCGGGTCTCGCGCCTCGAACAGCTCCTGCAGCCGCGCCTTCGGATCCGCCGCCTCCGCGATCAGCGGGCGCTTGCGGTTGCGCCGAGTGCGGCGGAACTGCTCCTCCACCGGGACGCGCAGGTAGATCACGAACTGGTCGCGCAGCAGCTCGCGATTCTCCGGGCGTTCCACGATCCCGCCACCCGTGGCGATCACGGCCCCCTCCTGTTCCAGCAGGGACTCCAGCATCGCCGTCTCGCGCTTGCGAAACCCCGCCTCGCCCTCGAACTCGAAGATGGTCGGGATATCCACACCGGTACGCCGCTGGATCTCCTGATCGGTGTCGAAGAAGGGACGCCGCAGCAGCCCGGCCAGGCCGCGCCCGATTGTGCTCTTGCCGGCCCCCATAGGGCCTACCAGTACGATGTTCTGCATGGGGGCAAGGCTACTGGCTGGGTCCGACAAAGAAAAGCCGGGGACTGGCCCCGGCTTTTCGGATCAACTCCCGGTGCCTTCGGCAGCCGGGGTATCACGCGGACTCAGTCGAGTACGCGCGGGGTCACGAAGATCAGCAATTCGGCCTTGGTGTTCTCCGTGGAGCGGTTGCGGAACAGGTTGCCGAGGAACGGGATGTCCCCGAAGAAAGGCACCTTCTCCAGGTTGGTGCGGCTGTCGATCTCGTACACGCCGCCCAGCACCACGGTCTCGCCATTGCCGACAAAGACCTGGGTCTCCACCTCGCGCTTGTTGATCCCCGGCACGCCGAGGATAACGCGCTGGCTGGGCTCATCCTTCTTGACGTTGATGTCGAGGATCACGTTTCCGTTCGGTGTGATCTGCGGCGTCACCTCGGTGGAAAGCACCGCCTCGATGAACTGGGTGGACGTCGCCCCGGAGGCGGTCGCCTCCTGATAGGGGATCTCCTCACCCTGCTTGATCGTGGCGGTCTGGCCGTTGGCGGTGATGACACGCGGGCTGGAGATGATCTCGCCGCGACCCTCGACTTGCAGGGCCGACAGTTCGAGATCCAGCAAAATGCCGCTGCGCAGGATGCTGAGCCCGGCACTCCCGGCATTCCCGCCTGCAGGCAACGAACTGTTCAGGCGATCACCAATTGCAAGGCCGCCCATATTCCCGGGGCTGGTGCCAAGGGCACTGTCGGAGCCTTCCAGCGATCCGGACAGGCCCGCAGGCGTACGTCGATCGCTCCCCCGAGTCGCGCTAATGCCAAATCGAGCGCCCAGTTCGCGGTTGAAGGTGTCTTCCGCAATCACAATGCGGGTCTCGATCAGGACCTGCTGGACCGGGACGTCCAGCGTCGAGACCAGACGACGCACGTCCTCGATCCGGCTCTGAGTGTCCTGCACCAGCAGGGTATTGGTACGCGTATCGATGGTGATGCTGCCACGCTCGGACAGGAACTGGCCGCCATCACCACCCCGGATCAGCGAGGCAATCTGTTCCGCCTGGGCGAAGTTGATCTGCACGAACTCGGTGCGCAGGGGCTCCAGCTCCTGGCGGTCACGCTGTGTCTCCATCTCCTGGCGCTCGCGCGCGGCGATCTCCTGGCTGGGGGCGACGTACAGGACGTTGCCGTCCATGCGCTTGTCGAGGCCGCGGGCGCGCAGAATGATGTCCAGCGCCTGGTCCCAGGGGACGTTGTTCAACCGCAGCGTGATGTTGCCCCCCACGGTATCGCTGACCACGATGTTCAGATCGGTGAAGTCCGCCAGCAGCTGCAGGACGGAGCGCACCTCGATGTCCTGGAAATTCAGCGACAGGCGTTCACCCTCGAATTCCTCTTCCTCACGCGCACGGGCCTGGCGCTCCGCCTCGGAGATCGGGGCGACCTCGAGGACAAACTGGCGGTCGCTCTGGTAGGACAGGATCTCGTATTCCCCGCGCGCCTCGACCTCCATACGCACGCGGTCACGTTCCGCGACGGTGTCGATCATATGCACCGGGGTGGCAAAGTCGACGACGTCGAGGCGGCGCTCGAGGGCTTCGTCGATCATCGCGCGGGGGAAGGTCATCTCGATGCGCCCCGCCTGCTCACGGACGTTGATCTCGGCGCCGGAGCGCGAGAGATCGACCTCGACGCGACCCTCGCCCTCGCTGCCGCGACGGAAGTCGATTCCGGTAATCTCGACCGGGCGCGCACTGCGGGTGACCGGGGTCGGTTCACCCGCGCGGTCCACGACCTGCTGGGTTCGGGCATCCGCCTCGGAGACCCCGCGACCCAGGGTCAGGATCAGGTTATTGCCCTCCACCCGGGTCTGGTACTCGGAGGCCTGGGTCAGATTGAGGACCACGCGCGTGCGGTTGCCCGCCTCTACGGAGCTTGCGCGCAGGATGGGCCCCACGTTCAGGTCGGTCTCGCGCTGTGGCAACGAGTTGCCCACGTTGGGCAGATCCAGCGCAATACGCGGCGGCGAATCAATCGCGAAGGCACGGATGTCGGAAGGCGGCGCTTCGGAGAAGCGCAGGTTCACCTGCACCCGGTCCCCGCTCAGGCTGCCGGCCCGGATCTCTTCCAGTTCGGTGGCAGCCACCCCCTGGGACACCATGAACAGCAGGCCGGCCACGACCGTCCCTGCGAAAGCGCGCATGGAAGAACCCATGTTGAATCCCCTGTTGGTTATGCCGACCTTGCGGCGAATGCTCGTCATCATGTTCTTCTCCCCCAACCGCTATTCGGTCAGCGCTACCGAATTCTCGCGTTCCACATGGCCCCCGAAGGCATCCGGCACCACCTCGATCAGCCGGATCTGGGTGGGCGTGATTTCGACGATTTCGCCGTGGTTCTGTCCCATGTAGTTGCCTTCCGTTACCCGCTGGACCCCGCGGTCCGGGGTTCGGACCAGGGCATAGCGAACGCCATGCTGCTCCAGCGACCCGACCATGCGCAGGGAATCCAGCGGGAAGCCCTCGAGGAACTCGCGCGGGCGATCGGGATCGACCTCGGCATCACCCGGCTGCCCCTCGGCCGCCGCCAGCTCCGGCTGCGCGATTACCGACGAGTCAAACGGCGACCGCGTATGTCCGGGATAGAGGTACGGTTCGTGCGGGTCCAGGGTCGGGATCGGCTCGATCCCGCTCCCCGGGCGCTCCTTTACCTCGGCGATATAGCGCTCGAGGTCGCGGTTATCCTGGGTGCAGCCGGAAAGCAGGAAGCCACCCGCCAGCACCAGGGCCAACCCGGGCCACACCACCTGCATGGAAGAATGCTTCATCAGTTCTCCTCCAGGTAGCGGTAGGTACGGGCGACCGCATCCATCAGCAGGTCATTGTCGGAATCACCGGGACGGATATGCATGTTGTGCATGGTCACCACCCGAGGCAGGGCCGACACCCCGCTGACGAACTCGGCGAGGTCCTCGTATCCGCCGCGGACCCGCAGCCGGATCGGGACCTCGGCGTAGAAGTCACGGCGGTTCTCGCCGCGGGGCTCGAACAGCTCGATTTCCAGCCCCGCCTGCAATCCGGTCTGCGAGATGTCCACCAGCAGACTGGGGATCTCCGCGCTGCTGGGCAGCAGCTCGAGCAGGGAGGCAAACATGCGCTCCATCTCCTCGAGCTGGTCCTCGTAGGCCTGAAGGTTGGCGGCGCGCTGCTGTTTGTCCTCGAACTCGTCGCGCAGCTGCAGTTCACGGCTCTCCGCGCGCTCGAGATCCGTGCGCTGATCACCGATGAACAGGTAGTAGGACAGGCCGAGGATGGCCAGGACAATTACGACCAGGATCAGGCCCTTGACGCCCCAGGAGGCCTCCCCGATGTTGTTGAAGTCGATCTGGTTGAGTTCCTTGAGATCCATCAGGAATCCCCCTCTTCGGCATCCGGCCGGGTCTGCGTGGCATCCAGACGGAAGTCACGCACCTGGAGACGGCCCTCTTCCCGGGTCTCGATGATCTGCAGGTTGGAACTGCCCAGCCAGGGCGACGCGTCGATCCGGCGCATCAGCGCGGAGATCCGCGTGTTGGACTCGGAACGCCCGACCAGCCGGACATTCTCGCCCTCCTGACGAACCTCGCTGAGGAATGTGCCATCGGGCAGCGTCTCGACCAGCTGGTCAAACAGGTGGACCGCCTCGGGACGGCGGGCCTGCAGGGTCTGGATCACTTCCATGCGGGCGATAAGCGCCTCGCGCTGCTCGTCCAGATCTCGGATCCGGGCAATCTGGCGGTCCAGCTCGCGGATCTCGCTCTCCAGCATCTGGTTGCGCGACTGCTGATGGTCAATCAGCGCGCCCATGAAGCTGTAGCCAGCGAAGGCCAGCAGAACGCCGACCACAGCGGCGCCGCCGGCCGCACCGAAGAACTGCTTGCGCCGTTGCTCGCGGGCCTTCTCGCGCCAGGGAAGGAGGTTGATGTAGATCATGACGCATACCCCCGCATGGCCAGGCCACAGGCGGTCATCAGCGCCGGGGCATCATTGGCGAAGCGTTCCTGGTTGACCCGCTTGGCCAGCGCCATGCCGCGGAACGGATTGGCGATGGAGACCGGCGTGCCGGCAGCCTCCTCCAGCAGTTCGTCCACACCCGGGATGGCCGCACACCCGCCGCCCAGGAGGATGTGGTCGATGGTGTCCTGCGGGCGCGTGACGTAGAAGTACTGCAGCAGCCGCTGGATCTGGTCGACCATGGTCTGCTTGAAGGGCTCGAGGATGGAGCTGCCGTAGTCGGCCGGCAGGTCACCGCTCATCTTGGCGGACCCGGCTTCCTGATAGTTCATGCTGTAGCGGCGCATAATCTCCTCGGTAAGCATGCGACCGCCGAAATTCTGCTCGCGGGTGTAGACCACGCCCTCGTCCTGGCTGACGACGTACACCGCGGTGACCGAGGAGCCGACGTCCACCACCGCCACGATAGGCTTGCTTTCGCGATCGGGGATCTGCTCCATCAGGCGCTCGGCGGTGTGCTCGATCGCGTAGGCCTCGACGTCCACCAGCTCGGGGGTCAGCTTGGCGGCCTCGGCGATAGCCACGCGCGAATCGACGTTCTCGCGACGCGAGGCCACCACGAGGACATCCACCATCTGCGGGTTCTTCTCGTTCTTGCCCAGGACCTGGAAGTCCAGGTTGACCTCTTCGAGGGTGTAGGGGATGTACTGATCGGCCTCCACGAAGACCTGGCCTTCGAGTTCCGCATCGCCCAGCGCGGCCGACATTTGAATGGTCTTGGTGATGACAGCGGAGGAGGGGACGGCCATCGCACAGTGCTTGAGTCGAGTCCCGGACCGCTTGACCGCCCGGGCCAGGGCATTGCCCACGGCCTCGGTGTCCTGACAGACCTTGTCGACCATCACCCCGTCCGGCAACGGCTCGACCGCGAAGGCCTCGACCCGGTACCCCTTACCCTGTCGCGCCAGCTCCAGCACCTTGACGGCTGCCGAGCTGATGTCCACGCCCAGGACCCCATGTTTGGATTTTCCGAGACTCAGCACACATCCCCCTGTATACCCCAACGAAAGTAACTGGTAGCGTTACAATCACGTATGCTAGCTCGTTCACAATATACACCGCGACTTCGAGGTTGCAAGTCGCATTGAATGCGACTTCTCACCTTGGCCTCACTTTTTTTGCTGTCATGAATCCGGTCTTTAAGATTATTACGGCGCTGCTGGCCCTGATTCTGGCAGCCGGTATCGGCCTGTCCGTCGCCCTGGCCGCCCTGTACGTTTACTACGCACCCACCCTCCCCGAGGCGGACGCCGTGCGGGACGTGCGCCTGCAGACACCCCTGCAGGTACGCAGCGCGGACGGACGCCTGATGGGCGAGTTCGCGGAAGAGCGGCGCATCCCGGTGCGGATCGACGCCATCCCGCAGCAGGTTCGCGACGCCTTTATCGCGGCCGAGGACGAGCGTTTCTACGATCATCCGGGTGTGGACGTGATGGGGCTGGCCCGGGCCGCGCTCAACGTCGTCTCCACCGGCGGCCAGCGCACCCAGGGCGGCAGCACGATCACCATGCAGCTGGCGCGCAACATCTTTCTTACGCGCGACCGCACGTATGAACGCAAGCTCCGCGAGATCTTCCTGGCCATCCGTCTGGAACAGGAAATGTCCAAGGACGAGATCCTCGAGCTGTATCTGAACAAGATCTATCTGGGCCAGCGGGCCTACGGTATCGAGGCCGCCTCGCGGGTCTACTTCGGCCGGTCGCTGGAGGATCTGGAACTGGACGAGATCGCCACCCTCGCGGCCCTGCCCAAGGCCCCCTCCACGACCAACCCGGTCGCCAGCCCCGAGCGCGCCGAGATCCGCCGCAACTATGTGCTGCGACGGATGCTGGAGACCGGCGCCATCGACGAGGCCGCCTTCGAAACGGCGGTGTCGCGCCCGGTCCTGTCGGAACGCCACACCGCCGCGACCGAAATCGACGCCCACTGGGTCGCGGAGATGGCACGCCAGATGGTTGTGAACCTGTGGGGTGACGAGGCCTATCGCCGCGGGCTCCAGGTGCACACCACGATTGATTCCCGCCAGCAGGAAGCGGCCAATCAGGCCCTGCGGGAAGGATTGCTGGAATATGACGAGCGTCACGGTTTTCGCGGTCCGGAGATGCGCATTCCGGAGGCCACCCTGGACGATTCCGATGCCCGCGAACGGGCACTGAAGGCCATCGGCATCCACGGACGCCTGCTTTTTCCCGCAGTGGTGCTGGGCCTGGACGAGGACGGGACCCTGCGGGTCGACGGTGGCCGCATCGGCGAGCAGACAATCCTGCCGGAGGACCGCGAATGGGCCGGATCGCCCGATTTCGCCCGCGGCGACGTCATCCGCATCCGCCCCTACACCGACGGGCGCTGGCGCCTGGCGCAGAAGCCGGAGGTTACCGGGGCCGTGATCGCGCAAGCCCCGGAGGACGGTGCCATCACAGCCCTGGCCGGCGGGTTCGATTTCTTCGAAAACCGCTACGACCGGACGACCCAGGCCCAGCGCCAGCCCGGCTCGGCCTTCAAGCCACTGGTGTACGCCCTCGCCCTGCGCGAGGGCTACCGCCCCGAAGGGACCGTCATCGACGCCCCGATGGTCTTCAACGACCCAGCGCTCGGGGCGGAATGGCGACCCCAGAACTACACCCGGCGCTTCCATGGCGAAACCACCCTGCGCGAGGCACTGGCCAACTCCCGCAACCTCGCGTCTATCCGGCTGCTGGACCGCCTGGGTACCGGGAACGTCCATCAGGAACTGACCCGCTTCGGCCTGGACCTGGAAACCCAGCCAAACAACCTGTCCATGGTCCTGGGCACGGGGACCCTGACCCCGCTGCAGCTCAACAACGCCTATGGGGTATTCGCCAGCGGCGGCCGCCTGAACAGTCCCTGGATCATCACCCGCATCGAGACCGTGGATGGCGAGGTGCTCTACGAGGCGCCCACCGAACGCGCCTGCCCGGCCCCCTGCTCCAGCCCCAGGGGGCAGGACCTGCCGCTGGTCGCGAGCAGCGGGCCCCTGCAGTACACCGACCCCACTCCGGTCCTGCAGCCCGGGGTCGCCTGGCAGATGGGCGAGATGCTGCGCGGCGTCATCACCTCGGGCACGGGCCGGCGCGCCCTGGAGCTCGGGCGCTCCGACCTGGCCGGCAAGACCGGCACCACCAACGATTACCGCGACGCATGGTTCGCCGGGTTCAACGCGGACCTGGTCGCGACCGCCTGGATCGGGTTTGACGACAATCGCGAACTGGGCCGGCGCGAGAGCGGCGGACGTGCGGCACTGCCGATCTGGACGCGCTTCATGGGGAGCGTTCTGGCGGATGAGCCGGAACGCCCGCTGGAGCGCCCCGACGACCTCGTGCGCGTCGCCATCCTGCCGAATGGCCAGCGCGCGCCCAGTGACGACACGCCGGGCGCGCGCAACCAGTGGCTACTGCCCCATCAGATCCCGGAGCGCGGCCACGTGATCCCGGGGAGCAACGGAGACGGCGACAGCGGCAGTCAGCAACCCGAACTGGTGTTTTGATGGGCGCCCCTTCGCGTATCCGCCAGGAACTGGCGCAGGAGGCCGCGCGCATCATGCTTGACGACGGCATCCGCGACTTTGCGCTCGCCAAGCGCAAGGCCGCCGAGCACCTGGGAGTGGACAACCGTCACGAGATGCCCGGCAATCTGGAGATCCAGGATGCCGCCATCGAGCGCAGTCGGCTGTTCGCCAGCCCGGCCAGCCGCGCCGCCTATCGTGAACGACTGGCGGCGGCCCTGATCGTGATGGAGCGCCTGCGCCATCTCGAGCCGCGCCTGGTCGGCCCCCTGCTCCAGGGCCTGGTCGAATCCCAGCCCCTGCTCAATCTGCATGGTTTTGCCGAGACCGTGGAGGAGGTAATCCTGGAACTGGGTGAACGGGGTATCCAGTGCGAGACCGGGGAACGCCGCTATCGCAGCCGTCAGGGCCGCGAGCAGCGCATTCCCTTCCTCGCCTTTCGCGGACCCGACGACACCGACGTGGAACTGACGGTCTTCCCGCTGGACGGGTTGCGCCAGTCGCCCCCCTCCCCGGTGGACGGGCGACCGATGCCCCGGGCCACGCGCGCGGAGGTAGAAAGGCTGCTGGCAGAGGCCGACGCCGAAGAAGCGCCGGCACCGGCGGACTGAGCGGGGCCTCAAGAGCAGGCGCCGCCAGCGAAAAGCGCGGTTCGTGGAATGCCCCGGCGGCCCGTCCGGGCCGCGGCGAGCCGGATGCCGCTATCGGCGGTAGTTCGTGACCGTATCCACCATCGCGGCGACGCGCTCGGGGTCGATCCCCGGGTGAACGCCATGACCCAGGTTGAAGACGTGGCCGGTATCGCGATCGAAGCCGTCCAGCACCCGCCGCGTCTCCTCGCGCACCACGGCCTCCGGCGCGTAGAGCACCGACGGGTCGAGATTGCCCTGCAACGCGACGCGGTCGCCGACCCGCCGGCTGGCCTCGCCGATCTCGATGGTCCAGTCCAGGCCCAGGGCATCCGCCCCGGTATCGGCCATCGTCTCCAGCCAGGCACCGCCGCCCTTGGTGAACAGCGTCACCGGCACACGGCGACCGTCGTTCTCGCGGATCAGGCCATCGACGATGCGCTGCATGTAGGCCAGCGAAAACTCGCGATAAGCGCGCGGGGTCAGGGAACCGCCCCAGGTGTCGAAGATCATCACCGACTGGGCGCCGGCGCGGATCTGGGCGTTGAGGTAGTCGGTGACCGCGGTGGCCACCTTCTGCAGCAGGGCGTGCATCGCCTGCGGCTCGCCGTACATCAGACGCTTGGTCTCGGCGAAGTCGCGCGAGCCCTGGCCCTCGACCATATAGGTCGCCAGGGTCCACGGGCTGCCGGCGAAGCCGATCAGCGGCACCTGCCCGTCCAGTTCGCGGCGGATCAGGCGCACCGCATCCATCACGTAGCGCAGTTCCTGCTCCGGGTCGGGCACCGGGAGGTTCTCGATCGCCTCCAGCGTGCGGACCGGCTCGCGGAATCGCGGGCCCTCGCCGGTCTCGAAGTACAGCCCCAGCCCCATCGCATCCGGAATGGTCAGGATGTCGGAGAACAGGATCGCGGCGTCCAGCGGGAACCGGCGCAGCGGCTGCATGGTGACTTCGCAGGCCAGCTCCGGGTTCTGGCAAAGGCTCATGAAGCTTCCGGCCTGCGCGCGGGTCTCGCGGTATTCCGGCAGATAGCGACCGGCCTGGCGCATGATCCAGATCGGCGGACGGTCCACCGGCTCGCGCAACTGGGCCCGCAGGAGACGATCGTTTTTCAGGCTATTGGACATCGAAAGGCTCAGACGCCGAGGTATTCGAGGATGCCTTCGGCGGCCTCGCGGCCCTCGAAGACGGCGGTGACCACCAGGTCGGAGCCGCGCACCATGTCGCCGCCGGCAAACACCTTCGGGTTGCCGGTCTGGAAGGCATGCTCGCCCGCGGTCTGCACGCGCCCGCCCTCGTCGATACCGATCTTGTAGTCGGCAAACCAGTCGGAGGGCGACGGACGAAAGCCGAAGGCGATCAGCACCCGGTCGGCCGGGATCACGTGCTCGGAGCCGGGGACCGGTTCGGGACGGCGGCGGCCGCGTTCGTCCGGGGCACCCATCTGGGTGCGCACGACCTTTACGCCCTCCACCTTGCCGTCGCCGACGATCTCCACCGGCTGCACGTTGAATTCGAAGTGCACGCCCTCTTCGCGCGCATGCACCACTTCCTTGCGCGAGCCGGGCATGTTCTCTTCGTCACGCCGGTAGGCGCAGGTCACCGAGGCGGCGCCCTGGCGAATCGAGGTGCGGTTGCAGTCCATCGCGGTATCGCCGCCGCCCAGCACGACCACGCGCTGCCCGGCCATGTCGATGAACTCGCCGCCCTCTTCCTGCGGCCAGTTCATCACCTGGCGGATGTTGGAGATCAGGAACGGCAGGGCCGGATACACGCCCGGCAGGTCCTCGCCAGGGAAGCCGCCCTGCATCGCCGTGTAGGTGCCCATGCCGAGGAACACGGCATCGTATTCCTCCAGCAGGGCGTCCATCGCGATGTCGCGGCCGATCTCGGTATTCAGACGGAACTCGACCCCCATGCCCTCGAGGATCTCGCGGCGGGTGCGGATGACGTGCTTTTCCAGCTTGAACGGCGGGATACCAAAGGTCAGCAGGCCACCGATTTCCGGATAGCGATCGAACACCACTGCCTGCACGCCGTTGCGCGCCAGGATATCGGCGCAGCCCAGCCCCGCGGGGCCGGCGCCAATCACCGCGACCCGCTTGCCGGTCGCGGTGACGTCGGAGAGATCCGGGCGCCAGCCGGCCTTCAATGCCTCGTCGGTGATGTACTTCTCGACCGAGCCGATGGTGACCGCGCCGAAGCCGTCATTCAGGGTGCAGGCGCCCTCGCAAAGACGGTCCTGCGGGCACACACGGCCGCAGACCTCGGGCAGGGAGTTAGTCTTGTGCGAGAGTTCGGCCGCGGCAAACAGGTTGCCTTCCTCCACCAGCTTCAGCCAGTTGGGGATAAAGTTGTGGACCGGGCATTTCCATTCGCAATAGGGATTGCCGCAAGCCAGACAGCGGCCCGCCTGCTGCCCCGCGGTCGCCGGGTCGAACTGACCAATGATCTCGCCGAACTCGTGGATACGAATCTCGGCAGGGGTCTTCTGAGGGTCCTGGCGCGGCAGGTCCAGGAACTGCATCGGATTGGAAGCCATGGATCACTCGCTCCGACGGGAACCGGCGGCATGACGCCACGGGGTTCAACCGTTCATGCGTTCAGGAATGGTCCGTTTCGCTCAAACGAGCGTAACGGTCAAGAATGCCCCAGTGCGGACCGGACCTTCTGGCTCACCTGACCCATGTCGGCACGACCGAAGACCCGGGGCTTGAGTACGCCCATCACCTTGCCCATGTCGCCGGGGGCCGCGGCGCCGGTCTCGGCGATCGCCTCCTGCACCAGCTGATCGAGGGCCGCCGCATCCAGCGGCTCCGGCATGTATTCCTCGATGATGGCGATCTCGGCGGCCTCGCGCTCGGCGAGATCCTCGCGACCACCCTTCTGGTATTGATCGATGGAGTCGCGCCGCTGCTTGAGCATGCGATTGAGGATTGCCAGAACGGTGTCGTCGTCGGCCTCGCGCCGCTCGTCGACCTCGAACTGCGACACCTCGGCCTGAATCATGCGCAATGCCGCCAGGCGGTCCTTCTCCCGGGCCCGCATGGCCTGCTTCACGTCATCCTGCAACCGGGCCTTGAGCGACATGGTCGGGTCCTCGGGTCCGGGCAGCTACCCGGACAGGGGTTCAGTACAGGCGCACCCGACGGGTCATGTCGCGGGAGTTCTTCTTAAGCTGGCGCTTCACCGCGGCCGCGGCCTTGCGCTTGCGTTCGGTGGTCGGCTTTTCGTAGTACTCGCGGCGGCGGACTTCCGCGACCACACCGGCCTTCTCGCAGGTGCGCTTGAAACGGCGCAGGGCGACCTCGAAGGGCTCATTCTCACGAACTCGTACGTGCGGCATACAATCTCCGAAACGGATGCTGGATCTTTTCGATCAAAAACAACAAAACCGGCCGCCAACACTCCGGGCGACCATGCAGAACTCCCTATGGTAATCCAACCCGCACCAATTGCAAAAGTCCGTGAAGCGATCCGCAGCACGGCGCATGCCCGGCTTACGCCATCATCGGCCCGCACGCTATGATGGCGCCCATGGAAAGCCTCAATGTCGAACTGGGCGAGCGCGCCTACCCGATCCACATCGGGCCGGGCATGCTGGCCGCCCCGGAACACCTGCGCCCGGCGCTGGCGGGCCGGCGCGTCGCGGTGGTGACCAACACCACCGTGGCCCCCCTGTACGGCGACGCCCTGCGCCGCAGCCTCGCGGCCTGCGACCTTGACGGCGAGCCGTTGTGGATCGAACTGCCCGACGGCGAACAGCACAAGACCCTGGCCACGGTGGAGAGCATCCTGACCCGGCTGCTGGAGGCTCGCCTGGACCGGGGCAGCCGGATTGTCGCCCTCGGCGGAGGCGTCGTCGGCGACATCGCCGGGTTTGCCGCCGCCATCTATCAGCGCGGCATCGACTTTGTGCAGGTGCCGACCACCCTGCTCGCTCAGGTCGACTCCTCCGTGGGCGGCAAGACCGGGGTCAACCACCCGCTGGGCAAGAACATGATCGGCGCCTTCCACCAGCCGCGCGCGGTCGTGATCGACACCGACACCCTGAAGACCCTGCCCCGGCGCGAGCTGCAGGCCGGCCTGGCCGAGGTCATCAAGTACGGCCTGATCCGCGACGCCGACTTCTTCGCCTGGCTGGAGGAGCACATCGACGCCCTCGGCGCGCTGGACCCGGAGGCGCTGGCCCACGCCATTCGCCGTTCCTGCGCCTGCAAGGCCGAGATCGTCGCCGCCGACGAGCGCGAGGGCGGCATCCGCGCCCTGCTGAACCTGGGCCATACCTTCGGCCACGCGATCGAGGCCGGCATGGGCTATGGCGCCTGGCTGCACGGCGAGGCCGTCGGCACCGGCATGGCCATGGCCGCACGCATGTCGGAGCGCATGGGCTGGCTGGACCGCGCCGGCCGCGAACGCGCGGAGGCCCTGATCCGACGCGCCGGCCTGGCCCTGGAGCCCCCGGCCGAGGTCACCCCGGAGCGCTTCCGCGAATTGATGGCCATCGACAAGAAGGTCGCCAGTGGCCGCCTGCGGCTGGTCCTGCTGCGCGGCATTGGCGAGGCCGTGCTGACCGACGCATTCGATCCGGCGGCCCTGGACCATACCCTGCGCGAGCATGCCCGTGTCGCCTGAGGCCATGACCACGCCCGGCAGCCTCACACCGGGACTGGCACCCTGGGCCTGCGATCCCGCGCACTCGCGCGGGCGCGCCCAGGCGGAGCCCGCCCCCCGCCACCGCAGCGACTTCCAGCGCGATCGCGATCGCATCGTGCACTCCAGCGCCTTTCGCCGCCTGGAGTACAAGACCCAAGTCTTCATCAGCCACGAGGGCGACCTGTTCCGCAACCGTCTGACCCACTCGCTGGAGGTCGCGCAGATCGGGCGCTCGATCGCGCGCGCCCTGCAACTGAACGAGGACCTGGTCGAAGCCATCGCCCTGGCGCATGACCTCGGCCACACGCCGTTCGGGCACGCCGGGCAGCACGCCCTGAATGCCTGCATGCGCGAGCACGGCGGCTTCGAGCACAACCTGCAGTCCCTGCGCATCGTCGATCTGCTGGAGCGCCACTACGCCGAGTTCGACGGCCTCAACCTGACCTTCGAGACGCGCGAGGGCATCCTCAAGCACTGCTCGCCCGAAAAGGCCCGCCAGCTGGGCGAGGTCGGGGTGCGCTTCCTGCAGAAGGAACAGCCGAGCCTGGAGGCCCAGCTCGCCAACGTGGCCGACGAGATCGCCTACAACAATCACGACGTCGACGACGGCCTTCGCTCCGGCCTGCTCACCATGGACCGCCTCGCCGAGGTCACCCTGTTCCGCGACTGCCGCGAGAAGGTCCAGGCCCGCTATCCGGATCTGGATCCACGGCGAACCCAGCACGAGACCGTGCGCCGCATGATCGACACCCTGGTCAGCGACCTGATCGGGAGCAGCCAGGCGGCCATCGACCGCCACCGCCCGCAGTCCGCCGATGACGTCCGCCGCGCCGGGGAGGCCCTGATCCGCTTCAGCCCGGAGGTGGCCGAGCAGGCGCGTGAACTCAAGGGCTTCCTGCGCGAGAACCTCTACCATCACCATCAGGTCCACGGGGTCATGCACAAGGCACGTCAGCTGATCCACGACCTGTTCGCCGCGTTCGAGTCCGAGCCCCGCCTGATGCCCGAGAACTTTCAGCGCCACGCGGACGCAATCGCCGCGCATGACCCGCACGCCCTGCAACGCGCCATCGCCGACTACATCGCCGGCATGACCGACCGCCACGCCATCCGCGAACACCACCGCCTGTTCGACCTGGGCACGCTGACCTGAGACCGAATCCGATGGCGCTTTCCGAACAATGCCTGGAACAACTCGGCCTGCACGCGCCGCCGTTTGACGACGCCCCCGACGAGACCTTCATCTACAGCGACCCGCTGCTGGACGGCCAGCTGGAATCGGCACGGGCTGCTCTGAACGGCCCCGGGGCGGTCGTCCTGATGACCGGGGAGAACGGCTCCGGACGCAGCCTGCAGCTGATGCGGCTGCTGGCCATGCTGCCCGACCCGTTCGAGCTGATTGCCTTCCGCGCACGGATCAATACCCAGTTCGAATCGGTGGACAACACCATTCGCAACTACCTGCGCTCGCAGAACGCGGACGACCCCGACCGCCCCCTGACCGAACTGCTGGCCGACCGCGTCGCCGACGGCGTCGACCCGGTCATTGCCATGGACGATGCCCACCTGGTGGGGACCGACATCGTCAACAATCTGATGCGGATGCGCAGCGAGGTCCTCGCCAAACACGGCCGCGCCCCGCGCATCATCCTGGTGGGGTCCGGCGGCCTGCTGCGCCGCCGCCTGTACCTGCCCGACCCCTCCGACGAGGATCAGGTCACCCGGGTCAGCCTGCGCGCCTTCAACCTGGAACAGACCGCGGCCTACCTGCGCCATCGCCTGCAGGCGGCGGGCCTGACCGACCCCGACCGCCTGCTGGACGCGGACGCCATTGCCCACCTGCAGACCACCAGCCAGGGCCTGCCGGGCAACCTCAACCGCGAGGCCAACAGCTTCCTCGAACGCCAGTGCCGCAGCGAGCGCCGGGCCAGCGCCGCGGCGACCACCGGCAGCGCCGCGCCCGGCGTGGCCGCAGGGGACGCCGCCGAGGTCGATACCCCCGACCCGGAACCGGACACAGAAGAACCGGCCTTTCACGCCGCTCGCAGGGAGCCCGAGCCGACCCCCGAGCCCGCCCCGGAACCGGAACCGAGCCTCCGGGCGAGCCGCGACGACGAGGACTTCACGCCCGCGGCCGAAGCCCTGTCCACCTCCACCGCCGAGCCTCCCGCCCCGGAGAGCTCCGCGAGCGAGCCGGGCAGCATTGCGGCCGACGACCGTATCCCCGAGCCCCCGGCACCGGAAAACGCCGCGTTCTGGAACCAGCGCTGGTTCGTACCCGCCGTCGCCATCACCATGGCACTGGGGATCGCCGCACCGGTCGCCTGGCAACTGCTGGAGGGCGAGCCCGCGCCCGCCGACAGCGAGATCATCGAGCTACCCCTGCCCGAACCGCGCGTCACCGAGGCCGAGCCCGAACCCAGGCCCGAGCCGGCGCCCGCGCACGATGACGAGATCGCCGTGGCCGACCCGCTGGATCTGCCCCCGCCGGCCGCGGCCGAACCGTCCGCGCCCGGGACCGACTCCCCGGAACCGGCCGCAGAAGCACCCGAACCCGAACCTGAACCCACCGCAGAAGCCGGTGACGCAGAACCCGCTCCGGAGCCGGAGCCAGCACCCGAGCCGGAGCCAACCCCCGAGCCCGCACCGGAACCGGCGCCAGAGCCAGAACCGGAACCCGAGCCGGAACCCGCCGCCGAAGCACCGGCCGTGGACGACGCCGACGCCGCGCGTCTGGCCAGTGACCGCGACTGGCTGAACAACCAGGACGGCAGCGCCACGACCATCCAGCTGCTGGCCGCGCCGAACATGGAGGCCGCACGCGCATACGCGGACCAGCACGATCTGGGTGCCATCCGCTACATCCCGACCCGGGTCAACAACCGCGACTTCGTGGTCATCCTGGCCGGAGTCTTCTCCGACCGGGCGGCCGCCCAGCGCGCCGCCGAGGACCTGCCGGCCGCAGTGCGCAACGACGAGCCCTGGATCCGCTCCATCGGCTCCGTCCAGAACGCCGTCCGCGACTGATCAAGGGCCTTGTTCACCACGAAGCACACGAAGGCACGAAGAAGGTCAACTTCAAGGGCGTTTTGAACCACGGAGTGCACAGAGGACACGGAGAAAATCAGGGTTGAAGGGCAAGGCGCCTTTAAAGCCGCATTCGCCCAAGTTTCACCAATTCCTTTCTTTTCTCTGTGCCCTCCGTGTCCTCTGTGGTGAAAATGCCTTGACCTTCTTCGTGCCTTCGTGTGCTTCGTGGTGAATAGCCTCGCCGGGCTTTACCTGCGCGGGTGTCGTGCCTTCTTGACCGGGCCCGGTTTGCCGGGAGAATGGCGGTTCGCTATATTCCTGCGCCTTTTTTCGTGTTCTTGTTCCCAGGGACGGCCCTGACCCAACGTACCGCGCCCGCGCAAGGCCCTGCGCGCTGCGACCGGAGTTCACCGATGCGACAGAACCAACTGAACGGCACCCTCTACCGCCCCGAATTCGAGCGCGACAACTGCGGCTTCGGCCTCATTGCGCACATGGACGGCGTCGCCAGCCACTGGGTGGTGGACACGGCAATCAAGGCACTGGAACGCATGACCCACCGCGGCGCGATCGCCGCGGACGGCAAGACCGGCGATGGTTGCGGGCTGCTGATGAAGGCCCCCGAGGCCTTCCTGCGCACCCTGGCCTCGGAGTCGAACATCGAGCTGGCCGAGCGCTTCGCCGCCGGTATCGTGTTCATCAACCCGGACCGGATCGCCGAGACGCGTGCCGCCGTGGAGAACGCGATCGAGCGCGGCCCGCTTACGCTTGCCGGCTGGCGCGAGGTCCCGGTCAACCCGGAAGACGCCTGTGGTGCCGAGGCCCTGAAGAGCCAGCCGCACATCCTGCAGGTGTTCATCAACGCCCCGGCCGACATGGACGGCGATGACTTCGAGCGCGCCCTGTTTGTGGTGCGCCGCCGCGCCGAGATCGCGATGGGCGACGACCCGGTGTTCTACGTGCCGAGCCTGTCCGCGCGCGTGGTCTCCTACAAGGGCCTGGTGATGCCGGAAAACCTGCCGGTGTTCTACCGCGACCTGCAGCGCCCGGAGCTGGAGACCGCGATCTGCGTGTTCCACCAGCGCTTCTCCACCAACACCTTCCCGCAGTGGGGCCTGGCGCAGCCGTTCCGCTTCCTCGCCCACAACGGCGAGATCAACACCGTGCAGGGCAACCGCAACTGGGCGGTCGCACGCCAGCACAAGTTCGCCACCGAGAAGCTGCCGGAACTGGCCGAGCTGGAGCCGCTGGTCAACCTGGAGGGCTCCGACTCGCAGAGCCTGGACAACATGCTCGAGGTCCTGCTGGCCGGCGGCATGGACCTGTTCCGCGCGATGCGCCTGCTGGTCCCGCCGGCGTGGCAGAACGTCGCGCACATGGACTCCGACCTGCGCGCCTTCTACGAATACAACTCCATGCACATGGAGCCCTGGGACGGCCCGGCCGGGATCGTGCTGACCGACGGCCGCTACGCCGCCTGCACCCTGGACCGCAACGGCCTGCGCCCGGCGCGCTATGTGATCACCAAGGACCGCCACATCACCCTGGCCTCCGAGATCGGCGTGTACGACTACGCCCCGGAGGACGTGGTCGCCAAGGGCCGCCTGAAGCCCGGGCAGATGCTGGCCGTGGATACCGAATCCGGCGAGCTGCTCCATCCCGAGGACGTCGACCGCATCAACCGCACGCGCCAGCCCTACCGCCAGTGGCTGCGCGCCCACGAGAAGCACCTGAAGAGCCAGCTGGACGACAACCAGCTGTTCTCCGGCGAGCCGATGCCGCCCGAGCGCCTGGAGACCTACGAAAAGCTGTTCGACGTGACCTTCGAGGAGCGCGACCAGATCCTGCGCGTACTGGCCGAGGCCGGTCAGGAGGCCGTGGGCTCGATGGGCGACGACACCCCGTTCGCGGTGCTCTCCCGCCACACCCGCTCGCTGTACGACTACTTCCGCCAGCAGTTCGCCCAGGTCACCAACCCGGCGATCGACCCGCTGCGCGAGAGCATCGTGATGTCGCTGGAGACCTGCTTCGGCCGTGAGCAGAACCTGTTCGAGGAGACTCCGGACCACGCCCACCGCCTGGTATCCGACTCCCCGGTGCTGTCCGAGGCCAAGTTCCGCGAGCTGTGCAACCAGACCGAGGACGCCTTCCGCGTCGAGCGCATGGACCTCAACTACGACGTCCATGCCGGCTCCCTGGAAGACGCCGTGAAGGCCCTGACCGCAAACGCAGTCGAGGCCGTGCGCGGCGGTGCCGTGGTGCTGGTGCTGTCGGACCGCGGCATCGACCCGGAACGCCGCCCGATCCCGGCCGCGCTGGCCGTGGGCGCGGTGCATCACGCGCTGATCCGCGCCAAGCTGCGCACCGACGCGAACATCGTCGCCGAGACCGCCACCGTGCGCGACCCGCACCACTTCGCGGTCCTGCTCGGCTTTGGGGCCACCGCGATCTACCCGTACCTGGCCTACTCCGCGCTGCACGGCATGTGCGAATCCGGCGAGATCCCGAACGCCGACCCGCTGACCCTGGCGCAGAACTACCGCCGCGGCATCAACAAGGGCCTGTTCAAGATCCTGTCGAAGATGGGCATCTCCACCATCGCCAGCTACCGCGGCGCGCAGCTGTTCGAGATCGTCGGCCTGGCCGACGAGGTCGTGGACACCTGCTTCACCGGCACCACCAGCCGCATCAAGGGCACCCGCTTCGCCGATATCGAGGCGGACCTGGAGACGCTGTCCAAGCGCGCCTGGAACCCGCGCAAGAGCGCCGGCCAGGGCGGCCTGCTGAAGTACGTCCACGGTGGCGAGTACCACGCCTACAACCCGGACGTGATCCAGACCCTGCACCGCGCCGTGCAGTCCGGCGACTACGGCGTGTACAAGGAATACGCGGACCTGGTGAACGAACGCCCGGTGACCGTGCTGCGCGACCTGCTGAAGGTCCGCGACGACATCGAGCCGATCGCGCTGGACGAGGTCGAGCCCGAGGCCGAGATCCTGCCGCGCTTCGACTCCGCTGGCATGAGCCTGGGCGCGCTGTCGCCGGAGGCCCACGAGGCCCTGGCCACCGCGATGAACCGCCTAGGCGGGCGCTCCAACTCCGGCGAGGGCGGCGAGGCCGTCTCCCGCTACGGCACCGAGCGCATGTCCAAGATCAAGCAGGTGGCCTCCGGCCGCTTCGGCGTGACCCCGCACTACCTGGTCAACGCCGAGGTGCTGCAGATCAAGGTTGCCCAGGGCGCGAAGCCCGGCGAGGGCGGCCAGCTGCCGGGCCACAAGGTCAACAAGATGATCGCGGAGCTGCGCTACTCGAATCCGGGCGTGGCCCTGATCTCGCCGCCGCCACACCACGACATTTACTCCATCGAGGACCTGGCGCAGCTGATCTTCGACCTCAAGCAGGTCAATCCGGATGCGCTGGTCTCGGTGAAGCTGGTCTCCGAGGCCGGGGTTGGCACGATCGCCGCCGGCGTGGCCAAGGCCTACGCCGACCTGATCACCATCTCCGGTTACGACGGCGGCACCGGCGCCAGCCCGCTGACCTCGGTGAAGTACGCCGGCACCCCGTGGGAGCTGGGCCTGACCGAGACCCACGCGACCCTGCGCGGCAACGACCTGCGCGACAAGGTGCGGCTGCAGACCGACGGCGGCCTGAAGACCGGCCTCGACGTGATCAAGGCGGCGATCCTGGGTGCGGAGAGCTTCGGCTTCGGCACCGGCCCGATGGTCGCGCTGGGCTGCAAGTACCTGCGGATCTGCCACCTGAACAACTGCGCAACGGGTGTCGCCACGCAGGACAAGGTGCTGCGCATGAACCACTTCATCGGCCTGCCCGAGATGGTCATGCACTACTTCCAGTTTGTCGCCCGCGAGACCCGCGAGTGGATGGCGAAGCTGGGCGTGCGCAGCCTGACGGATCTGATCGGCCGTACCGATCTGCTGGAGATCCTGCCGGGCGAGACGCCGAAGCAGCAGCACCTGGACCTGAACGGCCTGCTGGCCAGCGGCGACCTCGCCGACAAGCCACGCTTCTGCAAGGAGCCGAAGAACGAGCCGTTCGACAAGGGCGAGCTGGCCGAGAAGATGGTCGCCGAGATGCTCGAGGCGATCGAGAACAAGGCCGGTGGCGAGTACCGTTTCGACGTTGCCAACACCGACCGCTCGATCGGCGCGCGCCTGTCCGGCGAGATCGCCAAGCGCCACGGCAACCAGGGCATGTCCGATGCCCCGATCACCGTGCGTATGAAGGGCACGGCCGGGCAGAGCTTCGGCGTCTGGAACGCCGGCGGCCTGCACCTGTACCTGGAAGGCGATGCCAACGACTACGTCGGCAAGGGCATGACCGGCGGCAAGCTGGTGATCCGCCCGCCGGAAGGCTCGGGCTTCGCCAGCCAGGACACCACCATCATGGGCAACACCTGCCTGTATGGCGCGACCGGCGGCAAGCTGTTCGCCGCCGGCCAGTGCGGCGAACGCTTCGGGGTGCGCAACTCCGGCGCGATCGCCGTGGTGGAAGGCATCGGCGACCACGGCTGCGAGTACATGACCGGCGGCGTGATGGTGGTGCTGGGCAACACCGGCATCAACTTCGGCGCGGGCATGACCGGCGGCTTCGCGTTCGTGCTGGACCGGGAGAACGACTTCCCGGACCGCATCAACAACGAGCTGATCGACCTGCACCGCCTCGACACCGAGGACATGGAGGCGCACCGCAACTATCTCGAGGAACTCATCACCGAGTTCGTGCACGAGACGGACAGCGCCTGGGGCCGCGAGATCCTGGAACGTTTCGACGACTACCAGGGCTCGTTCTGGCTGGTGAAGCCCAAGGCCTCCGAACTCCGGGGCCTGCTGGCCAACCTGCGCCAGGCCGCCTGACCCGCCACCCGGCGGCACGACGACGCGGGCCCCTCACGGGGCCCGTTTTGTTTTGGCCCGTCTCAGTGCGGAACCGAGGCGTTTGGAGAACCGTCGGGCAAGCCGATACTCCTGCTAGACTCGAGGCCATGGAAACGAGAGCCGAAATTGCGGATATCCGGCGCACGCTGGAACAACATCCGGAACTGGAGCTGGCCATCCTGTTCGGATCGCTGGCTCGCAGCGGCGCACGGTTCGACAGCGACCTCGACCTCGCCGTCAGCGCCGGATCGCCTCTGGATACCCAGGCACGCATCGAGCTGATCGATGCCCTGGCCGCGGCCACCGGGCGTCCGGTGGACCTCGTGGACCTGACTCAGGCGGGCGAACCCCTGCTGGGCGAGATCATGACTCGGGGCATCCGCGTGCTTGGCAGCGACGAGACCCACGCGCGCTACCTGACCCGTCACCTGATCGAGCAGGCCGATTTCCTGCCCTACCGTAATCGCATCCTGGCCGAGCGGAGAGACGCGTGGACCCGCGCGTAGTCGAGCAGAAACTCGAGACCCTACGGTACTGCGTTAACCGGGTCAGCCAGCGTTGCCCCGCCACGGCCGAGGAACTGGCCCGGGACCCGGACACTCAGGACATCATTGCCCTGAACTTGTCGCGCGCCGTGCAGCAATGCGTAGACATCGGGGCACACCTGGTCACCTCGCTCGACCTCCCGCCGCCCAACACCATGGGCGAGACGTTCGACCGCCTCGTCGAAGGCGGCGTGATCGAGCAGACCCTGGCCGAGCGACTCAAGAAGGCGGTCGGCTTCCGCAACATCGCCGTGCACAACTACGAACGCATCAACTGGGACATCACCCACTCGGTCTGCTCCCGGCATCTGGATGATTTTCGGGCCTTCGCACGCGTGGTTTCCGACCGCATCTGACCCACAAGCCGCGGCAGCCGGTATCATCCGGATACCCCCACGGCTCAGGCACCCCAGCAGACCCCCATGGCAGGCCTCATTCCACAGGCATTTATCGACGAGCTGCTCGAGCGCAGCGACATCGTCGAGGTGATCCAGCGCCGCGTGAGCCTGAAGAAGGCCGGGCGCGAGTTCGCCGCCTGCTGTCCGTTCCACGGCGAGAAGACGCCGTCGTTCTATGTCTCGCCGCAAAAACAGTTCTATCACTGCTTCGGCTGCGGGGCGCACGGCACGGCCATCAGCTTCCTGATGGAGTACGAGAACCTGAGCTTCCCCGAGGCGGTGGAGCAGCTGGCCGAACAGGCCGGACTGGAGGTCCCGCGCGAGGCCGGAGGGGACGACAAACGCGAGGCCCACGCCCCGCTGTACGAGGCCCTCAACGCGGCCGCCGACTACTACGTGCAGCAGCTGCGCCAGACGCCGAAGGCAGTCGAATACCTGAAAAACCGTGGCATCGACGGCACCACGGCCCGCGACTACCAGATCGGCTGGGCCCCGCCCTCGGGCCTGCTTGAGGCCCTCAAGCCCCGCTTCACCCCGCAGCAACTGGTGGATGCCGGGCTGGCCGCGCGCCGCGACGACGGCGGCATCCGCGAGCGCTTCCGCGCGCGCATCATGTTCCCGATCCGCGACCGGCGCGGGCGCATTACCGGCTTCGGCGGGCGCCTGATTGAAGACGGCGAGCCGAAGTACCTGAACAGCCCGGAGAGCGAGGTCTTCCACAAGGGACAGACCATCTACGGCCTGTTCGAGGCCCGCAAGGCCGGCACCCGGCTGGATGACATCGTGGTGGTCGAGGGCTACATGGACGTGGTCGGGCTGGCCCGCGCCGGTTTTCGCCGAGCGGTGGCCTGCATGGGCACCGCCCTGACCCGCGCCCACCTGGACAGCCTGTTCCGCCAGGTCTCGCGCATCACCCTGTGCTTCGACGGCGACGCCGCCGGGCGCCGCGCGGCCTGGCGCTCACTGGCCGAGGCCCTGCCCGCGATCCAGGGCCTGCGCGAGGTGCGCGTGTTGTTTCTGCCCGAGGGGGACGACCCCGACAGCCTGGTGCTGCGTGACGGCCTCGCCGGCTGGGAGGAACGGCTGGCCGGTGCCCTGCCCCTGTCCGAGACGCTGGTCCGGCTGCTGCGCGAGGAGCACCCGACCGACACCGCCGAAGGCCGCACCCGCTTCGCCCATGCCGCGATGAAGCTGGTGGCCACCACGCGCGATCCCCTATTCCGCGACCAGCTGGTCGAACGCATCGCCGAGGAGACCCATCTGAGCCACGAGCGCCTGGAACAGGTCTTGTCCGAGCAGCCCCCCGAACCCGCCCGCGCGACGGCCTCGGGTTCGGGGGGCGATCTTCCGGCCAACCCCACCGCCAGCCGGGCACCCGGCGGCGAAAGCCCGCCGGCCCTGTGGGGCGCCCTCCTGGCGCGTGTCCTGCAACACCCGGAACTCGACTGGTCGCAACCGGAAATCCGCCAGCTCGTCGAACTGCCCGGCGTGGCCGCGGCCACCCTGCGCGAGCTCCTCGCCGCCCTGGACGAAAACCCCGAACGGCATACCGCCGGGCTGCTGGAACGCTTCCGCGAGGAACGCCACTTCCAGCGCCTGATGGCCCTGGCCCACCAGGCCCTGGACGACGGCGAGGTGGCCGTCACCCGGCAGACGGCGCTGGACTGCGCCCGCCAGCTCCTGCGCCAGCACTACCGTTCGCGAATTCGTGAACTGACTCGCCCCGGCACCGAACTGGGGACGGAACAACGCGCCGAGCTCGCCCGTCTTACCGAGCAGCTGCAGCGATTCGACCGGCCGCAATAGCCAGCCCGGGCCTTGAAGCGGACGCGATTGCCCGCATTGTTCAGACAGCCGGAGGGCGCCACATGGCGCGCCGCGCAGAGCCTTGACCGCAATCAGCGTCCGGCAACCGGCAATATAAGAATCTTCTGCTACAATACAGGATTGATTTTTCTGCGCCCCAATTTCCTAGAGCCGTCCTGTAGCGGCTCGACCAAGCACCTCGGAGTACGACCGCAATGAATCGTGAAGAGCAGCAATCCCAGCTCAAGGAACTGATTGCCAAGGGCAAGGAGCAGGGATACCTCACGTATACCGAGGTGAACGACCACCTGCCCGACTCGATCATCGACTCCGACCAGGTCGAGGACATCATCGCGATGATCAACGACATGGGCATCGCGGTGCACGAGCAGGCCCCGGACGCCGACAGCCTGCTGCTGTCCGACGGCTCCGTCTCCGCCGACGAGGACGCCGAAGATGCCGTGGCCGCGCTTGCCTCGGCCGATTCCGATTTCGGTCGCACCACCGACCCCGTGCGCATGTACATGCGCGAGATGGGCACGGTCGAGCTGCTGACCCGCGAAGGCGAGATCCGCATTGCCAAGCGCATCGAGGAAGGCCTGATGCAGGTCCTGTTCGCGCTGGCTCACCACCCGGGCGCGATCGAACGACTGATCCACGAGTACGACCAGATTGTCGAAAACAACGGCCGTCTGACCGACCTGGTGGTCTCCTTCATCGACCCGAACGACCACGCCAACGGCGAGGCCGTGGCCCGCGGCCTGGTGACACCGGAACAGGCGCAGAAGGCCCAGGACGAGCAGAAGGCCGCGGCCGCGGCGGCTGCCGAGCAGCAGGCCAGCGCCGAGCTGGATGCCATCGTCGACGAGGTGGAGGACGCCGAGGAAGACGAAGAAGCCGCCGAACCGGTCGACACCGGTCCGGACCCGGAAGAGGCCCGCGAACGCTTCGAGAAGCTGCGCAAGCTGCACGCCAAGGCCCATAAGGCCTTCGAGAAGGGCAACCGCGAGGCCTACGCCGTCGCACGCGAGGCCACGGCCAAGTATTTCATGGAGTTCAAGCTGGTCCCGCGCATGGTCGACCAGCTGACCACGCAGCTGCACGGCAGCATCGACCAGATCCGCCGCCACGAGCGCCGCATCATGGCGCTGGCCGTGGAACAGGCGCAGATGCCGCGCAAGACCTTCATCGACAGCTTCCCCAAGAACGAGACCAACCTCGACTGGATCAAGGAAGCCTGCAAGGCCAAGGGCAAGTACACCACCGCCCTCGCCGAGCACGAGGACGAGATCGTGCGCCTGCAGAAAAAGCTCGCCGAAATCGAGCACGAGGCCAGCCTGAACATCTCCGAGATCAAGGAGATCAACCGCCGCATGTCCATCGGCGAGGCCAAGGCCCGCCGAGCCAAGAAAGAGATGGTCGAGGCCAATCTGCGCCTGGTGATCTCCATCGCCAAGAAGTACACCAACCGCGGCCTGCAGTTCCTCGACCTGATCCAGGAAGGCAACATCGGCCTGATGAAGGCCGTGGACAAGTTCGAATACCGTCGCGGCTACAAGTTCTCGACCTACGCCACCTGGTGGATTCGCCAGGCCATCACCCGCTCCATCGCGGACCAGGCCCGGACCATCCGTATCCCGGTGCACATGATCGAGACCATCAACAAGCTCAACCGCGTCTCCCGCCAGATGCTGCAGGAGATGGGCCGCGAGGCCACGCCGGAAGAGCTGGCCGAGCGCATGGAGATGCCCGAGGACAAGATCCGCAAGGTGCTCAAGATCTCCAAGGAACCGATCTCCATGGAGACCCCGATCGGCGACGACGAAGACTCCCACCTGGGCGACTTCATCGAGGACGAAAAGGTCGCCTCGCCGTCGGACTCCGCCGCGCAGGAAAGCCTCACCGAGGCCACCCGCGAGATCCTCTCCACGCTGACCCCGCGCGAGGCCAAGGTCCTGCGCATGCGCTTCGGCATTGACATGAACACCGACCACACCCTCGAGGAAGTCGGCAAGCAGTTCGACGTCACCCGCGAGCGCATCCGCCAGATCGAGGCTAAGGCCCTGCGCAAGCTGCGCCACCCGACCCGCGCCGAACTGCTGCGCACCTACACCGACGCCGAGTAACCGGCGTCCCGGCCGACCAGCCGGAACCTGCCCTGCCGCTGCGGCGCCATCTCTCCCTTTCCGGGTAGAATGGCGCCGCAGTCGTTTGTACCCTCCCCGCATACGGGCCTGTAGCTCAGTTGGTTAGAGCAGGGGACTCATAATCCCTTGGTCGTCGGTTCGAGTCCGACCGGGCCCACCACATTTTCAGATAGTTACGAAACGTGGCTGCACGCTCCACAAACTTGTAGGTACCATGTAGGCGAGTATTTCGTTTCCTCGGGCGTCCAGTCGGGAATGCCACCCCATGTACAACAGGTTCCACCATGGGCACTATGTGGATTCTGTTGGTGTCGCCCAACTATAGGCTAGACGAACACAGCCCGAGAAAATGCGTCCACTACACTCAATAAGCGCTGAAAACTTTCTGAGCCTGAATGACGTTCAGGTTGAGCTGAGGGATCTCAATGTCCTCGTCGGGCCGAATGCGGCCGGAAAGACCAATCTTCTCAAGGTCATCCAGTTTCTTGGTGACACTGTCCGGACTGACCTGCTTCCCGCGATTGAGAGTCACGGTGGTTTCGAGGCGTTGCGTTTTAGAGGCGCCCGCAGCAAGTCCACATCAAGCAGCAATAGAATAAAGATTGGCATCAAGGCGCAAGTTACCACTTACGCCAGCGCCAACGCGCCTGATGAATACGGGCTAACCTTTTGGCAACGTCGGGTTCGCTCGGCAAAGTCAGGTGATGAAAAACAAATATTAGCTCGCATCGAGAATCTCCAATTTAAGAGGACGCAAGGCCGCGGGCGACGCATCACCGTTCGAGGCGGAAAAGTGACCATCGACGATGGGGCTCGCACGGACTCTGACCAACAAGAACTAGGTCTTGCCTCCCGTTCATCGGGGCTTTCCACACTTCGACGTCTTGGGCGCAACGCAGGCGCGATCCAAGTTGACGAACTTGCCAAGTTATTCGAAACCTTTCGGGTTTTTGAGGTAGATGGTTGGGCAGCACGCCGCCCCTCTCGAGAGACGACCACATCGCGTTTGGAGTCGGACGGCAGCAATGTCGCCGCCTTTCTTTCATGGTTGTCGGTGGCCCATCCAGAGACATTTGGCCTGTTGAAGGATGACCTGAGTACGATAGTCCCCGGGATCATCGACCTTGAGCTTCACCCCATTGGCGGCAGCCAGGAAGGTGTCGAAATCCGGATTGTGGAGGAGTCTCTCACTGGCACGACACCCTTGGGCGCGGCCTCATTTGGGACCGTAAGGGCCATCGCGATTCTGGCTATGCTGCATGACCCGAATCCACCGCTACTGACGTGCGTAGAAGAAATTGACCATGGATTGCACCCGCACGCGCTAGATCGCATCGTAGAGCGCATGCGCGACGCCAAGGAGCGCACGCAGCTTATCGTCGTCACGCATTCTCCGGCGTTAGTAAATCGTCTAGACCCTTCTGAGCTAATCGTCTGCGAGCGCAATCATCTCGGTGAATCGGTGATTCCGGCAATTGATCCCGAGCTCGTCGCAGAAATGAGCGATTCCACAGAGCTTGATCTGGGAGAACTTTGGTTTTCTGGCGCACTTGGTGGTGTTCTTTGAAGCACAGGAAGAAGGATAAAAAGGAGCGAAAGCGACCTCCTGTAATCTTGATATTCGGTGAGGACCAAAACGACACGGAGTCGCTCGCGTGGCTTACGCACGCGCTGCGGAATGACTTGCCACGCCCCCAAACTCGGCGCAAGCCTCAAGTGCTCGTTAGGGGGAGGGAAGAGGCGAAGGCGCGCAAGAACGCCATTGGAATTGCTGAATTCATAAAGGCCGAGCGCTGCGCGCGGGATGTTCTTTTTGTCATAGCTCACGAAGACTGCGACAACGTGGAACCCGCCCATGAAGTGCTTTCCTCTCGAATCGAAAGACTACTTTCTGAGGAAGGAGTAAACGCCATAGCCGCGACCCCTGCCTGGGAACTCGAGGCGTGGTGGTTCTTGTGGCCTGAAGCTGTTCGGTCAGTCAACAGAAAGTGGCGTGATCCGTCACGTTCAGGGTCAAACGTCGGCCTGATTCAACACGCAAAAGAAGAGCTTCGGCGAGCCCTGCGCCCACAGCGTTCTACCACAAGAGACTACCGGGAGAGCGACTCCCGCGAGATAGCGAAGATGGTGTACGAGCTCGGATTGGTAGACGCGCGTGATGCCACTAGCGACTCGTTTGCTCGGTTTTCTGAATCGATTAGAAGCTGGGGAAGATCGTAACCGCATCCATAGCCCAAAGGGTCTACCTTTGGATTTCGCCTCACTGATTAAGGCGGGCCAAGAGGCAAAACCTGACCAAGACAAACGTTCAGGCTGTCTCGGCGGTGATGAGGCCGCGCTGGAGGTCGACGGTGATTCGCTGGCCTTCGATGACCGTGGCGCAGGCCAGCAGGAAGATCTCGACGAACTCGTTGCGCTCCTCCTCCGGCATCTCGGAGGAAGCGCTGGAGGCATTGAAGGTGCCGAACATGGTGTCGTGGGCGCCGGCCGAGTAGAGGATCAGTCGCTGCATGGCGGTCTGGTCGTCCGGCGAGGGCGCAGCGGTATCCAGGACCGGCTCGTCCAGCTTCTGCTTGATGGTGGAATAGAGATGAAACAGATATTCCGCCGCGCTCTGGCGTCCTCGCCGATCCTGCAGGGTGAAATTGGCCGAAACCGCCTGCCCACTGCGGGCGCGCAGCACGATGTGCTTCGGCTCGGGCTGATCGTCAGCGTACGGGTTCAGGATGTGGGCCACGGTCTCTCCAGGCGGAATGGATGAGGCGGGGAGACTACGAGACGCCCTTCGAGATTTCTACGGCGGCCCTGCAAGCCAAGGGGTTATCCATGGTGCTTCAGGGCCGGGTGAGCCTTTGGTCGATCGCGTGTCGGCGCCTGGTACCCGGTTCGTTTTCTTGGTTTCAGAGTCGCCAGCCGTTCGGGTCCCGCCCGCCTTCGCCCGAAGGCACTAGCACTTCGAATAGCCGCAGTCACGGCAGGTCGGGCAGCCGTCGATGATTTCGAGGTGGCCATCGCACTGCGGGCAGGGGGCGGCGGCTGTGGCCACCCGATGCGGGGCTTCCAGGGTGGCGGAGACTTCCGGGGTCCGGTCCCGGTCGCGGTAGTTGGCGACCAGTTCGCGTAGCGGGCGGGGGTGGCCGTCGGGGTCGAGGAAGCCGCGGCGCTGGAGGATGCGTTGCAGGGCGTGGGCGATCGCGGCGACCTCGGAGGGGTGATACAGCGGCTTGCCGTACTCGTTTTCGCCGCAGCGGACCGGGCCGCGGTCCCAGGTGACCTTGCGCAGGTCGCGCAGGGCGCGGGCGGCGTAGCCGCCACGGGCCGCCAGCGACAGGCTGCGCATAGTGGCGGAGATCCACTGGTAGGACTCGGAGTGCTGTCCGGTGGGCAGGAAGAATTCGATCGGGCGTTCGATGGTCACGCGCTCGCCGCTGACCGTGCCGGAGACGGCGACGAAGCTGACCACCAGATAAACCGTCTGCGGCCCGTCCTGGGTCCAGTAGCGCACCTTCTCGGTGACCGACTCGAGTTCGCCCTCGGGGCGCGACGGAATGCGTTTGCCCAGCGGGTGATCGTCGCTGCCGGACGCGCCCTCGCCCTGCGGGGTGTCCGAGCGGCGAAAGGCGATGATGGGCTGGTCGATCCGGTGCATCGTGTCCTCCCCGACGGCGTCAGACGTCGTCGTAGTAGCCCTCGTCCAGCGCGGCGAAGAGGTTGGCGGCGGTGTGGATCTGGCCTTCGTACTCGACCTCTTCGTCGCCACGCAGGGTCAGTTCCCGGCCGTCCGCCAGGGTGAAGGTGTACCAGGTGCTGCGCAGGCGCTCGGGGTCCATCAGCACGCCCATCTCCGCCTGCGGGTTGGGCCGGTAGGTGGTGCAGCCCTTGAGCCCGACGCGCCAGGCCTGCAGGTAGACCTGCTGGAAGTCCTCGAACGGGATATCGCTCGGGACGTTGAGCGTCTTGGAGATGGCCGAGTCCACCCACGGCTGCGCGGCGGCCTGCATGCGGATGTGGGCATCCACACTGACCCGATCCGCGGTGATCGCGTTGGCGGGAAGATCCCCCGGCCCCGCCTCGGCATCGACGCGGGCGCGGTAGGCCAGCAGCTCAAACGAGTAGCAGTCCACGGCCTCGCGGGTGCGCCGCCCGGGGCGACGGATGTTGCGCGTGGTGTGGTGGAGAAAGGTTGGCTCGATGCCGTTGCTCGCGTTGTTGGCGACCGAGAAGCTGATGGTCCCGGTGGGCGCGATGGAGGTCGCGTGGGTAAAGCGCGCGCCCTCCTCGGCCAGCGCCGCGACCAGCGCCGGGTCCTCCTCGGTGATGCGCTGCATGTAGGGGCTGAAGCGGGCATGCAGCTCCCGACCCTTCAGCACGTCGCCGACCTGATAGCCGGCCTCGGCCAGCGCCGGCTGACGCCGGAGCATGTCCGCGGTCAGCGTGAAGTCCTCGTCCATGATCGGCGCCGGGCCCTTCTCGCGCGCGAGCTCCAGTCCGGCGCGCCAGCTCTCCAGCGCCATGCGACGACAGACCTCTGCGGTGAAGTCGGCGGCCGACTCGGATCCGTAGGCCTCCCCCAGCATCGCCAGCGCCGAACCGAGCCCGAGGATGCCCATGCCGTGGCGGCGCTTGCGCAGCATCTCGGCGCGCTGCTCCGGCAGCGGAAGCCCGGAGATGTCCGCGACGTTGTCCAGCATGCGTGTGAACACGCGCACCACCCGCTCGAAGCGTTCCCAGTCGAAGGCAGCATCGGCGGTGAACGACGCGGACACGAACCGGGTCAGGTTCACCGACCCCAGCAGACAGGCCCCGTCCGGCGGCAGCGGCTCCTCGCCGCAGGGGTTGGTGGCGCGGATCACCTCGTCGAACCAGGCGTTGTTCTGGCGGTTGACCTGATCGATCAGGATGACGCCGGGTTCGCCGACGTCATAGGTGCTGCGCATCAGCGTGTCCCACAGCTCGCGGGCGCGCACACAGCGGTAGACACGGCAGGCCACCCGGCCCTGGTCGTCGACGCGGTAGCCGTCCTCGACCACCGGCCAGTCGCGATAGACAAGCTCGGATGTCGCCACCCGGTCCTGCTCGACGGGCAGCAGCGGGAAGGCGAGCGCCCATTCGTCGTCGCGCTCCACGGCCTCCAGAAAGGCATCGCGCACCAGCACGGACAGGTTGAACTGGGTCAGCCGCCCCTTGCAGCGCTTGGCGAGGATGAAACGCTCGATATCCGGATGACCGATGTCCAGCGTTGCCATCTGCGCCCCGCGGCGACCACCGGCCGCGCCGATGGTGCGGCAGGTCTGGTCGAAGATCTGCATGAACGCGACCGGGCCGTTGGTCGGCGCGCCCGCACCCGCGACCAGCGCACCCTTCGGGCGCAGGGTGCTGAAGTCGTAGCCGATCCCGGCCCCGGCCTTGAGCGTCAGGCCGGCGGCGGTATTGGCATCGAGGATGGCCTGCAGCGAGTCCCGGATCGTGCGCGATACGGTGCAGTTGATCAGTGTGGTCTGCGGCTTGTACACCTCGGCCCCGGCATTGGCCAGTATCCGCCCGGCCGGGATGGCGCCATTGTCCAGCGCCCAGCGGAACTCGCGCTCGATCGGCGCGCGCTTCTCCGGCGCCTCGACCGCCGCGAGGGCCAGGGCGACACGGTCGAACATCGCCTCGACCGAGGCATCCACCGGCTCGCCCCGGGCGTCACGCAACTGATAGCGCTCGGCCCAGATCGAAGCCGAAGAGGGCTGCAGGGGCACGTCAGGCGACGTGTCTCGGGGGAGGCGATTGTTGCCCTGCCTTTGCCGGCTCTTGCCCATATTGGCCCGCCGCGTTGCGCTCGACCGAAGGGCGCTGAGGCCCTCTCCCGATCATGGGCGCCGGCGCCGCAGGCTGCAAGAACGCGCCGCGACCGGTTTCAGAAGCGTCAGAAGCGGTCGAGCCCGGCGAGCGGGTTGGCAAGCTCGCGTACGCGCATCCAGGAGGCGATGCTGGCGCGCCAGCGGTGGGTGGGCAGGACCGCGTGCGGCACGGTCTGGCTCAGGAACATCACCAGCGTGCCAGCCGTCGGCTGGATGCGCTGGCATTCGCGGCCGGCATCGTCATAGATCGCGAGCTGGCCGCCGTCCTGCTCGTGCCAGTCGCGGTTCAGATAGAACACCAGCGACAGCCGGCGGCAGTTGCCGGCCTGGAAGGCATCCACATGCCGGGCGTAATGGGTGCCGGGCGGGTACAGGGCAAAGTGCGATTCCGTCTCGAACAGGCCCGGGATCAGCGACCGGCCCACCTCCAGCCGTATCGCATCCAGGCGCTCCATGAACGCCTGCTGGGCCGGGCTGGCACCATCCAGCCAGTGGATCCAGTCACCGCGGGTGGCCCGGTCGCGATGGCGCTCGCCACCCCGACCGATCCGCGCCTGCGCCAGCTGCGCGGCATCACGCAGGGCGTAGATCTCGTCATGCAGCGCATCGACCGTGTCCTCGGGCAGGAAGTCGGGCCAGACCACGGGCTCGCCGGCGGCGAGCCCATACAGCCAGTCGGGAACGGAAGTATCTCCGAATGCTCCCTCCCCGAGCATTGCCGCAGGAACTACAGCCCCGGACACCGCGCTTGGCGGAGTGGTTGTGTCGGGAGCGGGGATCACCAGTTCAGTTTTCAAGCCCTTGTAGCCTCATCCAACATCGCACGGGGATGCGCGATCAGTAATTTCTGCCGCCTACCGTGTTTGGTATGCGGCAGCCGCCGGAACGGCGGGTCGAAAGCGCCGAGGCCCCCTGCCAACGCGCTATCCAATAAAAGACTTGCTTATACACCAGAACGGGGCGAAATAATGACAACCGCCGACGAGGTCATTCCGATTTTCCTGAGCCAGGACGTCATCGGCAGATCCAATGCCGCCTGACGTCGCGTTCTCCGACGTTGCCGAACATCGGTCTTCAGCTCTTCGGCTTTACGACCACCAGCGCAATACCACCCAACACGACAATGCCGGCGAACACCAGACGCAGGGTCAACGGCTCCGCGAGGAGGCCGATCCCTGCAATGGCGGTGATCACCGGCACGCTCAGCTGGGCAACCGCAGCGGTGGAGGTCCGAATGAGCTTGAGCGCGGCGTACCAGACCGCATATCCCAGACCGGAGGCCAGGGCGCCCGACGCCGCGGCCAGTAGTGCACCCGGAATGTCCACGACGGCGCCTGGACTGAAAGCCACCGCCAGGACCAGCGCAGGCAAGCTCGCCAGGAGGAAGTTGGATGCCGTGACCCGGGTCGGATCGCCACTGCCACTCGCCCGCAGCGTGTAGACACCCCAAGCGAAGCCGGCCACGATCATTAATGCAGCAGGAATCGGGGGCGGTGCCGAGAGCCCGGGCGACAGCAACCAGATGAGTCCTGCTAAAGCCAGGGCGAAGCCTATCCATTGGCGAGACGTCAATCGTGCGCCGGCCGCCAGATACCAACTGACCATGGTCACCTGGACCGCGCCGAACAGCAGCAGCGCTCCGGTCGCCGCGGTCAGGGAAATGTAGGCGAACGAAAACCCGATGGCGTACACGAAGAGTGCGAGCGCTGACCCCCAACTGCCCCGTCCTTCTGGAAGGGTCGGCTGGGCCCGAACGATCAGCCACAGCATGATCGCTCCGGAGACAAGCCGGATCGCGGTAAAGCTGACCGGATCAATGGACGTTGAGGTGAACGCGGCACGCGTCAGGATGGAATTGGCGGCGAACGCTATGAGCGCCACTGACATCAGCGTTGCTAAGCGCACCGGCATCGGCGTCGGATTCCTTCTATCTGACAGGAGGATGCGATGCATCCATACCCCGAGGGAGGCGGCGGTGGCCGAGCAACCCGAGCGGTTGCGTGACGAGCAGGGCATGGTGCCGAAAATCGCACCGCGAGTTCAGTGGGGCACAGAGGCTGGATTGCTCCCTCGGCTTCATCGTTGCGAATGCGACAGCCGGCCCTGTGTCAGGAAAAAAGCCATGGCCGATCGGAGCGGCCATGGCTTCCTCAGACAAGCGAGTCGGATAACCCGCTACATGGATAGAACCCTAGTAACGAAGGGCGGCCAGTTCGACAGTGGTGCCACCGTTCTCGCTGGCATATTCCTCGGCGTCACCGGCCCGCATGAACGCGACGTAGTCGTCCTCGGTTTCCACGAACGACGCCACGTGGCCGAACAGCTTGAGGCCCGTGCCGTGGTCGTAGACATACGTCGCACGAACCTCGTCGGAACCTGACTCCTCGACCTCTTCGACCGCGGCCAGCATCTCGCCAATGGAGTCGTACTTGATAATGCCTTCTTCGGCGAACCAGACCTCGGCCGGCGGAAGTCCGGGCGCGCCCGGTTCGGATCGGGTGATCTTGCCCAGCTGCTCCTCGTAGTCCTTGCCTTGAGCCTCGTAGACGGCTCGCACGAAGCTGTCGTCCACCCAGCGGTCAAAGTCCAGTTCGGGGACCGAACGCTCCCGCTGCAGCGTCGCATGGTGATACTTCAGCGCGTCCACCCACTCGGGTTTCAGGGTCGGATCGACCGACGTAATGCCGCCCTCGCTGAAGTACAGGTACAGGACCTCTTTCTCGATCGTGGTCCACTCTTCCAGCTTGGTCGCCGCCCGCATGGGGTCTTCCATGATCCAGTCCTGCGCCTCCATCGTGGCTGCAATGTACGCCTCAACCACACGCGGATGCTCTTCCGCGAAGTCGTCACGGACCACGGTCCCATGGAACGTCGGCTGGCCGACTTCGCTACCGTCGAAGACCTTACGGCCAAACCCGCGATACTCCATCACCTCGGACCACGGGGTGAAGTTCGAATGAGCATCGATGTTACCCGTACGGATATTCGCTACCCCGACCGGTGGCCCCTGGTCGCGAAGCTGGATGTCATCCAGGATACCGGCCTGGCTCAGCGCATCCAGGGTCATACCCCAGGCGGCACTGCCGAACGGCGTCGAAAGCTGCTGGCCGGCGAGATCCGACAGACTCTGCGCAGGGGAATCGACTGGAACCACAATGCCATTACCCGTACCGCGGGCGTTGTACCCAGTCATGGCAACGAACAAGGACTCGGCACGACCAGTATTCTGGAAGGTCGCGCCGTTCACGATTAGCGGGTAGTCGCCCATGACCCCGAACTCGAGCTGCCCGGCGATCATTCGGTTGGTAATCGGCGGACCGGAGTCGAAGTCGGCGTACTGGACGACGAAATCGACATCTTCGTATCTGCCATCGGTTGGCAAGTGTTCCTCGAATAGACGCAGGCGTTCGATGACGACCCCGCCCGATACCGTATTGGTGACCTGACTCTGGTGCCCGACCCGGATCTGGATCGTCTCGGCCACCGCGGCCCCGGAAAAGGCCGCGATTGCTACACCGGCAACGATTGGCTTCCAACGCATGGTTCTTCTCCCAAAATTAAGTGTCCGCCAAAATGGCGCATCCAACGTTTGATCAGCCGACTAGACCCGGCTCGGGGACTTGCCTGTACTAACAGGCCATGACTGATCTACCGGATACGCAGCAGATTCCGTGCCGCACTCCGCAATCGAGGGAAAACAATCCGCACCTTTCTGTTTTCCTTGAGTTTTATTCTTCAATAAGGAATACCTCGGCTTCCGCCGCCATGCCCGTCACCGCCCCAACCTGGGGAATCCCTGCGCTATTGGAGTGCCGGATAACGGCTGTGAACGCCAGCAATCATGACAAGCAATACACCTGCCGTATTCGGCACCCCGCGGCCGACTTCGCTCAGCCAAACCGTCCGTTCCCCTACCCATCTCACTCCTTCTATGACACGATATGATGAGTTGAATCGAGGAACGAGACGCGCCCATGGAATCCAGCACCCCGGACCGCCAAACGCTTCAGGAATCCCCGCAGCCCCTGTATGTCCAGATCAAGGAAACATTGCGCCAAAGGATCCTCGACGGCACCTACCAGCCGCACCAGAAGCTCCCATCCGAGAGCGAACTCACCCGACGGTTCGGCGTCAGCCGCATTACCATTCGTCAGGCACTGCGTGACCTGCACAACGAAGGCCTGATCTTCAGCTCACAGGGCAAGGGCAGTTTTGTCAGCAAGCCGAAGGCGGTGCAGAACGTGCGGCGCCTGGAAGGCTTTGGCGAGGCCATGGCGGCCCAGGGCTACGAAGCAACGGCGCGGGTGGTTTCAATCGAAGAAATGGTCCCGCCCAAGAATGTGCGCGACGCACTCGACCTTGGGGGTGCAACAAGCGGCTCGGTGGTCGAAGTGAAGCGGGTGCGCTACCTGAACCGGGTCCCAGTGTCACTGGAAGTCAGTTATTTCCCATTGGATGTGGGGCGCCCCTTGTTCAATCAGGATCTTTCGGGCGACATCTTCCCGATCCTGGAGAACCTCTCGGGCATCCCGCTGGGTGCAGCCAACATCAGCATCGATGCCGGGCTCGCGAACAACGAAGTACAGAAGGAGCTGGGCCTGTCGGCAGCCGACCCGGTTCTGCAGGTGGAACGTCTAACCCACGATCGCTCCGGACGGCCCATCGACTACGAGTTTCTGTTTTTCAGTGGCGACTCGTTCAAGTATCGATTCGAGATCGATCGTTCGTAACCGATCCCGTGGGGTAACCGCCACTGTACGCGCCGGTTACCCCGCCAGGACACGACTCAAGCTTCTGCCAGACCGGGTGCCGGCTCGCTTCGCAGCTGCCGGATCTTCTCGTGGAGCTCCGGCAGGATATCGAACAGGTCGCCGACCAGGCCGTAGTCGGCCACGCCGAAGATCGGGGCATCCGGGTCCTTGTTGATGGCGACGATGACCTTGGATCCGGTCATGCCGGCGAGGTGCTGAATGGCGCCGGAGATGCCCACCGCAATGTACAGCTCCGGTGCGACCACCTTGCCGGTCTGTCCCACCTGGCAGTCGTTGGGGGCATAACCGGCATCCACGGCTGCCCGCGAGGCGCCCACGGCGGCGTTCAGATCCGCTGCCAGTTCCTCCAGCAGACGGAATTTCTCCAGGCTGCCGAAGGCTCGCCCCCCGGATACGACAATCCCGGAGGATTCCAGTTGCGGCCGGTCCGACTGGTCGAGTTGGAGTTCGACCTCGCGGGACTGGGCCTGGGTCTCACCGACCTCAATGCGTTCAAGCTGGGCCTCACCGCCGCCCACCACCTCTTTGGCGAACGCAGTCGGGCGTATGGTCAACAACTTGTGCGGCTCCAGCACCCGCAAGGTTTCGTTGGCATTGCCCGCGTAGATCGGGTGCACGAACGTCTCCGCGTCCTGGATCACGGTGACATCCGAGACCATCTGGATGTCGACCAGCGCCGCCACCCGGGGGAGCAGGTTTTTCCCGAACGTGGTGGCGGACGCCAGCACATGACTGTAGTGCTCGACATGTCCAGCCACCAACCCGGAAAGATCCTCAGCAAGGCCGCCTGCCAGATGAGGCGCCTCGGCAACCAGCACACGGCGGACCCCGGCCATCGAGGCGAGGCTTTCGGCCGCCGCCGCGGGGCGTGCACCCGCTACCAGGACGTCGATGGGACCGTCCAGTTCGCGGGCGGCCGTCAGGGTGGACAAGGTGCTGGCGGCCAGTGTCTCCCCTGCCGTCTCCGCTACAACCAGTATCGTGTTCGCCATCTCAGATCACCCCCGCTTCGTTGCGCAGCTTGTCCAGCAGTTCGTCCACGTCCGCGACCTTCACACCCGCCTCGCGGGGAACGGGCTCGGAAACCTTGACCCGCTCCACCCGCGGACGCATATCCACGCCCAGGGCCTCGGGCGTGCGCTCCTCGATGGGACGTTTCTTCGCCTTCATCATCGCGGGCAGCTTCACGAACCGGGGCTCGTTGAGTCGCAGGTCCGCGGTCACCACGGCAGGCAGGTCCAGTTCAACGGTCTGCTGCCCGCCATCAATCTCGCGTGCTACCCGCGCCCGGCCCTCTTCGATGGTCAACTCGGACGCGAAGGTACCCTGGGGCCAGCCAAGCAATGCAGCGGCCATCTGTCCGGTCTGGTTGGCATCATCGTCGATCGCCTGTTTGCCAAGAAGCACCAGGTCGACGGCCTCCTCGCGCGCGACCGCGGCCAGCAACGCGGCCACGTTCAGGGGCTGCGGCGATTCCGGCACATCGATCCGGATCGCGCGGTCCGCGCCCATTGCCAGGGCGCTGCGCAGAACCTCCTGACTGGCCTCGTCACCCACCGTCACCGCCAGCAACTCGCTGCAGATACCGGCCTCTTTCAGGCGTACGGCCTCCTCCAGCGCAATCTCGTCGAAGGGATTAGCGGACATCCGGACATTTTCAGTCTCGACACCGCTACCATCCGCCTTTACGCGGATGTTCACGTTGTAATCGATCACGCGTTTTACGCCGACCAGTACTTTCATCGCATTCACTCCCGTTGACTTTGCGGCCCGGCAATCGGACTCGATGCGGCCTACATGCCCGAATAGATCGGGCCCTCGCCGCCTTGCGGTACCTGCCACTGGATATTCTGGGTGGGGTCCTTGATGTCACAGGTCTTGCAGTGCACGCAGTTGGCTGCGTTGATCTGCAGGCGCGGCCCCTGGTCGCCATCGACAATCTCGTACACCCCGGCTGGGCAGTAGCGTGTCTCCGGCGCCCCGAATTCGGCGAGGTTCAACTGAATGGGGACATCGGGATCACGCAGCCGCAGATGGCAGGGCTGGTTCTCGTCGTGATTGGTGTTCGACAGATGCACCGACGACAACAACGGGAATGTAAGCTCCCCGTCCGGCGCCGGATACTCGATGGGCGAGGCCTCCGACTGGCGCTGTAGCTGCTCGTGATCCGCGTGCTGGGAGAACGTCCATGGCGCACGGCCACCGAACAAATAGGTGTCTGCCGCGGCATACGCCAGCCCGCCCCACAATCCCCAGCGGGCGAAGGCGGGGCGGATATTGCGCGCGCGCCGAAGCTCGGACCAGACCCAGGAATCCGCCAGCGCCCGGTCCACGCCAGTAGCCGCCGCCGGCTCGGATGCGTTCGCCCAATGCTCGAACACCGCCTCCGCCGCCAGCATCCCGGACTTCATGGCGGTGTGGGTGCCCTTGATGCGCGCCACGTTCAGCAGGCCCGCGGCATCCCCCACCAGCATCCCGCCCGGGAATTCCAGCTTGGGGCAGGACTGAACCCCACCCTCCACCAAGGCCCTCGCACCATAGGACAGGCGGCGCCCACCCTCGAGATGGCGGCGAATCTCCGGATGGGTCTTGAACCGCTGCATCTCCTGGTAAGGCGAGAGGTTCGGGTTGGCGTAATCGAGCCCGACCACGAACCCCACGGACACGCGGCGCTCGTCGAAGTGGTACAGGAAGCCGCCGCCGTAGGTTCGGGCGTCCAGGGGCCAACCGACGGTATGCACCACGGTGCCCGGGCGGTGGACGGATTCATCTACTTCCCAGACCTCCTTTATGCCAATGCCGTAGGTCTGCGGATCGGCATCTCGATCCAGTTCGTAGGCGGCAATCACCTGCTGGCTCAACGATCCACGGCAGCCCTCCGCCAGCAGGGTTCGCCCGGCCACGATCTCCACACCGGGCTCGTGCTGCGGGCCGGGCGTACCGTCCGGCTGCAAGCCGGTGTCCGCGGTGGCCACACCGCGCACGGAACCCTGTTCGTCGTACAGCACCTCGGCCGCCGCGAAGCCCGGGTAGATGTCCACCCCCTGTGCCTCCGCCTGCTCGCCCAGCCAGCGGCACAGGTTGCCCAGCGAGCCCACATAATTTCCCTCGTTACGCAGTGCGCCGGGAGTGGGCAGCCGCAGGCTTCCATGCTCGCGCAGCAACAGGAAGTGATCATCCACGGCGGACGTTTTCAACGGCGCTCCGAGATCGCGCCAGTCGGGGATCAATTCGTCGAGCGAGCGCGGATCGATCACCGCACCGGAAAGGATATGCGCCCCGACCTCGGGCCCCTTTTCCAGTACGCAGACCGAGAGATCGTCCCGGCCCTGGTCCTGCGCCAACTGGCGCAGCCGGATCGAGGCCGCGAGGCCCGCAGGCCCCGCACCGACGATGACCACATCCATCTCGATCTGCTCGCGTTCCATGGTGATCTCCCGCTCAGTCGGCGCCGCCGGACTACTGCTCGACAAAGGCCCGCTCGATCACGTACTCACCCGGCACGCCCGTCTTGGGCGAGGCGGTGAAGCCCATCTGATCCAGCAGGTTCGACAGGTCCTCGAGCATCGCCGGGCTGCCACAGATCATGGCGCGGTCCTGTTCCGGGTCGAGCTGCGGCAGACCGAGGTCTTCAGCCATCTTGCCGTTCTCGATCAGGTCCGTGATGCGGCCCTGGTGAACGAAGTCCTCGCGCGTGACCGTCGGGTAATAGAGCAACTGCTCCTGCGCGAGCTCGCCGAGGTATTCGTGGTTCGGGAGCTCCTCGGTCAGATATTCCTGGTAGGCCAGCTCGCTTTTGTAGCGCACGCCGTGGACCAGGATCACCTTCTCGAATCGCTCGTAGGTTTCCGGGTCGCGGATAATGCTCATGTAGGGTGCGAGGCCGGTGCCCGTGCCGAACAGATACAGGTTCTTGCCCGGCAGCAGATCGTGGATCACCAGCGTGCCAGTCGCCTTGCGGCTTACCAGGAGCTGATCACCCTCGTTGATGTGCTGCAGGCGCGAGGTCAACGGGCCGTCCGGAACCTTGATGCTCAGGAACTCGAGGTATTCCTCGTGGTTCGGGCTCACGATGCTGTAGGCCCGCAGTAGGGGCTTGCCCTCCACCTCGAGACCGATCATCACGAAATGACCGTTCTCGAAGCGCAGGCCCGGGTCGCGCGTGGTCTTGAAGCTGAACAACGTGTCATTCCAGTGGTGCACGCTCAGCACTTCTTGTGGGTCACAGGCTGCCATGGGGTCTACCTCCCAGATTCGAGTCGGGTTGTGTTTCCATCATTGGTTGAATGGGCCGGGGCCCTCGCGCTGATCTCCCACAGATAGCGCCACGGATAGATGCCCTGCTCGTGACCATCGGAGAACACGAAGCGCACCCCGCTGACCCCGAACGGAACGATGTCGACCACGTCCACTTGAGTGGCGTCTGTCACCGGTTCGTCCCGACGCCGGGCCAGAGTGCAATGGGCGCAGCGACACGCCAGCCGCAATGCCTCGAAACGCTTGCAGGTAACCTCGCCGGTCGGCCAGCAAAACTGAACCTCGCCGGCCTGCCCCTGCAGGCGGATCTCCTTCGGCGGTTGCATGCTCATTACGCGCGCCCTCCGGCGGCCAGCGGGCCGCCCTCCACGGGACAGGTGCGAGCCAGTTCGGCGAGCACAGTTTCCTCGATCACCAGGGTGGTGACCGGCGGCCACAACAGGGGGTTATCCGGGTCGTCCACCGGACGCGCACCCAGCATGGAGGCCACGCCGGCCAGCCAAGCCCCGAGAAAGGCGCCACGCGTTACCCAGCTTGTAATAACAAGGCGAGACATAACGAATCAGCGCTCCAGCTCGGCCAGCTTGCCCGAACGTTCGATCCACTCTTCCGCGTCGGGCAGCGGGTCCTTTGCCGACGTTATTAGCGGCCAGATAGCCGCTAGCTCGGCATTCAAGTCGAGGAGATGTTTCTGATCCTCGGCCAACTCACCTTCCGGCTGGATCGCCTCGGGCGGACATTCCGGCACACACAGGTCACAGTCGATGCACTCCACCGGGTCAATCACCAGCATGTTGGGGCCCTCGTGGAAGCAGTCCGCCGGACACACTTCGACGCAATCGGTGTACTTGCACCGGATACAGTTCTCGTTCACTACGTAAGTCACGGTTGCCTCCGTATGGCGACGTGTCGCTCTCGGTGAAGCACGCGGCGAATCAGCTCGCCACGCGCAGCTTCGACTGGGCCCAAAGGGCGGTCTTGCGGACATCGGGATCCGGGTCGTCCATCGCGCTTTCCACGTACGCCTGCGCCTTGGCATCCCCAATCTCGCCCAGGGCGCCAACCGCGGCCTTGCGCAGGTTCGACACCGGGTCGTCGGTGCACACGCCCACTGCCTCCACAGCCTTCGGGTCACCCAAAGTGCCCAGGGCCTCAACGGCCTTCTCACGTACCTGCCAGAAGGAATCGCGCGTGCCTTCGATCAGACTCTGCAGGGCCAACCGCAGTCGCAGCTTGCCAATCATGGAGGCCGCTTCGGCTCGGACCTGCCAATTCTCGTCCTGCAACCCGGCCAGCAGGGCATCGCCAATCGAGTCCGGATCGCCGTACGACAGGGCGCTCACGGCCACCCGCCGCACGTCCGGGTCGGCGTCTTCGCGCGCCCGCTCGATCAGGACCGGAAGATTCGCCGGGGAACGCAGCCATCCGAGGACGGATACCGCCTCACGACGCACGGCGGCATCCGCATGCTGAAGCAAGGCCAGAGCCGGTTCGCAGCTCTCGGCAAGCCGCATAGGCTTGAGGGCCCCCAGCACCCCGACGATGACAAATGGATCGTCGCTGCCTTTCAGCGCACCGAGTAACGGCTGCGCCGCATCGGTATCCTTCAGGTCCGCCAGGGCGTGTGCTGCAGCATTGCGGACCGCTTCGTCGCTGTCGCTGAGGGCTGCCAGCAAGGCATCCGCAATGTCGGCGGATTCGAACTCGTCGACCACCTTGGCCGCCTCGCGGCGGACCGAAGGGTCGGGGTCCTTCAGGGCCATTGTCAGCAGATCAGCGGCTTCAGGTTCGGCACTGTCCACCAGGGCAAGCACCCCCACTCGGCGCATTTCCACATCGTTGGAGGCCAGCTTGTCTGCAATGTCCTGCAGTTCGGGGTCGTTGTATTGGCTCATCGGGTTCACCTTCAGCTCAGCAGGTACGGGATATTCACGGTGACCGCGTCGGTCGGACAGTCCTTCTCGCACGGCATGCAGTACCAGCATTCGTCGTAATGCATATGGGCCTTGCCCGTGACTTCGTCGATCAGCAGGACATCCAGCGGGCAGACGTCGATGCAGACCCGGCACCCCTTGTCGGCGATGCACTTTTCTTCATCGACGACCACCGGGACAGTCGTCTTGTGGTTCGCTACAGGCATGTCACTTCCCCTTTATTCGGCGGCGACTTCGTCGGTGTTTTCGATCCGCATGGACTGATAGGCCGACAGCTCGTCGTCATCCAGCGGGATGATGTAGGGGTCCACCGGGCGCGTACCGGTGCACATGGTTCCGTCCTCGCCCTTGTACAGGCGGCTGTGACAGAACCAGTTCTCGTCGTCGCGCTCGGGGTGGTCGATGGAGTAGTGGTACAACCCCCACCGGGACTCCTTGCGTGCCATGGAGGCGCGCGCCGCCATCTCGGCGCAGTCGACAATCGCATGCACCTCGAGGGCCCGCAGCAGTTCGTGGGGATCCCGGGCGTGGAGCCTGGCCAGGTCCTCGCGCACCTGCAGGATGCGGCTGAGTCCGATCTCCATTTTCTTGGTCACTTTGGGCGGCTGCAGGTAGTCGTTCACCAGGCGGCGCACCTTGTATTCCATCTGCTCCGGCGGAATGCCGTCCTCCGCATTCAGCGGTGCCATCACGCGTTCGAGTTCTGCGGCAATCAGCGACTCGTCCAGTGGTGCGTCAGTCCAGTCACTGACGTAACGCGTCGCGCTCTCGCCGCAGATCTGGCCGTATACGAATGCACCGAGCATGTAACTATGCGGCACCGAGCCCATGTCTCCGGCCGCATACAGGCCCGGCACGGTGGTCTCGCCGTGTTCGTTGATCCACACCCCGGAAGCCGAGTGGCCGCTGCAGAAACCGACCTCGGAGATGTGCATCTCCAGCATGTGCTCGCGATAGTTGGTACCACGCCCGGCATGGAAGCGTTCGCGCGACGGGCGTTCGTTGGTATGCAGGACCGTCTCGATCTCCTGGATGGTCTCCTCGGCGAGGTGATCCACCTTCAGGTAGACCGGGCCCTTGCCCCCTTCCAGCTCGCGGTAGAACTCCAGCATCATCTGGCCCGACCAGTAGTCGCACTCGATGAAACGCTCGCCCTGGGCATTCGCGGTGTAGCCGCCCAACGGGCCGGTCACGTACGCACAGGCCGGACCGTTGTAGTCCTTCAGCAACGGGTTGATCTGGTAACACTCCAGGTTCGCCAGGTCGGCGCCGGCGTGATAGGCCATCGCGTGCCCCTCGCCCGCATTGGTCGGGTTCTCGTAGGTGCCGTACAAATAGCCGGAGGTGGGAAGGCCAAGACGCCCGGCCGCACCCGTTGCCATGATTACGGCCTTGGCACGGATCAGCATGGGCTCGGAGGTCCGGGTGTTCACCGCAAAGGCGCCGGCGATCTTGCCGTCGCGATCCTTCAGCAGGCGGGTGGCCTGGTAACGGTTTTCCACCTTCACCCGGTTACGGCGCAGGCGCCGGTACAGGATCTTCTTGACGTTGTGCCCCTCGGGCATGGGCAGCACGTAGCTACCCATGTGATGGACCTTCTTCACGTCGTAATCGCCGGTCTCGTCCTTCTGAAAGTGCACACCCCAGGAGTCCAGCTTCTGGATCATGTCGTAGGAACGCTCGGCATAGGCCAGGACCGCCTTCTGATGGACGATGCCATCATTCGCCGTGGTGATCTCCTTTACATACTGCTCGGGCGTGGCCCGACCCGGGATGATGGCGTTGTTCAGGCCGTCCATCCCCATGGAAATCGCGCCGGAACGTTTCACGTTGGCCTTTTCCAGCAACATGACATCCAGCTCGGGGTTCTCTTCCTTGACGGTGACGGCCGCCAGAGGACCGCCGGTCCCGCCGCCGATCACCAGGACATCCATCTCGACTGTTTCGATTTCGCTGACTTTCATAGGTACTCCTCATTGGGATCCGTACGGAACTTGCAGTTGAAGGTGTCTTCGCGGAACGACAGACACTCCACGTCAAAGGCACGACCGCTGCGGTCGAGAAAGACACGGATGAGTTTCAGGACCGGGGCCTCCACCGGAAGCGCCAGTGCTTCCTGTACCCCTGGCTCCGGGTGACAGGCCTCGATTTCGATACGGGCACTCCGCACCCTGAGGCCCAGGCGATTTTTGAGTACGGACAAGGTGTCCACCGTGAGATCGCGGCTGAATATGCGCCGCCCAATGGCCAGCGGCAGAAAGCTCTCACTGACCATGACCGGCTCCGACCGCAAGCACTGCACCTGGCGAATGCGGGTGACCGAGTCCTCGGGCGCTAGCCCCAGTTCGCGCGTCACCCGCGATGGCGGCGTCATTTCCTGCATGGAAAGCAGGCGCACATCGGCCTCACCGATCTGACGGGTCACCGTCTCGCCAAAGGCCTCCATGCGCCGCAGCTCCTGGCTCACCCGCGGGCGGGCGACAAATATTCCGCGCCCCTGCGCGGTTACCACCAGACCTTCTGCGCGCAACTCGCGAAGCGCCCTGCGCACGGTGATCCGGCTGACCCCAAAGGCCTCGATCAGCTCCTTCTCGGTGGCCAGTCGTTCGTTTGGCGCGCGCACTCCCTGGAGAATCTCGCGACGCAGACTGTCGCGGACCCAGCCGTAGAGCGACCCGGATCCGCCAGACCGGCTCACGGGACGCGGGAGTCCCGTGCTTGCAAGCCCTGCTTGGCGGTGCGTATCGATCATATGTACTAGCCTATCATAACAAGTTATGAGGTGTAAGAGGATCCAGTAGCTCTTCGGCTCTAGACCGACCGCCCCTGCTGCTCGAATGCCCGAGTCGTCTCGGCCCGAATCAGGTCCAGACACTGCTTTTTCAGCTCGACGAATCGGGGCTCGGTCACTACCTCGTGGGTGCGCGGGTGCGGGATGTCGACGCGGATATCCTTGATCAACCGGCCCGGACTCGCGCTCATCACGATGATCCGGTCCGCCAGGAACACAGCCTCCTCGATGTCATGTGTGACGAACACGATGGTGGTGTGGAACTCCTGGCGCAGATCCACCAGGTTTTGCTGCATCATCGAGCGGGTCTGGGCATCGAGCGCCCCAAACGGCTCGTCCATCAGCAATACGTCAGGGTAATTGGCCAAGGCGCGCGCGATGCCGACCCGCTGCTGCATCCCCCCGGACAATTGCGCCGGAAAGTGGTTGCCGTAAGCCGAAAGCCCCACCATCCCGAGGAAGGTGCGCGCGATACTGTCGGACTCGGTCCTCGAGTGACCGGCCATGCGGGGGCCAAAGGCGACGTTCTTGCGCACGCTCTTCCAGGGGAACAGCGAGTGCTGCTGGAACACCATGCCGCGCTCCGGCCCCGGCCCGCGCACGCGCTTGCCATCCACCTCGACACGCCCCGCCGTGGGCGCGACGAAGCCGGCCACCGCATTCATCAAGGTCGACTTGCCGCAACCCGAAGGCCCCAGCAGACAGATGAATTCGCCCGGCTCAATCTCCAGATTCGCTCCATCCACCGCCAGGTTACGGCAGCCATTGGTGTTGAACTCGATGGACACATCGGAGATCTGCACTCGGCCTGCCTCGGCACGACCCGCCAGCGCCCCACCCGGTGCGGGTTTCTTGCGTGAGGGCCCTTCGCCAAAGGCCCAGAAATTTCCAATTCTCATTGTGCTATCCCGTTGCTTAGCATGATCCGAAAGAGGTGCGGCTGGTCCTAACGCTGCCAGCGCAGGAACGGCCGGGCGCCATAGCGCACCAACAGCGTGGACAGGGTCCCCAGGAGGCCGATCGTTACCATCCCGACAATGATCTGCGGGTACTGAATCAATGAGTAGGAACTCCAGGTGAAGTAGCCGATCCCGTACTGGCCACTGATGATCTCGCCTGCCAGCAGCGAGAACCATGCGATGCCCATACCAATGGCCATGCCCGCCACGATGCTGGGCAGCGCCGCCGGCAGGACGACATGAATCAGAATCGAGGTACTGGAAGCGCCCAGAGCGCGGGCGGCCCGCACGAGGTCCTTGGGTGTCTGATCAACCCCGTGCATGGTGTTCAGCACGATCGGGAAAAAGGCCCCGAGAAAGGTAATGAAAATAATGCTGCTCTGTTCTGTAGGGAGCATCAGGATCGCCAGCGGGATCCAGGCCACCGCCGGGATGGGCCGGAAGATCTCCACGTAGGGAGAGAAGACATCCTCCACAAAACGATTGCGGCCCATGAATACACCAAGGGCGACACCCAAGACGGTGGCTAACCCAAAGGCGATGGCGACGCGCTCGACGCTGGCACCGATATGCCGATAGAAAGTATCGGACGACAACAGATCCAGCAGCACCGCGCCTACAACCCCGGGCCGAGGTACATTTTCGAAGTTGAGGAGCAGTCGGAAGTCATTGACGGAGGCCAGATGCCAGAGACCGATCAGCACCACCACCGAGATCATCCGGACGCTGTAGCGTGCCCACCAGGTAGCGCTTGATGCCTTCAGGCGTTCGCCGATAGAAGCGTCACCCGCTCCACCAGACAAGGACGCACCCGCTCGAGGCGCTTCCTGTGACGAAGGCGCGGTATCTGCTGCCGGGGCCGTCGACGTCGGGTTGTCGGGCGCGGAAGGAGAACTCTCCACCGTCTCGTCTGCTACCGGCACAGTCTTGTTCGTCATTTGAAACCCCTTCCCTCGAGGCCATCAGGTCTTGCCCAATGGATTGATCGGTAACGCCACGACTCAACTTGTTCTGACGTGTTCTTACGCCTGGAAGTGTTTGCAGCATCCATGCCAATGCCCCGGGGGCATCGAGAAAGGGGGTTAAGATGCTGTTTCGAAGAGGGCTTATCGGTTCAGAGGGAAAGGGAACCAGGCGGCGACACGGACCCCGTGCATCACGTAAGGGCGAACGCGCCCCACGACGGGGCGCTCAAATCCGAAAATACGAGGTGCATGATGACAAGTGCGGCAAGGATCGGCAGGCCGCCGACGATCGGGGAAACGCGAATTGAATCGCGCACCTCTCCAGGACTCAGTGGGCCAAGAAGCCCGCTTCGATCAAAGTCTGGCGTAGCCGTGCATGGGCTTCGGTGACGCGGGCGCGGGGACCGCGTACGCCCAATTCGACCCGCGGCGCGTCGCGATCCATGCGCGGAAGGCAGGAAATACGCAGGTCCGGGAATGCGGCCTCTATTGCCTCAAGCACCGGCACCAGCGAGCTCTCGGTGGTGTTTTGCAGGATCAGGCTCTCTTCCACTGAACCGGCTTCCGCGTTGCGCTGGGGGAAGCGTTGGTCCAGCACCCAGCGCGCCATGGGCTCGGCCATGGCAGGAAATCCGGGTACACAATAATGCCGTTCGCAGCGAAACCCGGGCACACCGTTGATCGGGTTCGGGATCAGGCTGGCGCCTTCGGGCAATTCGGCCATGCGGATACGATGCGGATAGGCCTCGTCACCGAAGCGGCGTTCCAGCAGATCGACAAATTCCGGATGGCGCTGGAGCGGGCGACCCAGCGCCTCGGCCAGGCAGGCGCGGGTGCGATCATCCGGGGTCGCTCCGATACCGCCAAAGCTGAACACCTCGGCTCCGCTTGCCAGGGTTTCGCGGAACGTCTGCACCAACAGGCGAGCGTTGTCACCCACGATCCGAATCCACGATAGCTCCAGGCCCTTCTCGGCGAGCGCCTCGGTCAGGTGCGCCTGGTGCCGGTCCCGGCGCTTGCCGCTGAGGAGTTCGTCGCCAATGATCACGGCGCCGATCTCGATCTCGCCCGGCTCCCGTTCAGCCATCACGGGTCCGTCCATCGCCCCGGCCTTCGCCACGTTACTGTTTGGCGCCCAGCGCGAGCGCGCGCTCGCGAGCCGCGGCACGCGCCTCGGGGGCATTGTCCGGATCGTTGAGCCACGGCGCCAGATGCTGGTGCAGCAGCCCGGCCAGGAAGTCGAGGTGGTCGGCGCGGTCGTTGAGGGCCGGGATGTAGTGGAAGCGCTCGCCACCGGCTTCGAGGAAGATCTCGCGATTCTCGTCGCCGATCTCCTCGATCGTCTCCAGGCAGTCGGCGGAGAAGCCGGGGCAGATCACATCCACCGAGCGCACGCCCTGCCCCGGCAGGGCCTCCATGGTCTTGTCGGTGTAGGGCTGCAGCCACTCCTCGCGCCCGAAGCGCGACTGGAAGGTGACCTGCCACTGGTCGTCATTCAGCCCCAGCGCCTGCGCCAGCTTGTGCCCGGTGGCATGGCACAGGCAGTGGTAGGGGTCGCCCTGCAGCAGGTAGCGCTTGGGGATGCCGTGGAAGGACATCACCAGGCGGTCGGCCTGGCCGTGCTCCTGCCAGTGCTCGCGCACACTGCTGGCCAGGGCCTCGATGTAGCCGGGCTGGGCGTCGTAGGCGGCGATGAACTGCAGGTCCGGCACCCAGCGCCAGCCCTTGAGCACATCGGCGACGGCATCGAAGGTGGAGCCGCTGGTGCTGGCCGAGTACTGCGGGTACAGCGGCAGCACGACCACGCGGCGCACACCTTGGCGGCGCAGCTCGTCCAGCCCCGCGGCGATCGACGGGTTGCCATAGCGCATGCCCAGCGCAACCGGGATCTCCTCCCCTGCCTGCTCGGCCAGGCGGCGGCGCACACCCTCGGCCTGGCGCTTCGAGATCGCCAGCAGCGGCGAACCTTCGTCGGTCCACACGGTGGCGTACTTGGCGGCCGAGCGCTTCGGACGGATGTTGAGGATGACGCCGTTAAGGATCAGCCACCAGATCGGGCGCGGGACCTCGACCACGCGCGGATCCCAGAGAAACTCCTTCAGGTAGCGGCGCAGGGCGGGCGCGGTGGGTTCGTCCGGCGTGCCGAGGTTGGTCAGCAATACGCCGACGTCGCGCGCCTGGCCGTGACGATAATCCGCTTCTCCGAAGTACTTCATGGTGCTCCTTGCCGACATGAGGGGACGCTGACTCCCTGTCGGAGTGGCGCAGCGCCATTTGGTTCAGCGGTCAAGGATAGCGCGCCGGCGACCCGGGGGCAGCCAGCGCCGGTTCAGCCCAGACGGCCGCGCAGGGGACTGGTGCGCGGGAAGTGCGCCTGCAGGAACTCCATCTGGTCGGCCAGCACGCGCTTGCCCTTGAGGAAGATGTACTCGGCATGGGTTGGCGTGAACGGGATGGCCAGCAGCTGCATCCCGGCCTCTTCCGGCGTGAACCCGGCCTTGTGGTTGTTGCAGCGCTTGCAGGCGGTGACCACGTTGGTCCACGTGTCCTCGCCGTTCTGGCTGATGGGGGTCACATGGTCGCGCGACAGGTCGCGCTCGTAGAAATGCTGGCCGCAGTACAGACACAGGTGGGCATCGCGGCGGAACAGGGTGGTGTTGTTGAGCGGAGGGATGTAGTCGTTGAAGCGGGACTGGCGGGTCCCAAAGGTGGCGATGATCGAGTTGACCTCGATCCGCGACTGCAGCCCGGTGCGGGCGTTGATGCCGCCGCGCATGCGATAAAGCGGGCTGCCACAGGTGTAGGCCACCTGCTCCGTATAGTAGAGGCGCACGGCCTGCTCCAGGCCGATCCACTCCAGCGGCATGCCCGCGGCGTCCGTGCGCAGGACCTGATGCTCGTTCGGCAACATGACCCGTCCCGTCTCAAGGAAACACGGATTTGCTCACGCCGGATCGAGTGAACAAATCCATGCCCCCTTTGGGAGACGCTGATTGAATCGCACGCCCGCGTCTCCCTCAGGGCAACACTGACCGGAAAAACAATAAACAGCCTTCGAGAACAAAGCAATTACAACGCCATGACCCGAGGTATCGTACGCTCCGCGGCCCGGAACAAGACCCTGCAAGCGCAGGACACGGTTTAAGCACGGGGGCGATTCCGCTACACTCGCGGGTCGTTTTTTGTGCGGCATGCCCGCTTCAGGCGTGCCGCATCCGATTTCACCACCCGCGAGCGCGGCTGATCGTCCCAGGGGAGTACGGGACGTTTGGCCCGGGGAGAGAGCGCATGGCAATCAAATTATCCGTTCCCAAGGAGTCCGCCAGCGGCGAACGTCGCGTGGCCCTGGATCCGACGGTGGCGGCCAAGTTCAGCGATCTGGGCGTCACCGTGCAGCTGGAGAAGGGTGCCGGCTCCAATGCCCATTTCCCGGACACGGCCTACGAGAAGGCCACCGTGGTCGATACCGAGACGGCCTACGGCCAGTCGGACCTGATGGTCCGCGTGGCCCCACCGACGGTGGAAGAGGTCAACCAGCTGCCGGAGGGCTCCACCGTCGTCAGCCTGTTCCATGCCCACCGCAATCCGGACGTGGTCAAGGCGATGCAGGAGCGCAAGATCCTGAGCTTCGCGATGGAGCTGATCCCGCGCATCTCGCGCGCCCAGAGCATGGACGTGCTGTCCTCGCAGGCGGCCGTGGTCGGCTACAAGGGCGCGATCATGGGCTCGGATCTGTCCTGCCGCTTCTTCCCGATGCTGACCACCGCGGCCGGCACCATCCGCCCGGCCAAAGTCATCGTGATCGGCGCCGGCGTGGCCGGGCTGCAGGCGATCGCCACGGCCAAGCGCCTGGGCGCGATGGTCGAGGCCTATGACGTGCGCTCCGCCACCAAGGAGCAGGTCGAGTCGCTGGGTGCGAAGTTCCTCGATCTGGGCGTCTCCGCCGAGGGCGAAGGCGGCTACGCCCGCGAACTGACCGCGGAAGAGAAGCAACAGCAGCAGGATGCCCTGGGCGAGTTCATCTCCAAGGCCGACGTGCTGATCACCACCGCCGCGATCCCGGGCCGCGACGCGCCGAAACTGGTCCCGAAGGACATGGTCGAGGGCATGAAGCCCGGCGCGGTCATCATCGACCTGGCGGCCGAGGGTGGTGGCAACTGCGAACTGTCCAAGCCGGGCAAGACCAGCAAGCACAAGGGCGTGGTGATCCACGCGCCGCTGAACGTGCCCTCGCAGGTGCCGCTGCATGCCTCCGAGATGTATGCAAAGAACCTGCTCAATTTCCTCACGCCGATGATCGCCGAGGGCGGCGAGTTCCAGCCGGACTGGGATGACGAGGTCATCGCCAAGAGCGTGCTGACCCGCGACGGCGAGATCGTGCACGAGGCCACCCGCGAGGCCCTGAAGGGAGCGAACTCATGATCATCGAAGGCTTTATCGCGCTGTACATCTTCATGCTCGCGGCCTTCACCGGCTACGAGATCATCTCCAAGGTGCCGGTCATCCTGCACACCCCGCTGATGTCCGGTTCCAACTTCGTCCACGGCATCGTGCTGGTCGGGACCATGGTCGCGCTGGGCCATGCCACGACCCCGCTGGAACAGGCCATCGGCTTTGTCGCCGTGATCCTGGCCGCGGGCAACGCCGTGGGTGGCTACGTCGTCACCGAACGCATGCTGGAGATGTTCAAGACCAGCAAGAAGGACGACAAGAAGGGAGATAACGCATGAGCATGATCATCAACCTCGCCTATTTTGCGGCGGCGGTACTGTTCATCGTCGGCCTCAAGCAGATGTCCTCGCCGACCACCGCGCGGCCGGGCATCATCTGGGCCGGCGTGGGCATGGTGATCGCCACGCTCGTGACCTTCGTGCATCCGGAGATCTCCGGCGGCGTGAACTACACCCTGATCATCCTGGGTATCGCCATCGGCGGTGCGCTGGCCTGGTGGAGCGGCAAGAAGGTCGCGATGACCGACATGCCGCAGATGATCGCGCTGTACAACGGCATGGGCGGCGGCGCCGCGGCCGGCATCGGCGCGATCTACCTGCTGCAGGCGACCCCGGAAACCGTCAGCAACACCGGCCTGGCGATCGCCGTGACCGGCTCGCTGATCGGCTCGGTGGCCTTCTCCGGCTCGCTGGTGGCCTACGCCAAGCTGCAGGGCCTGATGAAGAAGACCTTCACCTTCGCTGGCCAGCAGGTCGTAAACATCGCGATCTTTGCCATCACCGTGATCCTCGGCTTCCTGATGGCCACCGGCGGCGGCGAGATCGGTTCGGCGACGCTGCTGCTGTTCTTCGTCCTGGCGCTGGCCTTCGGCATCCTGATGACGCTGCCGATCGGCGGCGCCGACATGCCGGTGGTCATCTCGCTGTACAACGCCCTGACCGGCCTGGCGGTCGGCCTGAAGGGCATCGTGCTCGACAACCCGGCGCTGATGATCGCCGGTATCGTGGTCGGCGCGGCCGGTACGCTGCTCACCCAGCTGATGGCCAAGGCGATGAACCGCCCGATCAAGAACATCCTGTTCAGCCAGTTCGGCGGCTCCGCCGGCGGCGCCGAGGAAGAGATCGAAGGCACGATGAAGGAGATCCAGGCCAACGATGCCGGGATCATGATGGCCTACGCCGAGAAGGTCATCATCGTGCCGGGCTACGGCATGGCCGTCGCGCAGGCGCAGCACAAGATCTGGGAATTCACCCAGCTGCTGCAGAAGCGCGGCGTGGACGTGAAGTTCGCGATCCACCCGGTCGCGGGCCGCATGCCCGGGCACATGAACGTACTGCTGGCCGAGGCCGGCGTGCCCTACGACATCATCTTCGACCTCGACGAGATCAACGAGGAGTTCAAGACCGCGGATGTCGCGATGGTGATCGGCGCGAACGACGTCGTGAACCCGGTGGCCCGGACCAACCCGGAATCGCCGATCTACGGCATGCCGATCCTGAACGCCGACCAGGCCCACAACGTCATCTGCGTGAAGCGCGGCAAGGGTTCCGGTTTCTCGGGCATCGAGAACCACCTGTTCTACGCCGACAACAACCAGATGCTCTACGGCGACGGCCAGAAGGTGGCCGCCGAGCTCGTGGCATCGGTCAAGGCCCTCGGCTAGTAGCCCGCCCCAAATGCGAGATCCGGATACGGGTCCCGCCACCGAAACCCGGCCAACCGCCTCGCGGTGCCGGGTTTTTTGTTGGCTCGGGAAACACTGCTCAATGTACACACTGGCGCTCGAGTCGCTTTTGCGTGCGCATGAATCACTGTTTCCTCAAGGCCCGATGAACACCCGGGACGGCGTCACAATTGTACACACCCTGTACAGACTACCCACAAGCGATGAAACCAACGGCCGCTTAGCACACAGAGCGCGCACTCCGTTTCACATAAACCCCGTAACTATCTGTTTATTCGATTCTTTTGGCTTCTGGTCGATTTTTGGCCAATCCAAGACGCCCCCAGCAGTAACAAGCATTTAGGGCCCTTCCCCCCGTTTCACCCACAGAGTTATCCACAGCTTTTGTGGATAACAACCCGATCCGCCCTGAGGCAACCGACTCCCCCTTCCCGGGCCCCGACGCAGTAAACTGGACCCATGCCCGTCGCGCCCCGAATCGCCCGCATCGCGCTGGATCGCCCCCTGGATCGGCTGTTTGACTACCGCATCCCCGAAGACCTGTCGCTCACGCCCGGACAGCGGGTGCGCGTGCCCTTCGGCCGCGGCTCCACGGTCGGCCTGGTGGTCGAGCTGGCGACCACCAGTGACGTGCCGCCCGCACGCCTGCGGGCGGTGAACGAGGCCCCGGAGAGCGAACCGCTCCTCTCGCCCCGCCTGCTGGAGCTCCTGCGATTCGGGGCCCGCTACTACCATCACCCGCTGGGCGAGGCCCTGCTGGGGGCACTTCCACCGGCCCTGCGCCACGGCGACCCGTTGCCGGCCCTCACCCCCGAAACCCTGTGGCGGATCACCCCCGAGGGCACCCGCGCCCTGGCCGACGGCCTCGCGCGCGGTCGGCGCCAGCAGGCGGTCCTCCGCGCCCTGGAGCCGGGACACGCGGCCACGGCCCTGGATCGCGCCACCCTGGCCGCCGCGACCGGCCTGCAGCTGGCCCCGCGCGAACTACGCGACTACGAGGGGCGTGGCTGGCTGGAGGCGATCACACCCGACCCGACACAGCCGCCACCGCCGACCACCAGCGACCACGATCTGACCCCCGACCAGCGCACGGCCGTTGAGGCCCTGACACCCGGGACCAGCGCACCGCTGCTGCTGGAGGGCGTGACCGGGAGCGGCAAGACCGAGGTCTACCTGCAGATGGCCGAACGCGTGCTGGCAGGCGGGCGCGCCGTGCTGTTCCTCATCCCCGAGATCGCCCTGACCCCGCAACTGAGCGCGCGCATCCAGCAGCGGTTTCCCGGGCAGGTCGCCCTGCTCCACTCCGGCCTGGCCGAGGGCGAACGCCTGCGCGCCTGGGAGGCCGCCCGCCAGGGCCAGCGCCGCATCGTCGTCGGCACCCGCTCGGCCCTCTTCACCCCGTTGCCCGACCTCGGCCTGATCATCGTCGACGAGGAACACGACAGCGCCTTCAAGCAGCAGGACGGGTTCCGCTACAACGCCCGCGACCTGGCGATCAAGCGGGGCCAGCTGGAGCAGGCCGCGGTGGTTCTGGGTTCCGCCACCCCAACCCTCGAGAGCCTGCACGCGGCCACCACGGGCCGCTACGCCCACGCCCGGCTGACCACACGCCCGGACGGGACCCGACCACCCACCGTCGAGACCGTGGACACGCGCGTACACCTCCCGGACGAGGGCCTGACCGCCCCGCTGCTCGACGCCATGCAGCAGACCCTGGCGGCCGGCCACCAGTGTTTTCTGCTGCTCAACCGCCGCGGCTTCGCCCGCGTACTGGCCTGCGACGCTTGTGGCTGGGTGGCCGAGTGCCCGGATTGCGATGCCCGGCTGACCATTCACGCGCACAACCCGCGCGCTGTCTGTCACCTCTGCGGCCACCAGGAACCGCGCCCCCAGCGCTGCCCGGAATGCGGCGAGCCGCTGGCGCAGCGCGGCCTCGGCACCCAGCGGCTGGAACAGGCCCTGGCGCGGCACTTCCCGACCACCCCCCTGATCCGCCTGGACCGCGACAGCATCCGTCACAAGGGCGCGCTGGAGGCGGCACTGGACCGTATCCGCCAGCTGGATGCCGCGATCGTGGTCGGCACCCAGATGCTGGCGAAGGGTCACGACTTCCCCCAGGTCGGACTGGTCGGTGTGATCGACGTGGACCAGGGCCTGTTCAGCGTCGACCTGCGCGCCACGGAAAACACCCTCCAGCTCATCGTGCAGGCCGCCGGCCGCGCCGGGCGTGGTTCCGGCGGCGGTCGCGTGCTGCTCCAAACCGGGCATCCCGACCACCCCCTGATTCGCGGCCTGGATGCCGCCGACTACCCGGCAATGGTCGCGCCCCTGCTGGAGGAACGCGCTGCTGCCGAGCTGCCGCCCCACGGCCACCTGGCCCTGGTCCGGGTCGAGGCCGGCGATGCCGAGACCACCCGCCGCCACGCCGAGCGCGTCGCCACCCACCTGCGCAGCGCCGCGACCGAGGGCCTGCGGGTACTGGGCCCGGCCCCCGCGCCGCGTCACCGCGTCAACCGCCGCTTCCGCGAACAGATCCTGCTGCAGTCCACGCGCCGCAACCCCCTGCACGAGGGCCTCGCACGGGCGCGCCACGCCTGGCAGGCCGACGACCTGCCGCGCGGCACCCGCATCGCCATCGACATCGACCCCGTCTCGCTCGCCTGACCCGTTCCCGCGGCAGGCGCCGGGGCGGCACGTGCGCCGCTTCCGGGTTAGAATGCGGCCCTTTTTACACGACGGATCGAGCCCCTCTTGAAAGACACCCTAACCGAGGCCCTCGCGGCCGCCCTGGAGACCCTGGTGGCCGATGGCCGTGTACCCGCCGATCACGGTGTCGAGGTGCAGGTCACGCGCGCCCGCGACCGCGAACACGGCGACTTTGCCAGCAACCTCGCGATGCAGCTCGCGCGCCCGGCCAAGAGCAAACCGCGTGACCTCGCCGAGGCCCTCAGCGCCGCAATGCCCGAGGTACCCGGTCTCGCCGCCACCGAGATCGCCGGCCCCGGCTTCATCAACTTCCGCCTGGCCGCGGATGCCCGCACGCTGGTGCTCGGCCGCATCGCCACCCAGGGCGCCGACTTTGGCCGCTCCAGCGTGGGCGGCGGTCGCCCGGTGCAGGTGGAGTTCGTCTCCGCCAACCCCACCGGCCCGCTGCATGTCGGCCACGGCCGCGGCGCGGCGTTCGGCGCCACCGTCGCCGACCTGCTGGATTTCTGCGGCTTCGATGTCACCCGCGAGTACTACGTAAACGACGCCGGGCGGCAGATGAACATCCTCGCCGCCAGCGTCTGGCTGCGCTATCTGGAACAGCACGGGGTGCAGGTCCCGTTCCCGGCCAACGGCTATCAGGGTGACTACATCTACCCGGTCGCCGAGGCCCTGACCGCACAGATCGGCGAACAGGCCGTGCACGCGACCGAGGCCGTCACCCGCGACCTCCCGCCGGACGAGCCGGCCGGTGGCGACAAGGAGATCTACATCGACGCGGTGATCGCCCGCGCCCGCGAGCTGCTGGGCCCAGAGCTGTACCGCACGGTGTTCGACTGCGGCCTGAACGCCATCCTCGAAGACATCCGCGACGACCTGCGCGAGTTCGGGGTCGAGTATCAGTGCTGGTTCTCCGAGCGCAGCCTGGCCGACTCCGGCGCGATCGATGCCGCGGTGCAGGATCTCGAGGCGCACGGCGCGCTGTACGAGAAGGACGGGGCCCTGTGGTTCCGCTCCACCGACTACGGCGACGACAAGGACCGCGTGGTGCGCCGCGAGAACGGCGACTACACCTACTTCGCCTCCGACATCGCCTACCACCGCGAGAAGTTCCAGCGCGGCTTCGAGCGCGTGATCAACATCTGGGGCGCCGACCACCACGGCTACGTCCCGCGCGTGCGCGCCGCCCTGCAGGCCCTGGGCCTGGAGGCCGACCGCCTGGACGTGCTGCTGGTGCAGTTCGCGATCCTCTACCGCGGGGGCGAACGCCTGCCGATGTCCACCCGCGCCGGGCAGTTCGTCACCCTGCGCGAACTGCGCGACGAGGTCGGGTCGGATGCCGCGCGCTTCTTCTATGTGCAGCGCCGCTGCGACCAGCACCTGGACTTCGACCTGGACCTGGCCAAGTCGCAGTCCAACGACAACCCGATGTACTACATCCAGTACGCCCACGCGCGCATCGCCAGCGTGCTGCGCACTGCGGCCGAGCGCGGCCATGCCGCCAGCGCGCTGGACGACACCGGGCTGTCCGAGCGCCTGACCGAGCCGCAGGAAGACGACCTGCTGGATCGCCTGGACCGCTTCCCCGAGGTGATCGCGGCGGCCGCCGAGGCCTGCGAACCGCACCAGATCGCCCAGTACCTGCGCGAGCTGGCAGCCGGCTTTCACGCCTACTACAACGCGGTGCCATTCCTGAACGCGGAGGATGCCGCCGTGATCGGCGCACGCCTGGCCCTGCTGACCGGGGCCAAGCAGGTGCTGCACAATGGCCTGCGCCTGCTGGGCGTGACCGCCCCGGAACGGATGTAGACCATGGCCCAGGCCCGCAAGACCCGTCGCAAGTCCGCCCCGCGCAAGGCCGCGCGACCGATCCCCGGCTGGGTGTGGATGCTGATCGGCCTGCTGATCGGGCTGGGCATTGCCGCCGTGCTGTACCTGCAGGGGGCCGACCGATCACCGGACCTGGGCGCGCTGTTCGGCGACCCGGGAGCCGAGACCGCCGCTCCGGCCCCGACCCCGGCCCCCGTGGAGCGCGACACCGTACCGTCGGACGACGAACCGCGGTTTCGCTACTACGAGCTGCTGCCCGAGGACGAGATCCGCGTACCAGAGTCCGAGCGCGACACCCCTGCCCCGACCCTGCCGCCCGCCGCATCCCCCAGCGAGGGGGAGCCGGTGGTCCTGCAAACCGGGTCGTTCCGCCGCTTCGCCCAGGCCGACGAGATGAAGGCCCGCCTGACCCTGCTGGGCCTCGACCCGCAGGTGCACGAGGTCGAGATCCAGGGTGATACCTGGTACCGCGTGTACCTCGGCCCGTTCAGTGACGAGGACCGCGTGCGCCAGGCGCTGGAGCGCCTGCGCACCGAGAACATCGAGGCCCTGCGTCTGCGCTACCAGGGCTGACCGTGGAACCGGCCCCCGCACCGGATCTCGACGCCCTCGCCGCCCGTATCGAGGCGCTGCCCGCCGGCCCCGAACGCAAGGACCTCACGGACCTGCTGCGCCGGGCCCGCCAGCGCCAGAAGCGCGGCCAGCCCTGCGATCGCTTGGCTCACACCCTGGCCGACCGCCTGGACCGCGCCGAAGGAAGCTTTGAAGAGCGCGCCCGCCTGCGCCCGCAGCCCGTTTACGCCGGCGACCTGCCGATCCACGCCGAGCGCGAGCGGATTGTCACCGCGATCCGCGAACACCCGGTGCTGGTGCTGTGCGGCGAGACCGGATCCGGCAAGACCACCCAGCTGCCCAAGCTGTGCCTGGAGGCCGGGCGCGGCGAGACCGGGCTGATCGGCCACACCCAGCCGCGCCGGATCGCCGCGCGTTCGGTGGCCAGCCGCATCGCCGAGGAACTGGGCACCACGCTGGGGGGTGACAAGACCTCCACCGTCGGCTTCAAGGTGCGCTTCTCCGACCAGACCGGGCCGAACAACTGGGTCAAGCTGATGACCGACGGCATGCTGCTTGCCGAGCTGGCGCATGACCCGGAGCTGCGCGCCTACGACACCCTGATCGTCGACGAGGCGCACGAGCGCAGCCTGAACATCGACTTCCTGATGGGCGTGCTCAAGCGCTTGTCGAAGAAGCGCCCGGAGCTGCGCATCATCATCACCTCCGCGACGCTGGACCCGGAGCGGCTGTCGGCGTTCTTCGACGACGCCCCGATCCTCACCGTGGCCGGACGCACCTATCCGGTGGAGCTGCGCTACCGCCCGATCGAGCCGGAAGACGCTGGCGAGGACGAAGACGCCGGTCGCGGCGAGCGCGACCTGTTCGACGGCATCCGCGAGGCGGTGGCCGAATGCGAGCGGGCCGGCCCCGGCGACATCCTGGTATTCCTGCCCGGCGAACGCGAGATCCGCGACGCCCACAAGGCCTTGCGCGGGCAGGTGCGCGCGGATACCGAGGTCCTGGCGCTGTACGCACGCCTGTCCGCGCGCGAGCAGTCGCGGGTGTTCCAGTCGCACTCGGGCCGGCGCATCGTGCTCGCCACCAATGTCGCCGAGACCGCGCTGACCGTCCCCGGCATCCGCTTCGTGATCGACTCGGGGCTGGCCCGCGTCTCGCGCTACTCCTGGCGCTCGCGGGTCCAACGCCTGAGCCTGGAGCCGATCTCGCAGGCCGCCTGCGACCAGCGCGCCGGGCGCTGCGGACGACTGGGCCCCGGCATCTGCATCCGGCTGTTCGCGGAGGACGACTACCACCTGCGCCCGCCCTTCACCGACCCGGAGATCCAGCGCTCCAACCTCGCCTCGGTGATCCTGCAGATGGCCGCGCTGAAGCTCGGTCAGCCGCGCCAGTTCCCGTTCGTGGATCCACCCGATCCACGCCTGGTCAAGGACGGCTACCGCCTGCTGGAGGAGCTGGGTGCGGTGGACGCGCGCGGGCGCATCACCCCGCGCGGCCGCCAGCTGGCACGCATGCCCATCGACCCGCGCCACGGCGCGATGCTGCTGGCCGGGGCCGACCACGGCTGCGTGACCGAGACCGCGACTATCGCCGCCTTCCTGTCGCTCCAGGACCCGCGCGAGCGCCCGGCCGAGGCCACCCAGGCCGCGGACCAGGCGCACCGCGAGTTCCAGGTCGAGGGCTCCGACTTCATGGGCATGCTGCGGCTGTGGGAGGCCTGGCACACCGCGCGCGAGGATCTCGGCTCGAATGCGCTCAAGCGCTGGTGCCGCGAGCATTTCCTGAACTTCCTGCGCATGCGCGAGTGGCAGGAACTGCGCGTGCAGCTGCTGCGCCAGGCCCGCGAGATGGACCTGAAGCCGAACCACCAGCCCGCCGACGCCGAGCCCGTGCACCGCGCACTGCTGACCGGGCTGGTCAGCCAGATCGGGCAGAAGACCGAGCGCGGCGACTACCTCGGCGCGCGCAACCGCCGCTTCCAGATCCACCCCGGCTCGGTCCTGGCAAAGAAGAAACCCGCCTGGGTGATGAGTGCGGAGATCGCCGAGACCACCCGTGTCTACGCCCGCGACAATGCCCGTATCGAGCCCGACTGGATCCTGGCCGCGGCGGCGCATCTGCTCAAGCACCATATCTTCGAGCCGCACTTCCAGCGTCGCAGCGGACGCGTCGGGGCCTTCGACCGCATCACCCTGTACGGCCTGGTCGTCGCCCCGAAAAAGCCGGTGGACTTCGCAAGACACGACCCGGCCGAGGCGCGGCGTATCCTGATCCGCGAGGGCCTGGTCGGCGGCGAACTGCGCACCCGCTCGAAGGGGGTACAGGCCAACCGCGAGGCCGTGGCCGAGATCGCCGAGCAGGAGGCGCGCGGGCGCCGGCGCGACCTGCTGGTGGAAGAGGATCGCCTGTTCGACTTCTATGATGCCCGCCTGCCGGCGGAGATCACCGACGGCACCAGCTTCGAGACCTGGGCGCTCAAGACCGAGAAGAAGGACCCGGACGCCCTGCGGATCGACCGTGCGGAACTCCTGAACGAACCGGACACCGCACTCCCACAAGGGGCCTACCCTGACCACCTCGAGCTCGAAGGCCTGCGCCTGCCGCTCGCCTACTGCTTCGAACCCGGCCAGCCGGACGACGGCGTGACCGTGACCATCCCGATCGCGGCACTGAACGCGGTGCCCGACTGGCTGGGCGACTGGCTGGTGCCGGGGCTGCTGGAGGAGCGCGTGACCGCCCTGTTGAAGAGCCTGCCCAAGGGCCTGCGCCGCCAGTTCGTGCCCGCGCCGGACTTCGCGCAGGCCGCGCTCGCGCGTATCGAGCACCGCCAGGGCCCGCTGATCCCGGCGCTGGCCGAGGCCCTGCGCGCGATGACCGGTACCGAGATCCCGCTGGATGCCTGGCGCCCGGAGAACCTGGAGCCACACCTGGTGATGCGCTTTCGCATCCTCGACCCGGAAGGCCAGGAGCAGGCCAGCGGCCGCGACCTGCCCGCGCTGAAGCGCCGGCTGGGCGACAGCGCCGAGGCCCACTTCGACGCCAGCCGCCCGGACGAGATCACCCGCGAGGGGATCACCGAATGGGACTTCGGCGCGCTGCCGGAGAGCGTCGAGTTCGACCACCAGGGGGCGCAGCTGCGCGCCTTCCCGATCCTGGTCGATCGCGGCGACGCGGTCTCGCTGGAGCTGGAACCGGACCCGGCCCAAGCCACGCGCACCCACCGCGCGGGGCTGCGCCGGCTTTTCCTGCTGGGCGCGCGCAAGACCGCCCGCGACCTGCGCCGCCAGCTCCCGGAGATCGAACGCGCCTGCCTGAACTACTCGACGCTCGGCAGCTGCGAGGCCCTGCGCGACCAGATCCTGGAGGCCGCGGCCGACCGCGTGTTCCTGGCCGAGCCGTGGCCGCGCGATGCCGAGGCCTTTGGAGAGCGCCTGGAGGCCAGCCTGCCCGAGTTCTCGCCCACGGTGATGGAGCTCTCGCGCCTGGCCGCCGAGATCCTGCGCCACTGGCACGACCTGCGCACGCGGCTGCAGGGGGATCTGCCGCTGTCCTGGATCGAGGCCGCGCGCGACATCCGCGGGCAGCTCGAGGCCCTGGTCCCGGCCGATTTCCTGCTGCGCACCCCGCACGCCGTGCTGCCCGAGCTGCCGCGCTACCTGCAGGCGATCGACAAGCGCCTGGAACGCCTGACCCAGGCCCCGGACAAGGACCGCGCGCGACGCGTCGCGGTCGAGCCGCTGTGGCAACAGGCACAGGAGCTGATCGCGCGGGCGCCGGACCACCCGGACGTGCTCGCCTTTCGCTACCGCATCGAGGAATTTCGCGTCTCGCAGTTTGCCCAGGAACTGGGCACCCGCGAGAAGGTGTCGCCGAAGCGGCTGGAACGCGAATACGCGGACGTGATCCAACGACTGGCAAGCGGTACATGAGCGTTCTTGATAAGGGAAGCAGCGGATGCGCGTAGTCGTGATCGGGGCCGGAGTCATCGGCGTGACCACCGCCTGGTACCTGCAGGAGGCCGGGGCCGAGGTCGTGCTGGTGGATGCCGGCCCCGCCCCCGCCTCCGGCTCCAGCCAGGCCAACGGCGGCATGCTGCATGCCAGCCACGCCGAACCCTGGAATACCCCCGGCGTCGGACTGGACCTGCTGCGCTTTCTCGGCCGCACGGAGTCGCCGCTGCTGCTGCGCCCGCGTGCCCTGCCGGGGCTGGCCGGCTGGGGCCTGCGCTTTCTGTGGCACAGCCGCCGCTCACTGTTCGAGCAGCACACCCGTCTGAATGCCCGCCTGGCCGCGTTCTCGCTCCGTGAGATCGACCGCCTGCAGCGGGAACTGGCGAGCGAGGGGCTGGACTTCGACTTTCGCCGCTGCGGCATCCTGAAGCTGTTTCAGGACCCGGCCAGCCAGGCCCACAATCGCGCCGCCAGCGAGGCGATGATTGATGAGGACGTGCGCTTCGAGGACTGGGACGTGGAGCGGATCATCGCGGAAGAGCCGGCGCTGGCCCCGGTGCGCGACCGCCTGTGCGGCGGGCTGTTCTTCCCCGGGGATGCGATCGGCGACGCGGCACGGTTCACCGAGCAGCTGCTCGCGATCGGCCAGCGCCGGGGCATCCGCTACTACCCGAACGTCACCGTACGGCGCCTGCGCACCCACCTAGGCCGCATCGACGCGGTGGAGACCTCCGAAGGGCCGATCGCGGCGGATGCCTGCGTGGTCGCCAATGGCTACCACGCCCCGGACCTGCTGCGCCCGCTGGGGCTGCATCTGCCCGTCGCCCCGGTAAAGGGCTATTCGCTGACCCTGCCGATGGACGCCGACTGCCGGCTGAATCTGCCGCTGATCGATGACGCCAACAAGGTGGTGATGACCCCGCTGGGGGCGCGCCTGCGCCTGGCCGGTACCGCCGAATTTGCCGGCCGCGACCGTCACCTGAACATCGAGCGCGCGGCGAATGTCCTCGATCAGTGCCGGCGCACCCTGACCGGCCTGCCCGCGAACTTCGACCCGGAGACGATGGCCCCCTGGACCGGACTGCGCCCGATGAGTGCCCGTGGCACACCGATCCTCGGCCCCACCGCCATCAACGGCCTGCACCTGAACACCGGATCCGGGCATCTGGGCTGGACCTTTGCCTGCGGCGCGGCGGCACTCGTGCGAGCCGGGGTGCTGGGCGAGGCACCGAGCCTGCCGATGGAAGGCCTGGGGCTCTGATCCGCGCGAACCGGCTGCCGCGGGATAGCCCTCCGGCAAGTCGGTTCAGCCCCCCGGGAACACCATGCGTATGCGGGCACCCTGCAGATCCGGGGCCTGTTCGATGAACAGCGTCCCGCGGTGGTCGGTGACCAGGGTATGGATGATGCTGAGCCCGAGCCCCTGACCGGTATCCCGGTCGGCATCCTGCCCGCCGCGTGTGTCCGCGCGCTGGCCGCGCTCCAGCACCCGGGCCCGATCGGCCGGCGGGATACCCGGACCGTCATCGTCGATGATCAGCATCACCTCGCCGGGCTGGCAGCGCGTCGTGACCCGCACCCGGCTGGTGGCATGGCGAATGGCGTTGTCCAGGGTATTGCCCAGCAACTCGAAGATGGCGCCACCGTCCATGCGCAAGGTACAGCCCTGGGCCAGGTCGGTCTCCAGCGTCACCCCCTCCTGCGCGGCGAGCCGTCCCAGCGCCTGGCCGGTTCGCTCGATGATCGGCGCCAGCGGCTCGGCAGCCTGGAACGGGGCCGGCCCCAGCCGCTGCGCCTGATTCAGCTGGTGCTGGACGATCCCCTGCAACCGGTCGACCTGACGCTGCATGTCGTCCGGGTCCGGTCGCGCGCTCTCGAGGTTCAGGCGCAGCGCGGAGATCGGGGTCTTCAGGCTGTGGGCCAGGTCCGCCAGGGCATTCTGCTGGCGCGCCAGGCGGGCCCGCTCGAACTCGACCAGGTCGTTGATACTGCCGGTCAGGGCACGGACCTCGGTGGGATAGTACCCGCCCAGACGGGCATGGTCGCCATGGCGCAGGGCGTCCAGGTCGCGCCGCACCTGACGCAGCGGGCGCAGCCCCCAGAACCACAGCGCCAGCGACAGCACCAGGATCATGGACAGGGTCATCGCGCCCAGCCCCTGCCACAGACTGACGCGGTACTGTTCGACCTGTTCATTGAAGGCCTCGCGGTCCTCCAGCATCTGGAAGGTCAGTCCCACCTGGTCGCCCTCCAGCTCCCACTGCACGGGCAGGCTGAAGCTGAAGTACTCGTCCTCCGACCAGCCACGCAGCGAGACGCCCACCGTCGAGGGCGACCGCCAGAGGGTCTGGCCCTCCTCGCCGAGGATGCGCGCATAGAGGCCACTGACCGGCAGTTGCAGCCGGCTTTCGGGGAGCATCTCGGGGACCCGTACATCCGCGGGGCCGATCACCTCGGCCAGCCCCATCAGCAGCAGCACCTGCGCCTCCAGCCGGGTCTCCACCGCGTCCGCCGCATTGTCGCGAAAGGCCGCCTCCAGCACCCAGGCCGTCAGCAGCGAGAAGATCAGCACGGTGACAGCCGTGACCCCCGCCAGGCGCAGCACCAGGCTGCCGCGCAGCTTGCGCAGGGCCGCCTTCATGCGGACCGGGCGGCCTCGGGGTGGATCATCGGGCGCTGTCCGACTCGTTTTCCGGGGCGGGGTCGGGTTCGCGGGCAAAGCGGTAGCCGCGCCCGCGCAGGGTCTCGATCAGCCCCAGGCTGCCATCGGCATCCAGCTTGCGCCGCAGGCGACCGATCAGGACCTCGATCACGTTGCTCTCGCGGTCCTCGTCGTGGTCGTACAGGTAGTCCGCCAGCGCGTCCTTGCTCAGCACCCGGCCGGGCTGGCGCACCAGGGTCATCAGCAGGCGGTACTCGAATGTGGTCAGGGTCACCGATTCGCCATTCAACCAGACCTCGTCGCCGGCGGTATCGATCACCAGCGGGCCGAAGTGCAGCCGCTCCTGGCCTGACTGCAGGCTGCGGCGCGCCAGGGCGCGCAGGCGCGCCAGCAGTTCCTGGATATGGAAGGGCTTGGCCAGGTAGTCATCGGCGCCGGCCTCCAGACCCTCGACCTTGTCCTGCCAGCGGTCGCGCGCGGTCAGGATCAGTATCGGCAGGCGCGGCTTCGACTCGCGCGCCTTGCGGATCACGTCTAGGCCATCCATGCCGGGCAGGCCAAGGTCGACCACGGCGATATCGCAGTGGTACTCGGTCAGCAGGTACAATCCGGTCTCGCCATCCGAGGCGGTATCCACGCGGCAGCCGCTGCGGTCCAGTTCCTCGCCGATCTGGTTGCGCAGGGCAACGTCATCCTCGATCAGTACCACGCGCAGATTCATTCCGGGAGCTCCACTTCCGTACCTTCCTCGATGCGCAGGGTACGCACTTGCTGGTCGTTGGTCAGGATCCGGATCACGAACAGGCGCGCCCCGTAGCGGCTGACATCCTCGCGGGCATGCAGGACCCGCCCCGGGTAATGTGCCTCGATCTGGGCAACAGCCTCGTCCAGGTCCCAGACCGCGGCCTCGGGGTCGTCGGTATTGAACTGCGCCTGTGCCGGAAGCGCGACCAGGAACAGCATGGCCAGCGCCCGCACCGGGCCCGAGCGACGCCGCATCGGGTGCCGCTCGCGGTGTCCGGGCTGGAGATCCGGCGTGGGTCGCATGGTGGCGCATCCTCCGGGGATTTGCGTGGAAAGGTCTTGAAGATGCAAGGGTATCGGCCTAGCCTGAACCCTATCTGAAACCGACCGGAACCGTCATGCAAGACGCCCCTGCCGAACAACCCGAGATCCCCCTGGAAGAAGAGGCCGGTCCGCTGCCGTGGAAGGAGCTCATGCCGCATTTCGCCCGCGGCGTGGTGATCCGCGTGGCACCGGAACTGGACCTGATCGAGGTGGCCCGCGCCTTCCGCGATGACGCCACGCATCAGGTCAGCGAATGGCTAGCCAATGACCAGGTCGCCCGCGCCTCGGATGACGATGCCCGGCGCTGGGCCGCGAACGATCCGATCTTCACCGCCATCGTGGCTGCGCCCTGGGTCCTCGCCCAGGAGCGGACCCCGTCCCACTAGACGATGGCCGTCTCCCTTGGCATCCCCGGCGAGACCCTGGAACGGCTGATCCAGGCCGCCCGCGAGTTCCACGCCAAGGAGGACGTGGTCTTCCCGGATACCGGCGCCGAGGGCAGTGACGACGACTGGGCCCTGCAGGTGCTGGCCGACCACGCCAGCGACCTGACCCTGCAGGAGCTGGAGGGCACGCTGCGCGACCTGGGCCCGGAACAACAGGCGGAACTGCAGGCGCTCAGCGGCGTCGGGCGCGGGGATTACGCGGTCACGGACTGGGATACCGCACTGCAGGAGGCCCGCGACGACTGGAGCGCGGACACCGTGCACTGGCTGCTGACGAACCCGATGATCGCCGACGAGTGGGCCGCGGGCCTGGAACAGATCGAGCGCGAGGACTAGCGCGGCCGCCTCGGGTATCGGGGCAACCCCTATTCGAGCTCCTCGGGATCGAAGCGCACGGCGATGCCGCCGTCCATCACCCGCACCACCTGGGCCTTCACCCGCGGCGCCTCGCCGCCATCCCCGAGCATGCCGAAGACCTGGAGCATCAGTTCGTCATCCGATGCGAGCTTCATCAGGTGCCCCACACAGGCGTTTTCCGGATCGTCCCACTGCAGGAAGGCTCCGCCACCGGAGATGTCGTTGGTGGTCAGGGTCACCGTGTCCCCGCTTTCGCACTCGGCCACGACCTCGACCGTCATCGGGATCCGTGGATGACGACGCCGCTCCCCTGTCATGGCACTCCTCCTGGTGGCAGATGCCTTTGCAATGTATCGAAAAGGCGCTTTCTGTGTGCTATACGATTTCCATGATCGTTGGTTTTCGCGATCAGGCGCAACTACCGGGCTCGAACCCGGTGGCGCAAATCACAACCCGGATCACCACACCGGGCCCGAGGATGAAGGCAGTACTCCACAGCTGTCGCTCGCAAAAAGCCACTTCTAACGGAGGAGTCCGTTCCAATGAAGAAATCGCATTTGTACCTGGTGGGGCTTGCCGCCTCGCTAGCGATGGCGGGCACTGCTACCCAGGCCCTTGCCGACGACGAAATCACCCGGGGCCAGCTGATGGCCGCCTCCTGCAAGGCCTGCCACAACGCGGCCGGCGCTCAGGAGGGTGTACCGGATCTGGGCCGGATTCCCGCTGATGTCATCGAGAGCCAGATGAGGGCATTCCGCGACGGTGACCGTGACGCGACGATCATGGATCGTCACGCCAAGGGCTACACCGACGAGGAAATCGAAGCGATGGCCGGCTACTTCAGCCGCTTCTGATCAGGGGGAATCACATCATGCATGACTTTACTCGACGCAATTTCCTGAAGGTCGCCGGCATCAGCAGTGCCGCGGCCTTCGCTGGCATTGGCTGTGCAGCCAACGGCATGCGCGGGGCCGACAAGGCTCACGTCGTGGTCGTGGGCGGCGGCTCCGGCGGCGCGACCGCCGCGAAATACATCAAGCAGTTCTCGCCCGACATGCGCGTGACGCTGATCGAGCCGAACGCCACCTACCACACCTGCTATGGCAGCAACTGGGTGATCGGCGGCTTCGCGGACATGGACTTCATCGCCCACGGCTACGACACCCTGCGGGATGACTACGGCATCGAGATCGTCCAGGACCGGGTGACCGCGGTGGACGCCTCCGCGCGCAGCGTGCGCCTGGCCGGCGGCGACAGCATGAGCTACGACAAGCTGGTGATGTCCCCGGGGATCGATTTCCGCTACGACGACATGCCCGGCATCTCCGAGGCCGACGCCGACCGTGTCCCGCACGCCTGGAAGGCCGGTTCGCAGACCGAGCTGCTGCGTTCCCAGCTGCAAAACATGCCGAACGGCGGCGTGTTCGTCATGGTCGCCCCGCCGAACCCGTTCCGCTGCCCGCCGGGGCCGTACGAGCGGGTGTCACTGGTCGCGAACTACTTCAAGCAGGAGAAGCCGCGCTCCAAGATCATCATCCTGGATCCGAAGGATGGCTTCTCCAAGCAGGGCCTGTTCGAGGAAGGCTGGGCCGAGCACTACGGCGACATGATTGAATGGCGCGCCGGCTCGGAGGGCGGTCGCGCCGAGGAAATCGATGTCGACAACATGACCGTGCTGGCCGACAGCGGCTTCGAACGCGTCCGTGCCGACGTGCTGAACTTCATCCCCGCCCAGCGCGCCGGCCAGATCGCCCACGACGTGGGCCTGACCAATGACGAGGGCTGGGTCCCGGTGGATCAGCTCACCTTCAAGTCGGAGATGGACGACAACATCTACGTCCTGGGGGATGCCAGCGTGGCGGGCGCCATGCCGAAGTCCGGCCACTCGGCCAACAACCAGGGCAAGATCGTCGCGGCCGCGGTCGTGCGCGAACTGTCCGGCCAGGAGCCGATCAACCCCTCCTCCGCCAACACCTGCTACAGCCTGGTCACCCCGGACTACGCGATCAGCGTGGCCGCGGTCTACCAGTACAAGGATGGCGCGCAAGCAGGGGTCGATGGTGCCGGTGGCGTCAGCCCGTCGGGCGCCAGCTCCAGCTTCCGGAGCCGCGAGGCGCAGTACACCCGGGCCTGGTACGCCGGGATCACCCGCGACATCTGGGGCTGACCCCAGCCGTTCCGTCACGGAACGCACTCGAACGGCGCCTCCGGGCGCCGTTTTTTTTGCTCACCACGAAGCCCACGAAGGCACGAAGAAGGTCAAGGGCGATTCACAGGAAGGCTGGAAGAGCGGGAAGAAAAACAGATTACTTTATGTGTCGTGAGCCCCTGATCTGACCGACGGGTAAACGCTTAACAGAACGATCTGGGCCCAAGGCCTATAGCCTTGCCTTTCTTCCTGTCTTCTAATCTTCCTGTCACGCGCTTTGCTCTCATGCGCGCCCCCGTCCGCTTCGTGGTGAATATCCCGGGTCAGGCGTTGAGGTCGGGGATCAGCCGGCTGCGCAGGCGCTGGATCGCGTCCTTCAGTTGCAGCTTGCGCTTCTTCAGGCGCTGGATGGCGAAGATGTCGGGTGCGGCCTGCTCGTGCATCACGCCGATAGCGGAATCCAGAGCCCGGTGCTCGGCCTCCAGCTCGGCCAGGCGTGCGCGAATCTGACTCTCGGTTTCCAAGCCGGCCCCCAGTGGTCCCGTGAAGTGGTGGCCGCGTGGCAGGAGAATCCCGCGTGGCCATTCGGATCATCAAACCCGTATGATCGCAGACCGTCCCCGGCGGGACCATAGCCGCCCTTCAGGAGCCTGCTCGATGGCGATCCACAACACCCCGCTCACCATCCAGACCCCGCGCGGCCCCCGTCTGGGCGGCGTACTGGTCGCACCCGAGGCCGATGCCATTCGCGGTCAGGCCTGCATCGCGCACTGCTTCGCCTGCTCCAAGGACTTCCCGGCGACGGTACGGTTGGCGCGCGCCCTCGCCGAGGAGGGCATCGCCACCCTGCGCTTCGACTTCATGGGCCTGGGTGACTCGGAGGGCGAGTTCCGCGACAGCACGCTGGAGACCTACTGCGAGGACCTCCACTCGGCGCTCGAGGCGCTGGAGACCTTCACCGGGCGGCACACCAACCTGCTGGTCGGTCACAGCTTCGGCGGGGCCATGGCGATCCATGTCGGCGCGCAGCGCGAGACGCTGGACGGCGTCGTCACCATTGCCGCCCCCAGCCGGCCCGGCCACGTCGCCCACCTGTTCGGGGACACGGCCGACGAGATCCGGCGCGAGGGCTCCGCCCGGATCAGCATCGGCGGACGCCCGGTGGAGATTGGGCACGCCTTCATCGAGTCGATCGAGGAGCCGACCCTGGACCACGCACTCGACACGCTGCAGCGGCCGCTGTTGCTGCTGCACTCACCGGGCGACACGGTGGTCAGCGTGGATCACGCCCGCAAGATCTTCCAGCAGGCGCAGCACCCCAAGAGCTTCGTCGCCCTGCACCAGGCCGACCACCTGCTCTCGCGCCCGGAACACACCCGCTACGTGGCGGGCCTGATCCGCGCCTGGTCGGCGAACCTGCTGGACTAGCCCCAGCGCAAGCCACAGCCCGTAGGAGGCCAGCCCCCTGGCCGATCAGGCGCCGGCAAAACCCCATCGGCCAGAGGGCTGGCCTCCTACAACATGGCCCCGGGAGCCTGTCGAGTTTGGGCGATCTTCGCGAGCGAAGGGCGAGAGGGCCGGCCCGAATCCAAAAAGCCCCGGGCCTACCAATAGTTCTCGGTGGTGATATGCCCCGGCTTGCGCCGGCGATTCTTCGCCAGGCCGCGCTCCTTCAGGATCGCGGTCGTGTCCTGCACCATGGCCGGGTTGCCGCACAGCATCACCTGCGAATGCTCCGGGGTAATCTTCAGGCCCGCGTGGTGTTCCAGCCGGCCCTCGGCGATCGCGGCCGGCACCCGCCCTTCGAGCCCCCCGGGGAACGGCTCGCGACTGACGAACGGGATGTACTGAAACCGCTTCGCGTCGCGCTCCTGAAACTCCCGAATGGCTTCCTGGTAGGTAAGTTCCTCCGCCTGGCGCACCGCGTGGACCAGACGGATATTCTCGAAGCGCTCCCACGGGGTGTCCGTCTTCAGGATGGACAGGAACGGACCCAGCGCGGTACCGGTGGACAACAACCACAGGTCGCGGCTGTCGGGGAGCTCGTCCAGGGTAAAGAAGCCGGTCGCGCGCGGCATCAGCTCCACCTGATCACCCGGCTCCAGCTGCACCAGGCGGTTGGACAATGGGCCGTCCGGCACGGTGATCAGGTAAAAATCCAGCGGGGTCTCGCCCGGGGCGTTCACGTACGAATACGGCCGTCCCACCATCTCCCCGTCGATCTCCAGGCGCAGGCGGTTGAACTGCCCCGCCTTGAACGGCTCGACCTCGGCATCCACGCGCAGCGAGAACAGGCGGTCCGTCCACTGCTTGCGCTCCCGTACGACACCGGTCACCCAGCCCATATTCCCTACTCCATTACTCAGGTATTGTTCAAAGATTGCGGGCGAGGCGGGAAGGTTTCAAGCATCCCCGGCCAACGCCGTATAATTGTCGCAAATCCGACCACTGGAGCAGTCATGGCCCGCACCCCCTCGCAGATGATCGAACTCGGTACCGAGGCACCCAACTTCTCCCTGCCGGACGTCGTCTCCGGCGAAAACGTCAGCCTCGACAGCTTCCCCGACGCGAAAGGCTACATGATCGCCTTCATCTGCAATCACTGCCCGTTCGTGCAGCTGATCCGCCACGAATTCGCGCGCTATGGCCGCGAATACTCGAACAAGGGCATCGCGGTAATCGCGATCACCTCGAACGACATCCAGGCGGTGCCGGACGACGCCCCGGACAAGATGAAGGACGACGCCCGCCGCTTCGGCTACAACTTCCCGTACTGCCTCGACGAGGACCAGTCCGTCGCCAAGGCCTACCACGCCGCCTGCACCCCGGACCTGTACCTGTTCGATGCCGATCGCAAGCTGTACTACCGGGGCCAGTTCGACGAGACCCGCCCCGGTTCCGACACCCCGGTCACCGGCCGCGACCTGCGCGCCGCCAGCGATGCCCTGCTCGCCGGCCAGCCGGCACCGGAGCCGCAGCATCCCAGCCTCGGTTGCAATATCAAGTGGCGCCCCGGTAACGAACCGGACTACTTCGGCTGAACAGGAGGCTCGCTTGAAACGAGGACGACCCAGGGGGCAGGACCGGTGGGCCCGCCCCTGTGGTAGCGAGCCTGCCCGCGAATGGCCCCGCCCTCATCAGCCAGCAACCCAGGCGTTCGCTACCGCGCGCCGCATGCCGCCCCGAACCCCCGGATGAGGGTCGCCAGATGCCTCCCAGCAACGTAATCGACGGCCCCCGCATCGCCACCTGGCGATGCCCGTCCTGTCAGGAGGCGGTACCGCGCCTGCTGCCGAATGGCGAATCGAACCGCATCCCGATTCCACCGGAGCGCATGGCCCTGCCCGACACTACCGTGCAACAGGCCTGCGCCCGGGTGCAGGGGCTGCGCGCGCCCGAGATCTGCTACGCCTGTGATCAGGCCTACCAGGAACTGCTGGGGACGCTGGTGCGCCCCCCAGCCGAGCTCGGCGACGCCCGCGGCGAGCCCGGATTGAACGACACCGGCATCATCGGCGCCCTGTTGCCCATCGCCGACCAGGGCACGCAGATCCTGATCTTCAACGTGATCAACGACGAACTGCGCTGCACCGAGATCGAACGCCTGATCAGCTTCAACCCCGACCGCCTCACCTACCCCGGTACACGCGGCGCCATCGCGCCGCGCATCTGGACCCTCTACGAAGACCACCTGGCCCAGCTGCACGCCCGCGCACCGACGCCCTACACCCCCGACTAGGAGGCCTACAGGGAAAACTGACCCGTCATCGCGTGACGTGCAGCAGCGAGCCGCGTGGACAGCCCCGACGCCGAGCCAGGCAACCCTCAGCGGTTGCGTCCGCAGATGGCCACGGCCCCTGACGGAGCCTCGCCATGACGCGAACTGCGAGAAGCATCGTCATCGCGAGACGCACAGCGCCGTCGCGATCGGTCGGAACCAACCCGGGCGTGCCCCTCGCGATCACGCCCGGGTATCCCCGATCACCTCTCTCGACGTCATCCCGGAAACCACGCAGCGGTTATCCGGGATCTGACACGCCCGGTCAAAGTAACCACCGCAGATCCCGGCTCTCCGCTTTGCTGCGGCCGGGATGACTCGGGATTCGCAAGGCAATGCCTCGCGTCTTGAAGAACACTGGACGGGACGCGCCGACACGCCCCTCAGGCGTCTTCGGCATCCACCCGCGCCAGCATACGCATCCCGCCAACCATGCAACGCAGGGCCTCCAGGGCCTGTAGATCCAGCTCCGCGCCGGTCTCGTCGGGCAAGCGCCAGTATTTCGGGCGGCAGGTCGCGGGCCGATGTTCGGGCATGGCGCGGGCGGCGGCGGTGTCGACCGCCACCAGCAAATCGGCCCAGGCCAGGTCATCATCCGTCAGCGCGCCCATCGCGCGCGCCGGACGTACCTCGATCCAGTCCTCGAACTCGGCCGCCGCGGCCAGCTCCGCCACGCGCGCGGCACGCCCGTCCGGGCGTTCCGACGCCACCAGCAGACGTGCCCGGCGCTTAAACATCTCCGCACCCCGGGGAAACATTGATCAATGTACACGCTCGCGCTCGAGTCGCTTTTGCGTGCGAACAAGGCGCGGTGACTGCCGTGCAGTCATTCTGCACAAGGGAACCGCAACGCCGTTCCCACGCAAAAGAGGCCGAGCCCCTTCGGGGTTGGCACCCCAGGTTCCCCGATCCTGCGTTGCGGCCCTTGCCGGTAGAACCACTACCGGCTGCACACCGCGCCTTGTCTCGGAAAACCTGGGGTGCCAACGCGAGCGTGTACATTAATCAACGTTTCCCTGGCAAGTGCTTTTGAATGGCACCGCAGGCCACCCTCAGGCTATAACTCAACTGATGGAAACGGAGAACGGACGCCATGGCCCACCTCGACTGGTCGCAGTACCCGATAATTGAACTCAAGCTCGTCTACAGCACGCTGCATGCGCAGCTCACCCTGGAGCCCGATCTGATGGATTCCGAACTGATGGCCGACCTGCAGACCCACCTGCAACAGGCCGCGAAGGCCGACGGCGTGGACGTCTCCACCCACTCCCAGTGGGCCGCCTGGCTGAACGACCGCTAACTTCAACTCCACCTGAGTAGACGTGGTGTCAGGACTCGCTCAGCGAGGGGCCGCTCGCTCAGTCGACTTCAATCAGCGATTCGCCGTTCTCCAGCGCCCGGAGCACGCGAGGTAGAAGCGGCTTGAACCATTCGAGCAAGGCCGCTTTCCGGGTATTTCCGATTCGAAGCCAGACGACGGCTGGATAGGCCCCCGAGTCCGCGGAGCGCCACACGGCGAAATCCTCATCCTTGGTCACGATGACGGCCCCCGTTCGGAGAGCTTCCGCCCAGATTTCTTTATCGGAAGCCTCAAGAAGTCCGACATCCGCAACATGCTCGGCCGCAACACCCTGGTCAACGAGCCAACGCGCAAGGGCCGGCGGCAGCTGAGCGTCGACCAGGAAGCGCATTCAGGCGACGTGAAGAACAGGGTGATCCGTTTGACGCGCGGCAAACCGCAACGCCTCGGTAATGTCTTCGCCCGTCAGGTAGGGGTAGTCCTCCAGAATTTCCTCCCGCGAGGCCCCTGCCGCCAGAAGGTCAAGGACATCCCGCACTCGCATCCGGGTGCCGCGGATGCAAGGGCGTCCACCGCAGATTTCCGGATCAAAGGTGATGCGTTGCAACTCGCTCATGATGGCCTCCTGCGCAGACGACCAGAGAATGTATCGACGAAGTGTATCGTTATCGGACCAATGCTGGAGCAAACGGGTCCGCGCATGTCATGTTCGCCAGAGTCGGGCGCGGGCAGGGGCTTCGCCTGCAAGCAGGCTTGTATGTTTACCCGTGGCAGGCCTAGAAAGGGTCTGTCGGGGTGGAGGGACGAAGCTGGCATCTGGCCTGTGGCACAGACGGTAGGAGAGTTCGTCCCACCCCTCACCTTAAACGCCGATAAGGAATCGATCGGCTCGGGACCGACGATAGATGGCAAGCCAGCGTTCGGTGAGGCCCCGACAGACCACTCCAAGCTAGCTCGGGAGGTGTGATGATGGCAACGCATCGGATCGGGGTCGATGTCGGCAAGGCCGAGTTGTGGATCAGTATTGACGG